>CAZNMS010000142.1:0-18641 GCA_964573505.1 uncultured Planctomycetaceae bacterium | reverse complement strand
TTGAGAAGTATTGTTTTGAGTGTCATGACACTCAGACGAAAAAGGGCGGTCTTGATCTCAGTGTCGGCGGACCGGCGCTGAGTGATCCGAGCACTTTTGCTCGTTGGGTTCGGCTGTACGATCGCGTGCAGGCCGGGGAGATGCCGCCGAAGGATGCTCAGAAACCGGCGTCGGCGGATATCAAAGTTGCGCTCGATTGGCTCGGGCAGACACTTTCCGCCGAAGTGCAGGCACGGCGGGGAGCGAGTGGGCGAAGTGTTATTCGCCGGATGAATCGGACCGAGTTCGAGAACACGCTGCGCGACCTGCTCGAAATTCCGTGGCTCGAAGTGCGAGAACTGCTGCCGGAAGACGGGCGAGCAGACGGGTATACGAAGACGGCTGCGGCGCTTGATGTTTCTCCGGTATTATTGTCGAAGTATGGCGAGGCGGTCGACAAGGCGCTGCATGCAGCCGTTGCAAAATGGTCGGTGCCGCCAGAAGTCGAGCGGCGGACGCTCTATGCGAATCAGCAATATGATTACAAAGTGCTGATGGGCGGCGGCGATGCGGTCATGCTGACCGCAGATAAGAAATATGATGAATCCCGTTTCCCGATGCCTCAGGCGACAAACGCGGACGGGAATTATCCCGGCGGAAAGTGGCATTTCGGCGGGAAATACAAAGGACTGGGTGAGGCGGAGAAGGACGGGATCTTCAAAGAAGGCAGTACTGTCGGGATGACGCGGACTTTTGGTGAGTCATTCGGCGGTCGTTTCAATTTCGCTCCGGTGCATCCCGGTCGGTATCAGATTGGGGTCTCGGCATGGTCCTATTGGTGGGATAAGGGCGAAGTGAAAGAGTCGCCTCGAACGGGTTCGGTCGGCGTCTACTGCGGCAGTCGGCTGATCGGCTTTGCGGATGCTCCGAGCCTCAAGCCAACGTCGACTGAGTTCACGGTCGACATCGAGCCCAAAGAAGAGAATCACCTGCGCGCCGCCGGGACATCGTTCTTGGATGCTCACGTCTATTTCTCGCAGGGTCAGATCAAAGCGTACTCGGGCGCCGGCGTCGCGATTGATCGGCTCGTTGTGACGGGGCCGCTGCATGATGAATGGCCGCCAGCAAGCCATCGGCGACTCTTCGGGAATCTCCCAGTCGTCCCGTTTAGCAAGCTGCCGCCGCAGACTGCGAAGCCCGAACGTCCGAAGACATTTCGGCAAGCTCGCGGCGCAGCGAATGGACCGGGGCGACTCGTACCGGGAGCTACGATCTCGGATGAGCCCAGTGTCGACGCGAAGAAGTTGCTGACGACGTTTCTACCGCGAGCGTTTCGTCGCGCGGTGAATGGTCCTGAAGTCGACCGCTATGCCGCGATTGCCGACTCGCGCCTCAAGGAGGGAGCCGCGTTTGAGGACGCGATGCTCGAAGCCTATCGCACGGCGTTGCTGAGCCCGGACTTCTTGTTTCTCAACGAACCCGCCGGTGCTCTCGACAGCTATGCGATCGCGACTCGGCTGTCTTACTTCTTGTGGAACTCGTGCCCGGATGACGAACTGCTCGCGGCGGCCAAAGCGGGGACGCTGAGCGAGCCGGCGGGGTTGCGATCATCAGCCGAGCGCTTGCTCGCGGATCCGAAGGCGGACCGCTTCTATCAAGACTTTTTGGATCAGTGGCTCGATCTGCGCGACTTCGACCTGACGAGTCCCGACAAGCAGCTTTATCCCGAGTTTCAGCCGTATCTCGACGACGCCATGCGCCGCGAACCGCGCGAGTTCTTCAAGTTCGCCATTCGAGGTCGGCTGCCGTCGAGCCACTTGTTTGCGACGCACATGAATGTCGTGAATCAACGATTGGCCGAGCACTACGGCATCGCGGGCGTTGACGGGACGCGCTTTCGCAAAGTGGATGTTGATCAAAAGACGATGGCGCGCGGGGGACTGCTGACGATGGCTGCTGTATTAAAAGTGACAGCCAATGGCACGACGACGAGCCCCGTCAAACGCGGTGCATGGGTGATGAAGAAGATCTTCGGGCAGCCGCCGCAAGCTCCGCCGCCAGATGTGCCTGCTGTTGAACCTGATGTGAAAGGGGCGACGACGATCCGCGAGCAGCTCGCCAAACATCGTGAGGAAGCCGCGTGCTCGGGTTGTCATGCGCGCTTTGATCCGCCGGGGTTCGCGTTCGAGAGCTACGACGTCATCGGCGGTTGGCGCGACTTCTATCGAGCAACCGAAGGCAAGAAGGCGCCTGACTTCCAACGCATCTTCCGCTCGTATCTGACGCCCGAAGGTCAGTTCAAAAATCACGCCAACTTCCGCGACGGTCAGCCGGTTGATGCGAGTGGCGAACTGCTCGACGGTCGCAAGTTCGCCGACATGCGCGAGTTTCAAGAAGTCCTCAAACGCGAGACGCGAACGTTCTCGCGCAACCTCGCGAATCAACTGGTGATTTATGCCACCGGGGCACCGGTTGAGTTTGCCGATCGAGCGGCAGTCGATGAGATCGTGAAGAAAGCCGGCGGGCCGAATCCGCAAGTCGCGGAACTCGTGCATCAAGTGGTGCAGAGCCCGCTGTTTTTGAATAAGTGAGTCGTTGAATGGGACCAATGGGACGGACGGGACGAATGAAGTTGAGCAATCTCCATCAGTCGTTTGGGCGAGCGGCAGGTGAGTTCATACCAGTACGACGGACTTGTAGTCCGTCGATCTGCGACTGCGACGGACTACAAGTCCGTCGTACAGAAGATCGCCGGTAACTTCTCATCTGCCGCTGGCCTTGTGTCCCAGTGGGCTCAATGACTTCTGCCGACGTACCGAAATCGCCCCTCGAAGGAACAGCCAATGTTGCTTTCTCAGTTATCACCATTGTCGCGGCGGACGTTCTTGCGCGGGGCGGGGATCGGGCTTTCTCTTCCGTTGCTTGATGCGATGTTGCCCGCGTTCGGACGGCGGGCGATTGGAGCGGACGCTTCGCCGAAGACACCGCGTCGCATGATCGCCATTCAGACCAATATGGGGATCCTGTCGCAGCACTTCTTTCCGACGGCGACCGGCAAAGACTTCGAGCTGACGGCGTACCTCGACATCCTCAAAGACTTCAAAGCGAAGATGACCGTCTTAAGCGGCGTCTCGCACCCGGATGTCGATGGCGCGCACGAAGCCGAGCGATCGTTTCTGTCAGCGGCACCTCATCCGGGAGGCGCGGGATTCAAGAATTCCATTTCGCTCGATCAATACGCCGCCGAGCTGCTCGGACCGGTCACTCGATTTCCGTCGTTCGTGCTCGATGTGAATGCCGAGAGCACTCAGGGAATGGCGTTCTCGCGGAGTGGAGTGAAAGTGCCGACCGATAAGAGTCCGGCAAAGCTCTACGAGAAGATGTTCTTGCAGGGGAAGCCGTCGGAGATCGACGCGCGCATTGCGGATCTCGGACGAGGACGCAGTGCGCTCGACTTCGTTTCTGATGATGCCAAACGGCTCGCGAAGAGTGTCGGAGCAGCGGATCAAGCGCGACTCGACCAGTACTTCTCGGCGGTGCGAGATCTCGAACGACAACTTGAACTCGCTCAGGAATGGGAGCGCAAGCCGAAGCCCACTCCGTCCGCGCCGGCACCGACCGATGTTTCCGAGAACAAGAAGCTGATCGACAAGATCCGACTGATGCTCGACATCACGCGACTGGGCTTCGAGTCCGACAGCACGCGCGTCGTCAGCTTGTTCGTCAACACCTTCAGCATCGTTGCCGACTTGCCGGGAGTGAAAGACGAGACGCATAGCATCACGCATCACGGGGGCCGCAAAGAGGCGCTTGATCAACTCTTCACGATTGAGAGCGCGCAGTTCAAGGTGCTCGGCGAATTCCTCGCAGCGTTGAACGCGACCAAAGAAGGCGGCGAACCGTTACTCGATCGGACAATGGTGCTTTACGGAGCCCCGATGGGTAATGCCGCGAGTCACGACAACAAGAACTTGCCGATGCTGTTGCTGGGCGGCGGCTTTCAACATGCAGGCCATTTGGCGTTCGACCGTAAGAAAAATTACCCGCTGCCGAATCTGTATGTCAGCATGCTGCAGCGAATGGGATTGCCGGTCGACAAGTTCGCGAGCAGTACCGGAACGCTGCGCGGATTGGATTTCTCGTAACGCGAGTCGCGGGGGCGTAGCCGAAGTCGTCAGACTTCGGTGAATGGCGTTTCGGCAAAGGACTCAAGCATTCATTCCCCGAAATCTCACGATTTCGGCTACTTCCGAATCCATCACGTCGACGAGTCGCACTTCAAGCGCCGCGTCCCTTCACTCAACATGCCTTCGGAAGATGTCTTTCGAAGCTCAACTCACAGACTTAAGGACAACGTTCATGCCGACCTACGACTATGCCTGCGATGCCTGCGAGCATAAGTGGGAAGAGTTCCATTCCATGACCGCGAAGCCGACGAAGAAGTGTCCGAAGTGCGGCAAGATGAAGGCGAAGCGGCTCATCAGTGCCGGTGCCGGACTGATCTTCAAAGGCTCGGGCTTCTATCTGACCGACTATCGCAGCGACTCGTACAAGAAGAGTGCCGAGGCAGACAAGAAAGCTGCCGAGTCGTCATCGTCGAGTGCGTCATCGAGTTCTACCTCGGGCACATCTTCGGGCGATTCGAAGTCGTCATCGAAGAGCGAGAGCAAGTCGACTTCGAGTGAGTCGTCGAAGTCCAAGAAGTCGAAGGACTGATGCGGGGCTGCGTTCGATAGTCGCCTTTCGCTCTGCGAAAGGACGCTTTTTCGGAGCAAAATCGCCGAAGAAAAGTCCTTTCGCAGAGCGAAAGGCGACTATCGACGGCGTTTCCATTTGCGCAAGCCGACAAGCAGTCGAGAACTAGAAGCACGTCGGAAGTCAGACCGCGAGCCTTTTCGCGAAGACAAAGACGAAGACGACGGCCGAGAGCGGCCATTCTACGCGCTGAGTTTCAGCTCACGCTCAGCGCAGCTTTGCGACCGTGAAGTCGATCGCGTTGACGAGTCGGTCGATCTCTTCGCAAGTGTTGTAGAAGGCGAAGCTCGCACGGACCGAATTCTCGATCTGTAAGATTTGATGCAGGGGCATCGTGCAGTGATGTCCGTGACGCACGAAGACGCCTTTGCTGTTGAGCCACTCGGCGAGGTCGTAAGACGACGCGCCTTCAATCGTGAAAGCGCAGATCGCGCCTTTGTGCTCAATGGCCGGTCCGTGAATCGTCAGTCCCGAGATCGCCTGCAACCGCTCGGTCGCATAAGCCAGCAACTGCGACTCGTAAGCATGAATGCGCTCGAAGGTAAGACTCGTTACATAGTCGATCGCAGCACCAAGCGCGATCGCCTGCACGATCGGCAGCGTGCCGGCTTCGAACTTTGCTGGCGGGTCCGAGTACGTCGAGTGCGTCTTGAAGACCTGCGCGATCATGTGACCGCCGCCCATGAAGGGGTTCATCGCATCAAGCAACTCGCGGCGTCCGTAGAAGACTCCGACGCCGCTCGGACCAAAGAGCTTGTGCCCCGAGAGCGACAAAAAGTCGATGCCGTCCGCGACGACATTCACCGGCTGATGAGGCACGGACTGCGCGGCATCGACATGAATCAACGCCCCGACGTCATGTGCTCGACGCGCCAGTTCCGGGATCGGATTCACGGTGCCGAGCACGTTCGACATGCCAGTCACCGAGAACAGCTTCGTGCGCGGAGTGAGGAACTCATCCAGCCGACTGAGATCAAGGCGTCGATCCTCAGTGATCGGCAGCCAGCGCAACGTTGCTCCGCGCTCGGCACAAATCATCTGCCACGGAACGATGTTGGCATGATGCTCCATCTCGGTGATCAGCACTTCGTCGCCGGGGCCGAGAAACTTGCTGCCCCAAGCGCGCGCCAGCAGGTTGATGGACATCGTCGTGCCGGCTGTGAAGGCGATCTCTTCGGTGCTGGCGGCACCGATGAAAGCGGCGACCTTCGAACGAGTCGCTTCGAGCTCCTCATCAATCCGGGCTCCGAACTCATGCACCCCGCGATAAGCGTTTGCGTAATAGGTCTCTTCGACTTCGCGTTCCTTCTCGATGACGCAGCGCGGCTTTTGGGCACTGGCGGCACTATCGAGGAAGCAGGGCAGCGTGCCTTTGCGATAACGCCCCGATTCGAACGGGCGCAGCAGAATCGGGAAGTCGCTGCGGACTTTGTCGCTGTCCCAGAAGTCAGAAGTCGGGAGCATCATTGATTGGATGTCAGAAAAGTTACTGGGCGATGCGACGCAGGGGCTTCGAGCTCGTGCTGAGCGGCGTCGGGTACTCGAACGCGGCATCCCAAAAGGCGGCACGGACTGGAAGTCCATGCTACTCGGGCAACTCGCAAGCTCCGCGACTCGCAGAACTAGCAGTCAGCCAATGCTGCAACAGCGATCGCTCGCACGCGCTTCACCATTCCGGCAAGACCGTTGCGACGGGCCATGCTGAGATGCTTCGTCAGTCCTAGTCGCGCGAAGATGGATTCGATGTTGGTGTCGAGAATCTCACGAGCCGTGCGGCCCGAGTACGCGAGCAGCACAACAGCAACGAGCCCCTTCACAATCTTCGCGTCGCTATCCGCCGTCAGTTCGATCGTGCGGTCGCCGTCCTCAGAGACCTCTGCCGCCATCCACACATTGCTTTGGCAGCCATGCACGCGAGTCTCTTCGTTCTTCAACTCAGCGGGCATCTCGGGCAGATCGTCGCCCATTTCCATGAGGTACTCGCACTTCGACTCCCAGTCGCCGAGGTCGTCGAATTCCTCAATCAGGTCTTCCAAAGTCATGGATAGGGCCAAGCTCACGATGGGTGATCTCCAACAGGGGCAATCTCAGGCGGGGAGTTTTCGCAGTATCGCTTGCGGAAAATGGCGAAATGGGCGGCGGGATTCTAGGCACGGCTTCCCGTCCCGCAATTCGCGAGGCGGGAAATTGTCGAACGGCACTGCAACGCGCCCCCAAAGCAGGCTGCTTCATTGAGGAAAAGGGCGTGAGGGATTTCTGAGACGGCAACACCACTCAGGCTCTATCGCAAGCGGTCAATTCGTACCGACATGACGTCAGGTCGCTCTGTGTTGTGAGCACGGCGACAGATGCGGACAGCGTTCGACGACCGGCGTCTCGGCGTATCAAGCAGAGGATGGCATGTGAGGACGCTGCGATTCGCGACGGAGCGAAGGGCGAGCACCTCTAAGTACCTGCTGCAGTTTGACCGGTTTTCAGCGCGACCTAGGTTTGGGCGGGCATTCGCGACTCACACCTTGATTGACAGCACTGAGAACCAACATGTCGAACTCACTCATCTCACGCTGGTTTGGCCGCAGGAGCCAACGCAGTGCAACGCGCGGCACTCCAATGCAGGTGCAGACCGAGACGCTCGAAGAACGAGTGGTGCTTTACGCCGCCAGCGGGAACAAGTGGCCGAACCCGAAGTTGATCACGATCAGCTTCATGCCGGACGGCACGAGCCTCGGCACGACGACCAGCAATCTGAACTCGGTCTTCAATACGAAGTTCGGCAGCGCCGCCACATGGCAGAATCAAATTCTGAAGGCCGCGCAGTACTGGGCTCAGCAGACCAACATCAACTTCTCGGTCATCACCGACAGTGGTGCGGCACTCGGATCAGGCAGTTATCAGCAGGGCGATCCGACGATGGGCGATATCCGCATCGGCGGATACAGCTTCGGCAATACGACGATCGCTCAGGCTTACATGCCGCCACCGGTTAATAACTACTCGATCGCCGGCGACATCCAATTCAACACCGGACTGACCTTCAACATCGGTTCGACTTACGACCTCTTCTCGGTCGCCGTGCATGAGATTGGTCATGCCCTCGGTCTGAACCACTCAACAACGACAGCCGCCGTCATGTACGGCACGTATGGAGCGAAGACCGCGCTCAATGCCGACGACATCTCGGGCATTCGCAACGTCTACAGCGCGAACGTGGCGCGAGCGAAAGACACTTATGACACCGCCGCTGCGAACGAGACGACTGCGACAGCGAAGGATCTGACGTCGCTCGTCAACGCGACATCGAAAGCCTTTGCCGTCAGCAACCTCGACCTAAGCACGAACACCGACATCGACGTCTACAAGGTCGTTGTGCCGACCGGTGCGACGACAACACTCAAGGCCAAAGTGCAATCGACAGGCTTCAGTTTGATGAAGCCGAAGGTCGAGATCCTCGACAGCGCCGGTGTCGTAAAAGCGACAGCAACAGGCACGACGTACGGCGCGACGATCACCGCGACCTTTACGGGCATTGCTGCCGGTCAGACTTATTACATCCGAGTGACAAGCCCCGACTCGCTCGCAGCATTCAAGACCGGCCTCTACGGCTTATGCGTGAATATGGGCACGGGCGCTGATCCGGCCTTTACGTCGAACTCAACCGTGAGTTCGAAGGGAGCCACTCTGACATCAGGCGGCGGACAAGCATTGCTGTTGCTGCCGGAGTCGAGCCTCAACCAATCAACGGCCAATACGCAGGTGACGTCCGAACGTTCGATCGCCAGTTCAACGGTCGGCAATTACGCCGTGACATGGGCGAGTCAGAATCAAGACGGCAGCGGATGGGGCGTCTATGCGCGGCTCTACAAAGACGACGGCACGCCGCTGACGAACGAGTTCCGCGTCAACACAACGACTGCTGGCGATCAGATCGAGCCGAGCGTCGGAATGGACATTCTCGGCAACTTCGTCGTCACATGGACGAGCTCGACTCAAGACGCGGCAACCGCCGGCATCTACGGGCAACGCTATGACTCTTCGGGCGTCCCAATCGGCGGCGAGTTTCAGATCAACACAACTTCCGCCGGCAATCAGACGGCTTCCTCTGTCGCGATGGACGGGCTCAAAGGATTTTTTGTGACATGGACGAGTGCAGGACAAGACGGCTCGGGAGCAGGCATCTATGGCCGCCGCTACGGGATGGACGGACTGCCGAAGAGTGCCGAAGTAAGAGTTAATACAGTCACTGCTGGAGATCAGACGGACTCAGCCGTTGCGGTGAATCGCCTGACGGGAGAAGCCGTCGTGACATGGACCAGCGCCGCGCAAGACGGCAGCGGACTGGGGGTCTATGCACAACGCTTTGATGCGAATGCGGTGCTCGTCGGGTCTCCGATCAAGGTCAACACTTACACGACCGGCGATCAATCGGACCCGGCAGTCGCGATCAATCGGCTGACCGGCGACTTCCTCGTCACATGGACCAGCGCCGCGCAGGACGGCAGTGGCACCGGCATCTACGCACAACGCTTCAATAGTTCGGCTGTTGCTCAGGGCACCGAACTGCGCGTCAACACAACGACTGCTGCCGATCAACTGGATTCATCCGTCGCAATGGACGCAGGCGGCAACGCGATCGTGACATGGGCGGGCTCGACCACAACGAGCGGATGGCAGATCTACGGTCAGCAACTCACTCCGGGCGGAGCAAAGTTCGAGGGTGAGTTCGTGATCAACGGCACGGCGACCGGCGATCAAAAACTGCCGAGCGTCACTGCGGACTTCATGGGTCGACTGACGGTCGTTTGGAACGGACCGGACAGCGCTGATACCGCCGGCATCTATACCGCTCGCTATCGCACTGACCTGCATCAGTTCTCGGCCGAGGGGCACGGACATGAGCACGAAGAGGAACACGAACATGAGCACGAGGATGAGCACGACGACTCGGTGCGTGTTGCTCAGCAAGGCTTCGGCTTGCCCGGAGTCACGACCCACCGTCAGTCCGATGCGACTCCGGCGATTGCGAACGACGCATCCTTGCTCGCTGTGATCAACGACCTGCAGCGACGACGGACGCAAGCAGAGCCGACGACCACTCGGACTCGGCAAGCCTCTGATCGCGCCTTTGCGAGTCGCGAGTTTCAAGCAGAGATCATGGACGCGATCAACGACCTACGAAGCTCGGTTCGCAACCAATTGGTAAGGCGCGGAGCGTTCGCCCTGCGGTGAGCCATCCGGCGTGCGAAGGACGACTGCGAGATAGTCGCCTTTCGCTCCGCGAAAGTGCGTCTTCAAGAGGGGCCCTGCAATCCCGGTCTCAACGCAGGATGACGCTGCAACAAAGACGCTTTTTCGCGGAGCGAAAGGCGACTAACAGCAATCAAACGGTCTCAAGACGGCATGAAGTAAAAACGACAGAGCGGAGCACCGCTCAATGCGGCGATGAGTCGCCGCACTTCAAGAAAAGTTCCTCACCGGGCCGGTCAACACAACGGGTGAGGAACATTGGTACGACGGACTTGTAGTCCGTCGAACGTCGTGAGAAGCGACGGACTGCAAGTCCGTCGTACCCCAAAACGGATCTGTTCCTCAAAAGGCGTCTCTTATGTTGCTGCACTCTCTCGTCGCGTTTGTGAAGCGAGTCTTTGCTCGCGTGCGACCGCAGCGTCGTCCGCTGCGACGACGGATGCAGAACTTTGAGATGCTCGAAGGACGCGGCTTGCTGTCAGCGGTCTCGCTCGGCGGCGCCGTCTATGCCCACATTGATCTCGAAGCGAACAATACCCTCGATACCGCTCAAGACGTCGGCAGCTTGAATGCTCAAGACATCGCTGCCATCAACGGCTTGATCGGCGAGGGAACCGGATTGTCGACGGACGCTGACTGGTACTCATTCACCCTCAGCGAATCAGCGACGGTGCAACTCGACGTTGCCGCTCACTCGGCGGATGAAGCTGCCGCCGCAGTCGTCAGCTTGTACGGCGGCGAGTCCGAACTTTGGGAAGCTCACAACCCGCTGCGTCGCGAGTTGCTCGAGCAAGTGTCTTCGGAGGAGACGGACTCGTTCGAAGTCACGCTCGGTGCCGGCACTTACTTCGTCGCCGTGACTGGGGGTAGTAATCGTTACTTTCATCCGTTCCTCGCCGACAGCGGCTTGCCCGGTGTTGCGAGCGAATACGAACTGCACCTCGCCGTCGCGCCGCTGACTTCCGCAACAACCGCCGGAGCGCAAGTGCTCGGCTCGAACATCGACGCCGACAGCGAACTGACGAGTGCTCCGAGTGTGATCACCGTCCGCTTCGATCGCTCACTCGATGAGTCGTTGATTGCCGACGGGGACACCGTGCAGCTCTTCTCCAGTCAGTTCACAACGACCGAAGACGGCGAAGTCACTCTGACCGACGAGCAATTGCTGTCGGTCGGGTATTGGAGCTTCAGTCACAACCTCAACGAGCTGACGTTGATTCCGACGACAGCTTTGAAGGCGGGGCACTATCGGCTCGTGCTCTCGAATCGCTTGCTCGCTCCCGGTGAGGAAGCGGCGGCTGCGGACTTCGAGCTGAGCTTTGATGTCGTCGGACAAGAAGGCTGCGCAGTCTCTGACTGCGGCGATGACACAATTACTACAGCAACCGATCTCGGCGATGTGCTGACGACAGTGCCTCTGCAAGTCACGGGAGTAATCGGCGACGACCCGGCTTATGACCCTTACAGCGAAGACATTGCCTTATGGAATCGCGCGTCGGACGTTGATCTCTATCGCTTCACAGTGACCGGCGAAGGCCAATGGAGCTTTGTCGCAGAAGCCTTCGCCGGTCGCTTCGGCTCGCCCCTTGATCCGTCGCTGACGTTGCTGCAACGCATGCCCGACGGTTCGCTCGAACTGGTTCACTTCAACGGCAACACCCAAAACCCGGCAGAGGCAAACAATGGAACTCTGCCACTCTTCACCGACAACGTGCTTTACGCCGGACTGACTGAGGGCGAGTACTTCCTCGCGGTTTCGTCCGCGACGAACGATCCCGAGTACGGCCCGGACGGAGTCTTCAATCCGAGCGTGACTCATAGCGGTCTGAATGGCGCTTACACCGGCGACTATGTCATCAATCTCTCGCTGACCTCTGACAACGTCGCTCCGAGCGTCACCGCAACGTCGATTGAAGACGGCGCGACGCTGACCGACTTGCCGCGCCGCTTCACTGTCAGCTTCAGCGAAATGGTGAACCTGCAACAAACGGCGGCAGAGGCTTATCTGCGTCCCGACGACGAAGCCGTGCGATCGGTCTTCATCACGAATGACGACGGGACCGTCATCTACCCGCGCTTCGACTCGTATGACTCAGAGACTCAAACAGCGACGTTCTTATTGCTCGATGGTCTGCCGAACGGGGCTCATGAACTGCATCTGCCCGCCGGAACTGCGTTGACCGATCTCGCGGGCAACCCGGTCGCAGCCAATGACGCGAGCGGCGATTACGTCATCCGCTTCAACGTTGCAGCACCGGAACGCGGCGTTGAGGGAGACGCTCAAGTTCGACATCTCGCAGCCGGGCATGAGTCGTTCGAGGACGCTCAAGATCTCGACATGCTCTTTCCGCGAGAGCTTGAAGGCGTCGTCTGCGTACGCCGCACGAGCGACGTCGCTGCGACCGCCACTGATACCGACACCTACATTCGCTTCGAGATCTTGCAGACGCAGTTCTACTTCATTGCTCTGCGATCGGATGATGTAACTGCCGTTACCCCCACAACCTTTGAGTTGCTCAATAGCGACGGCTCAGTCACTCCATTCGCGTCCTCGGAAACACTCGCGGGACAAGGAGTGCTGCACGCCGGCCAGTACGTCTTGCACGTTGGCGGATGGACCGCCGAGCAAGCTTCATCGCTGACCTTTCACATCGACCTCGCCTTAGCGGGCAACTCCGAGAACCCGACGCCGCTCACCTCGGGCGCGGCGTCGGCGATCGGGTTGCGGCTCAATCAAGCGAGCATCGGCGGCAGTGCCGTAACCGCAACAACGTTCGTGCGGCCAATCGTCTCCGCTCCGCGCTTCGCCGGTGCGAGCGCGATCTCGGGTGCTGCCGCTGCGAGTTCTTCTGTCACTTCCGTTACACCGGGAGCAGCGCCCGCCGGAACCTCTTCGACAATCGCCGCATTGCCGCGCGGATTGAATGCCGGCTTCGTCGCTCGGCCACTCGGCGCCGACTCGTTTCAAGAAGTCGAGCAGCGCACCGGTCCGTCAGACACTCTGCTCGTGAAGTTGTGGGACAAGCCGGAAACTCAAAAGCTCTTTGCCTTGCTGGATGAAGAGCTGCCGACAGCAAAGCAGACTCGCACGGACGTGATTCCAATGGATGCGGAACTGGAGAACGACGCGCCAACAGACAGCACTGAAGATCGCGGCGCCGCCGACAAGACGGAGCCTGCAGCAACTTCGAACGAGCAAGCCGGCGTGCAACTCGAAGAACGCGCCGAGCCGACTCCAACAGCACTCGATCGCATCCTGCAGCAGGTCAACGAGTCGCTCACCGTTCCGTCGACTCAAGCGACTCCCGCAAGCAAGCCAGTCTCCTCAAAGGTCGCTCCGCAGTCAGAGCCTCAAGCAAGCCGCGACGCCGAGATCCGCAACGCGGACTCACCACTACTCGCTGGCCTGCACGCCCCGATCGGAGCAGCGCTCGCCCTCGCAACCGCCGCCTCACTTCGCGGTGACAAGAAGCACCGCAAGCCCGTAACGAGCCTCTAAGCCGCGCGTAAGATGGCCGCCCCCGGCCGTCGTCTTTTCTTATTGAGACGCATAAAGCAGCGAGGGGTCGGGTCTCCTGCCCCGTCCTCATCGACTTGCAGCCGGCAAAAGCGCGGCCCGATGGGCACGCGGTTAAACGAGTCTGTCTTTACGACGCCGATCCCCTGCGCAGCACTCGTTCAATCGTCGCTGTCTTTGGCTTTGACGTAGTCCTTCGGCAATGTCGCGACCCACTTCTCAACTGCTGCCGAAAGCCGCTTCACGATGTTGGGGTGCTGAGCGGCGACGTTCTTTGATTCAGCCGGGTCAGCATTGAGGTCGTAGAGTTCAAGCTCGCCGCCGTTCTTGCGAGTCGGATGACGCAGCTTCCACTGGCCTTCGCGGATGTAAGATTCGCTACCCGGAGAACTCGTCTTCCACAACAACGGCTTCGTGCGGACATGCGCTCCTTTGCCGAGCCATGCGGCAGATGTGTCTTCGCCATCGAAGTCTGCCGCGTTGATCTTCACTCCGGTGATCGAGCACAGCGTCGGCAGCCAGTCAGCACCGCTGAGAACGGATTGCTCGTCCGTGCGTCCGGCGGGGACGTGACCCGGCCAGCGCACGATCCATGGCACACGCACGCCGCCTTCCCAATGAGTGTGCTTGCCGCCGCGCAACGCGCCGTTGAAGCCCATTTGGTTGAACCGCAAACCGCCGTTGCTGGCCTTCGTCATGTCGGCACCTTGATCGGTGCTGAAGACGACGATCGTGTTCTCGTGCAGGCCGAGTTCATCCAGTCGCTTGAGCAAGCGCCCGATGCTGTCATCGAGCGATTCAACATCCGCGAGATAACGCCGCATGCCGTCATCAACATCGCCGCCCGCTTTGCGGACCTCATCGAACTTCGAACGCATCTGAGCGGGGAAGTCACTGTCCTTCACGTTGAGTCCGCTCCAGCGCTTCACGAGCGTCTCATTGGGATTCACCGGGTTGTGCGGGATATGGCCCCAGACGTTGACATAGAACGGGCCGCTCTTGTGCTGCTCGATGAACTTGATGGCGGCGTCATAGATCGGCGCATCGCGTCCGCGCTCATCGTCGGTCTTCTTGTTCTTCTTGCCGCCCTTTTGCTTCGCGGACTCTTGCTCGTCGCCATCGGAAGCAGCGATTGCATCAATGCCATAAGTGCCCGGCTTCTGTTCCGGCCCGATGTGCCACTTGCCGAAGTGCCCCGTCGCATAGCCGTGCCGCTTGAGCAACTCGGTGATCGTCACTCGATTCGCGAAGCCGCCATTTGCCGGATAAGTCGGATAACTCGCCGGCCACTTCGACGTCATCAGTCCGGTGCGAGTCGGACAGCATGTCGCTCCTGTTGCAGAGAACTGAGTGAAGCGAGTGCCCTCGCGCGCCAGCGAATCAATGTTCGGCGTTCGCGCATAAGGATGTTCGTAGCAATGCAGATCACTGCCGCCGAGATCATCCGCAAGTAAGAAGACGATGTTCGGCTTCTGTGTCCGATTCTCAGCAGCAGCAATGAGACGACTGCTCGCAAGCAGCACCGATAACAGACTGAGAACGAGCGTCGTTGCTTTCACGGAGCGACCTTTCGACGGAATTGGTTCGTGTGCGATGGCGCAGGAAGTGGGGACTCAGTTCGACCGAGGCTGCAAAGAAACGCAGCCGGATCGGCACGAGACTAAACGAATTCGCGCCAAGCGTGATGAAACGGTAGGTGACTGGAGTTGTTGGCGAAGTAAGGCGAGCGGCAGGTGAGTTCATACCAGTACGACGGACTTGTAGTCCGTCGATCTGCGACTGCGACGGACTACAAGTCCGTCGTACCAGCGTTCCTCTCCATTGTGCCGGACCGCCCGGTGAAGGAACTCTTCATGAAGGCTCCTTGAGACGGCTTTCAGTGACCGTTCCGATGAGCCTTCCGCACCGAATGCACGCCACTGTTGCCAAAGGACGCGAATCGATTCGACGCACTTCGAGCGACCGCGCCTCGACGCCCGAGAATCAAGTTTCTGACGTGCTCGCCGTTAGTGCCCATCGCCGCAGAGTCGCACTTGAGCTGCGTTTGATGGCGTCAGCTTGCCGATTGCTGGAAATCGATCCTTTTAAGAAGGATCGATCGTCATTAAGGTGTCCTTCCGAAAGGGACACATTATGCGAGATGTTATCCGAGAGAAGTTGGCTGACGCCGTCTCGTCCGAATTGGCGTCGCTTACCAAACGCGATGTGCGACTGCCTCAGGTTCCGAAAAAAGTTCACGCGATCATCGGCATGCGTCGCAGTGGCAAAACATGCTTTCTGCAACAGTGCCAATTCGATCGACAGCAAGCCGGAGCGCCGCGTGAATCACTCGTGTATTTCAACTTCGAGGACGATCGGCTTGCCGGGATGCAGGCGGCGCAACTTCCATGGGTGCTCGAAGAGTACTTCTTGCGATTCCCTCAATTTCGTGATCAGCAGCGAGTCGCATTCTTCTTTGATGAACCGCAAGTGGTCCCCGGATGGGAGCAGTTCATCCGTCGCATCATCGACACTGAAAAGATTGACGTTTTCCTGAGTGGTTCGTCGGCAAAGTTATTAAGCCGCGAAGTCGCAACGGCTCTGCGAGGCCGAGCCATGGAAACCATCATCTACCCATTCAGCTTTCGGGAGTGCTTGCGGCATTGCGACAAAGAGCCGACCGGCGATGCCACCTTTCTTAAGAAGGCGCTGCGTTCGACGATCGAGCGAGCATTTGCCGACTACTTGCGGACGGGCGGATTTCCCGAGGCACAAGGACTCGAAACTCAAGACCGCATCGCCTTGCTGCAGGGATATGTCGACACGGTCGTGCTTCGCGACATCATCGAGCGGCATGAGATGCCCAATGTGATCGCGATCCGCAGCCTGATCCGGCAATTGCTTGGCGCAGCAGCCAATTTGGTCAGCGTGCATCGCATCTTCAACGACCTGAAATCGCAGGGAGTTTCGGTTTCAAAGGACTCGTTGCATGCGATGCTCGCGCATCTCGAAGACGCCTTCTTGATTCAACTCATCCCGATCGCCGCGACGAGTGAGCGACAGCGGCAATCGAATCCGCGCAAGGTCTACCCGATTGATTCCGGACTGATCTCGGCCTTCGATCGAACGGGGCGGGCTAATCAAGGATGGGCATTAGAGACGGCGGTTCTGATCGAATTGCAGCGTCGAAGTTGCGAACTGGCGTATGTGCGGACGCCGGATGGCTTTGAAGTGGACTTCCTGATGACGCCGGTGACGGGGAAGCCAATGCTCATTCAGGTCTGCGCGGATCTCAGTCTGCCCGATGCACGAGAACGCGAGTTTCGCGCGTTTGAGTCGGCACGCACTGTGTATCGAAAGTTACCCTGCTTGCTGTTGACGACTTCCAGCAGCGATGCCGCTGCTGCTCAACAAGTCGCACCATCGGGAGTCACCGTGCGCCCCGCATGGGAATGGATGCTCGAAACCGGATGAGCTGACTGAGTGAAGAACGCGGGGTTCGACAGGATCATCGTGTGCTGTCGGACTCGCCCAGCACCTTGCTCATGCGGAAATTGATGAACTCGACGTCGCGGCAGACGACGGTCTGCTCTGCGTCGACGACAAAGCCCCAACGTTCGAAGAAGGGGCGAGCAGTCAGGCTGACCTCCGAGAAGAGTCGCTCGACATTGAGCGTTGCCGCCTGCTCATGAATGTGCCGCATCAGTGCCGAGCCGACGCCTTGCCGCGAGCAATCCGCCGCGACGAAGAAGTGGTCGATGTAACCGTCGTTACGCAGGCTCGCATAGCCGATCGCGCGCCCGTCGCGCTCAGCAACGAACGGGCACATCTCCCGCATCCGCTCGGTCCAGCGAGCCATATCCGGCGTATCTGGAGCCCATGCCGCGACTTGAGCGGGCGAGTAATCCCGACTCGCCGTCTGACGCACAGCGCTGAAAAAGACCGCCCATAAAGCCGGCTCATCGCCGGGGCGGAAGTCACGGATCAAAACCAGTGTCATGAGCACCAACGTGCATCTGAGTCGCGAAATCTGCCACTTGGCTCAGGTCATCACTGCTGTTTTCGGGCGTTTGTAGCCTCAAGACCAATAACTCCATTGCCTTCGTGGACGACAGGCTTCGGCTTTAGGTCAAAGCAACGATTTGTCGCAATTCCACAATAGCCGACTTCGGAGAACCCGAATCGCGACAATCTGTCGCGATTCGTGTCGCGACTCGCCCAAGTTCGACGTTTCGGCACCTGAATCGCGACAGTTTGTCGCGATTTGTGTCACGACACCTCCGGTTGCCGATGTTGAGCATCTCTCACTGAGCATCGAAGCCAACACTCCGGAATGCAATCAGTTCTTCATCAACTTGTACTTCGTGCTGGTCCCTCTGCCGGTAGAACGTACCAATCCAACTTCAATGAACTTGCTCCGGATTCTCTGAGCCTTTCGCCGATCGAAGCCTAGGTACGAGATGACTTCGCTGCTGCCCACACTCTCTTTCCTAGCCAGGAGAGCCCAGGCAGCGCATTCATCATTGCTAAGCTGGCTGCGAATCTCCGAACGGAGTGAAGCGACGGCACTCGCACTGTTGCGATAGAGAGTCAGAAACAGATACGCATCTTCGAAGATCTAGATTGACAATGGCGAGCCCAACAACGCCAACCGCTCCTTTCATGAATACCTAAATCATAATTAACAACCAACAGGAAACTCATAGAGTTTCTTGAGTAGCATCCCCTAATTTCGAGCAGCAGCCACTGAGCGGCGGCGAGTAAATAGCAAATCGATCACGTTCGACCGACTTTGTAGTTTTGCATCTATTAACTGCAATTTACGGTCGAGCATGTCTCCCCTCCACCGCTATCACCTCCTTCTTGGCATGTGCCGTGACCACATCCGCCGCACTCGCCAGATTTTCCTGCAGATCTCAGTTCCCCTCCGAAATAGCGATTGAAAACCTCTTGGTAGGGAATCGTTGGTTGTGCCGGTGGCTGACAGCGGCTTGTATATGGTATATGGTGAATGAAACACCCAAGCTGGCGGCAGAAGCTCATGTACTCGCGAGTAAACAAAAGAAATGTGTGCCACACAATATCGACTGACACGCTTGGTACCATATAGCCGTAGCCGTTCACGGATCAGGTAACTGATATCGCAGCGGGATGAAGAATCTGCGAT
>CAZNMS010000141.1:1521-18714 GCA_964573505.1 uncultured Planctomycetaceae bacterium | reverse complement strand
GGATGTGGACTTTGTCGGTCACTGCTTCGTAGCCGAAATCGTCGGTTGAGCCGTAACGGAAGCCGCCCTTCACGCCGCCACCTGCCATCCACGTCGTAAAGCCGGTGTGATTGTGGTCGCGGCCGTCGGCGACTTGTGCGTAGGGCGTGCGGCCGAATTCGCCGGCCCAGAGGACCAGCGTGTCTCTCAGCAGGTCGCGCTGAGCAAGGTCACTGAGCAGGCCCGCAATCGGCTTGTCGGTCGCGGCGGCGTGCTTGCCGTGATCTTCCTTCAAGTTGCGATGCTGGTCCCAACCGCCGTGACAGACTTCGACGAATCGCACTCCCGCTTCCAACAGTCGCCGAGCCATCAGGCATTGCCGACCGAAGTCGTCGGTCTCAGTCGAGCCGATGCCGTAGAGCGACTGACTCGCAGCGGACTCGCGTGTCAGATCGATTACAGGAGGCAGTTCGCCCTGCATGCGATGAGCCAGTTCGTGAGCTTCCATCAGGCCGTCGGCGAATCCGTGAGGAGCTTCGCGTTCCCCGGCGGCGGCGTTGAGCGTTCGCAGGAAAGCCAGTTGCTCTTCCTGAGCCGCCGCTGATCGCGGGCTTTTCAGATTGGCGACCTGTGCTCGCGCAATCGGTTGTCGGTTCGTGCCGATCTTCGTCCCCTGAAACGCCGCCGGAAGAAATGCACTGCCGTAGTTTGCAGTCCCGCCGTTGTTGGGCGGAGCACTGATTGTGACGAAGCCGGGCAAATTGGCATTCTCGGTTCCGAGGCCGAACAGCACCCATGCTCCCATCGACGGTCTCGGCGAGGTCGAGATGCCCGTATGCATCTGCAAGAACGCAGGCGGATGAGCCGGAATGTCGGTTTGCATGCTGTTGATGAGGCACAGCTTGTCGGCGTGTTCTCGAACGGCAGGGAAGAGGTTTGAGATCCACAATCCGGACTCGCCGTGCTGCCGGAACTCCCACGGAGATTGCATGAGCTTGCCGCTGGGCACTTTGCCTTTGCCGATCGCTCGCCCGTCGTGCTTGACGAGTTCGGGCTTGTAATCGAACGAGTCGACGTGCGACGGAGCCCCTTCCATCGTGAGCATCACAATGCGTTTTGCTCGCGGTTCGAAGTGCGGCCGCTTCGGAGCAAGCGGCGATTCCGCAGCAGTGCTCGGCTGAGACAGGGCGGCGAAGGCGAGTGCTCCGAAACCGGAAGAGACGCTGCGAAGGAAGGATCGTCGTGAGGTGAATGATGTCATAAAAACTCCACTGAGTGTCTTCGTTTGAGATGGCTGTAACCGGCATTCCGGCACGGTCTCCTTCCGGGCGAGCCGGACGAAGACGACTCAATTTCAGCGCCGGTGTGCCGCTCACACCCGTTTGAGATCTGTTGGTCCTTGAGATCCCTTTCGTCCTTTGTCTCGCATGAAAGGATCGAAGCGACACAAACAAAGGACCGAATGAAAAGGATGGCAAGGTTCATCGTGAGGTCGCAGAGCCGCGCCCGTCAGGAAGCGGAATTCATTATGAATCAGCCAGAAAATCGCTTCCTCACGGGTGCGGCTCTGCAACCCAATACGCTACCGAACTGAACCTCGCCAAAAGCCTCAACCCTCATCTCCGCACCAAGAACTCACTGCTGGCCCAGAGGCTTTGGCAGAACGCGGTCCACGCGAGGAACTCAGGAGTCGCGCCGGGGCGGGCAGTGGCTTGCTGACGGAAGCGGTTGATGAACTCCAGCGCGGCGTTGAGTTCGGTGTCAGTCGGCGAGCGGCCAAACCACTCACGGTAGGCAAGGTCGACTCGTTGCTGCGGATCGGTAGCGGCGGTCAGCACGCGTTGTGCGGCGGATGTTGCCAGTCCCAGCACATAGGGGCTGTTGAGCAGATACAGCGACTGCGACGGAACCGTCGTCTCCGAGCGTTGACCGGTCACGACGCTGCCATCAATCCCGTCGAACTCGGCGAGCGATTCGAGCACTCGGCCGCGAATCACCGGCAGATAGACCGAGCGGCAGTTGAGCTTGCTCTCGACCAGCAAGCCGCTGCGATCCAATCCGGCGGTGTAGCCTTCTCCGCCTTGTGCGACCGGCGAACCGACCGGCGGCTTCACATCGAGCTTACCGGCCGTGAGGAGCATCGCGTCGCGGATCGCTTCGGCGTCGAGTCGTCGCGGCGACATCCGCCACAGCCAGACGTTGTCGGGGTCTTTGCTGAAGTTCGTTTCGACGAAGTTGCCGTCCAACCGATAAACCCGACTGACGACGATGCGACGAATCAGCTTTTTCACCGACCAGCCGTCTTCCATGAACGAGACGGCGAGGTAGTCGAGCAACTCCGAATGGCTCGGCAATTGGCCGGACGCGCCGAAGTTGTCGGGCGTCGTCACCAGCCCGCGACCAAACAAATGCAGCCAGACGCGATTGACGAAGACCCGCGCCGTCAGCGGGTTGCGATCCGATGCGATCCAGTTCGCCAACTCAAGCCGCCCGCTGCCGAGCAGTGCGGGCTGAGCCGACGCCTCGTTTAACCCGGAGTCGGAGGCGAGGGAGTCCGACTGTATGTTTTCTTGCACCGTGCCCTCACCGGTCCTCGCCTGCGGGCGAAGCAACGTGCGCAGCGCGACCGGAACGCCGCGCGGGACGACCGCTCCGGGCTTCTCGACTTCGCCGCGGATGAACAGTTCCGAGTCACGCGGCGTCGAGCGATCGCGCACTCCCATCGCGAGCAATTTGGCAGAACCGTCGCAGTGATAGGCGTTGAGTTTGGCTTGCTGGGTTGTCAGAAGAATTCCATTCGCGACAGCTTCCGATGTGGCGAACTTCTTTTCGCGAGCGAGGGCCGCTCGTTTCTCTTTCAAGTCAGCGACTTGCTGTTCGAGTCGCGAGCGTTCGGTGGCCGACAATGGCGACACGCCCGCCGCCATACCGACCGCGTCGGGCAACGGCAGCAGCGAAGACGTATTGTTGTTTTGAATGACGGGGATCGTACCGAAGAACGCTTCGGTGCTGCGAAAGATGCCGGCCCGCGCGTAGTAATCGGTCTGCGGAATCGGATCGAACTTGTGGTCATGACATCGCGAACACGCGACAGTCAGACCGAGGAACGCCTGAGTCACAGCGTCGATCTGCTCGTCCGCGAGGTCCATCTCGAACTGCATCTTGTTCCGCTCGATGTGCGACTTCGGGCCGAGCGCGAGGAACGATGTCGCGACCAGTTGCTCGGCACGTTGCACGTCGTCTTTCGCGGGCAGCAGATCGCCAGCGATTTGCTCGCGAATGAATCGATCGAATGGAACGTCGGCGTTGAGCGAGTCGATGACGTAATCGCGATAGCGCCAAGCTTGCGGATAACTAAAGCTCGTCTCTTTGCCGCTCGATTCGGCATAGCGCGCGACATCAAGCCAATGCCGCCCCCAACGCTCGCCGTATCGCGACGTCGACAACAAATGATCGACAAGCTCCGCCAGTCCTCGCTCGTTGATGCTCACATGAGTCGTCAGGTCGCTTCGGTTCTCTTCGTCTCCATTGATTGATGAGGTCTTTGAAGGCTGTGCCGACAGGCGGTGCGTCCATTGAGTCAGTTCAGCAGCCGTCGGCGGTAGACCGATCAAGTCGAAGTACAGACGCCGAACCAACGTCTGCGGGTCGGCGTCGGCGACGACCGCTACGCCATTCTTTTCCTGTGCGGCGCGGATGAAGCGGTCGATCTCCGTGAGTGGCCATGACGGCTCATTGACGATTGGCAGCGCCGCTTTGACGGGCCGCTGAAACGCCCAGAACTTGCGGCCTTTCTCGATGTTGATGGTCGAGGCCGACTTCGCCGCCGCACCGTCGCGCGGATCGACCGCGCCGGCTTCGATCCACTTCACAAAGTCGGCGATCTGAGCATCAGAGAGTTTCTTCTTCGGCGGCATCTCAAGCCCGTCCTCATGCCGCAGCGCGGCGATGAGCAAGCTCGCTTTGACATTGCCGGGCACGACCGCCGGTCCCGAGTCGCCGCCGTTCCGAATGCCCTCGCGAGTATCCAGCGCGAGCCCGCCTTTGATCTCTTTCGACGTCGCCGCATGGCACGCATAGCACTGACCGACGAGCACCGGCCGAATTGCCTTCTCGAAGTGAGCGATCGCCGCCGTCTCGTTGTTGCTTCCTGGATTGATCGTCGCGCCGCGTTTTTGATCGCTGGGGTTCGTCTCGTGTTTCATGTCCTTTGCAACAGCCTGAAGCGACGAAGGCGACGTCATCGTCACGCGATTCCCAATCGGACGATCAACCGACGAGACCGCCGTCATCCCCTTCAAGTGCTTCAGAAAGAATGCCAATTCGAGCTTCGTCGCTTCTTCAAAGCCTTCGCGATAGATGCCGTAATGAGTGATCCCTTTGATGACGTGATACTCAACCGGGACGTTGTTTGCTTTGAGGATCGACGCGAACTTCTCGCCGTTCTCTTTGGGGTTCGAGAGTTCTTCGTTCTCGGCGTCGACGAAGATCATCGGAATGCGGATACGACCGACGACCTCCAACTTCTCACCGAAGCCCACATTGCGAGCCGGATTGCGGCGCATGTTGACGTAGCGTTCCATCTTGCCCCCGAGCTTACCGGTGTCAAAAGGCACCGGCTCGGTCTCGCCGCGAGCTTGCTGGCGCAGAAGATCAAAGCCTGCCTTATCCGCCTGCGGCCCGATGCCGAGCCCCGAGACCTGCGCCGCCGCGCATTTCACACGCGGATCAATTGCCGCCATTAGCGTCACGAGGCCGCCGCCGTAGCTGCTGCCGAATAGTCCGATGCGATTCGCATCGACGTCTTTCTCGCCTTGCAGAAACGAGATCGCCGCGCGGATGTCGTAGGTCTGATCGAGCAAGTTCATCTGCCAGCGGATCGGCTTGCCTTTGACGGTGACGACGCCCTCCGCATCTGGCCCGGCGACCTTCTCGGTGACCAGCAACTCCGACTCGCTCTCGCCCCAACCGCGATAGTCGAAGCCCAGACAAATAAACCCATTCTTCGCGAGGATTGGTCCTAACCGTGTGGGCAATCCTTTCTTCGTCCCGCCGGTTCCGGCACAGAACACGATCGCCGGCAGCTTCTCACCGGGCTCGCGTTTTCTCGGCAGATAGAGATCCCCGGCCATCTTCACGCCGTGACTCCAGATCGTGACAGACCTGCGTTCCACATCATCCGGAGTCGGTGCAGCTTCCGTCGGCTCGTCTGTAGCAGGTGTTACACCAGGCTTCTGAGTCGCCGCCGCCTGCGGACGTTGCCCCGTTCCCGGTCGAGAATTCTTCGCCGCCCAAGCTTGAAACTCTTTGAGCGTGACTAACCCATCACCATCAGCGTCGACGGCTCCAAAGACGTCTTTGTTCGGAGCCTCATCACGGCTGAGCTTGCCGTCATTGTTCTTGTCCGCCGCCTTGAACCAAGCCGGCATCTCCGCGCCCGGCCTCGGAGCCTGCGGCTCATCCGCAAACCCAACGCGCCCTCTGCCACTCATCGCCCCAAATGCGAGCAATGCCAAGAGCCCCAATCCATGAATGAATGTTGTGATCTTCATCGAAGCCAAATTCCTCAAAGGCGTAGTTTGATTCTGTGAGTCCAGTCGAGGCTGTCGAGAAGAGCGTTGAGCACGATTTCATCGTGCTCACAGCCCTCAGAAATTGGGCACGTTGAAAACGTGCCCCACGAAATTCGACAGCCTCAGTTGTCAGTGGCTCGACTCGCTTTCCAACCAGCTCAACTCTGCGAAGCAAGCAACGCGGCCCTTACTCATTCCCCGGCGCCTGCGATCCAATCGATTCCGCTGCAATCCAACGTTCTGCTGCGGGGCCGAACCAACTGACGAGCAACTTGCGTCGCGCGTCGGGTTGCGAGTCACGAGTCAGCAGTCGGAACGGCTCAGACAGATGCCCTTCCGGGCGATACCTCGTTTCGTCAGCGACGCGAGATTCAATCAACGTAAACGTGACGGTTGATGCTCCGCGTTGCGGAAGTTCGCGGGTGATCGTCAGCTTGCGCACGGCCTTCGTTTCGCGATCGACTTCGATAACGGCCTTTCGCAATAGGCCGCCCGGCCAGCGCCGTTTGGGTGTAGCCGTAATGACATGCGTTACTTCGGTGCCTGCCGAGTCATCCAACTGGCAATGCTTCAAAAAGTTCTGCAACAGAGTCTCTAAATTGAGCGTGTAGAGATTGCTGATGTATTGCAGCGGTACTCCGACCTCGTCCTGAGCGACCACAACCGCGCGGCGAGGCCCGACGGTTAGCCATATCGCACCGTCGGCGTCGAGCCCCCAATACCAACGCCGCTCGCCGCGATTCATCTCGACGTAGAAGCGATCCCCTTGTGTAGTAACTCGTACATCGCGAGGCGGCTGCGATTCAACGTCGGTCGCTGCCGCATGCTCGGTGCGGACGACATAGACTCGTTCGAGCGGTTCTGCATGAGCCTCAATCGCGGCCTGCACAACAACCGCCGCATCAGCAAAGGCGTTGTTGTCCCAACGTCCCACCAAGACCCCTAAGCCGACAACTCCCGCTACCAGCGCGACCCATACGATGATCTTCGAACCCAACCGCGATCGCTGCAGACTACGACGGCTCAAGTTTGAGTCGAACGCGTTGACTCCATGTCCTAAGCCGACGACATCCAGCTCGGCCGGTGCAGCCGCAGAATTCATGTGTTCGGGCAGAGGATGCGCGGCTTCAACGCCGGCCAAATCGACAAGTGCCGTCAATGACTCCGCTCCAACGCCTTCCGACAACAACGAATCCAACAGCAACTGGTCGACGAGCAATTCCGCATACCGTGCGTCCGTCTGCACGAGCTGATTGAGTTCCGCGATCTCGTCAGGAGAGAGTTCACCGTCGATCAGGTTCGAGACGAGCAGCCGGATTCTCTCGTCGGGATGTAGGTTTAATGTCATACGTCACCCCCGAGAGCGAGTCGTCCTTCGATGCACGACTGCAGCGCCGCGCGGATGCGATAGAGCGTCTGTCGAACCGCCCCAGCGGGCCGCCCAATGGATTCCGCGATGGACTCAATGGTCTGCCCGCTGGCATACCGCAGGTCGATCAACTGCCGGTGCGGAGGCGGGAGCTGCTGCAAGCAATGTTCGAGTGCCTCGCGCCGCTGCTCCAAAGTCTCTAGCCGTTGAACTGCGACTTCCGCCAATTGCCCAAGCATCGCTTCATCAAACACAACCCGTTCGCGTCCGAGCTTGCGGACATGATTCAGCACCTTGAACCGAGCGATCTGACAAGCCCAAGCCCAGAAATCCGTCCCCGGCTGAAACTCATTCGCCTTCTCCCACAGGACGGCATTGACCTCTTGAACCAGATCGTCGACCTCAGCGCTGCGCACGAGCAAACAACGCACGAACCCGCGTAGCCGCGCCTGATGCCGAGCGATCTCCTGCACAACAAAACTCTGAGTCTTGCCATCCACAATTCCGTCCTCCCACCAGCCAATGTCGCGTCCCGAGAGAACGTCACCTGATGTTTTCACGAAACTGACAGATTTCAGGGCATGGTTCAGAGTTGTGGCCGAGTCGCTCCGCGTCTCGGCGGAGGCTTGCGGAGCAACTCCCCTACATCATGAGGCTGGCGACTGTTTGTTGGCGGAGCGTGAGTTTGAATCCGCAAAGCGCGGCCCGTTGGGCACGCGGTTAAACGACGTGTTGAACTTAGCGCTGTCCAACTAGGTCATTGGCCCCGCCATCGTCTCGTTGAAGGATGCTACGAAACGCTGCAATTTTTCTTCCAGATCGGCCACTGCTTCGAAGTCGACGCCGCGCATCACCTTGCGATTCACGATGCCAAATACTGGCTCGATCCGGTTCAACCACGAACTGTGTTGGGCCACTTTCACGAAGCGAATGCGATGCGTCCGGTCCTACAGAAGTGCTCGGACGACAGTGAGCCATCCTCGAGCTTTGCGGCATGTAGGTTTGGTTGCAGAGCCAACATGCGGCCTTGATACAGCACCGGGCAAACGGCTTACCCCGAGATCGGCAGTGGCTTGTCTGCGTCTCCGTGCCAACCGAGCTTTCGATAGAGCCCAGAATTCAAATCTGACGTTTCGGGCAGAACCTCAGAATTGATGTGGGGCACGTTGAAAACGTGCCCCACGAGTTCTTTCGGAAACGTCACTCCAGCGTTCGGGGCGACTCTATGAACCGCAGCAGGCGCCGCTGTTGCAGCTCGCTCCGGCGTGCGCGGCAGAGGCCAATGCCGGTTGAGCAGCGGGTGTTGAGGGAGCGTCGACATCGTTCTCAAACCCGCGACGCACGACCTCGAAGCCGAGATCTTCAATCATCGCGAAGTCGTCTGACGGAGCTTGCCCCTTTGTCGTCAGGTAGTCGCTCACGAAGAGCGAGTTGCCGGGATACATGCTCATCGCCTGCATCGAACGCAGGTTGACTTCGCGTCCGCCTGCGACGCGGATTTCGGTCGTCGGATTGGCAAAGCGGAACAAGCACAGCACCTTCAAGCAGAAGCGCGGATTGAGTTCATGCACGCGCTCAAGCTGTGTGCCTTCGATCGAGTTCAAGAAGTTGACCGGCAGCGACTCGACCTTCAGCCCCCGCAGTTGCAGGGCAACTTCAACGAGGTCTTCCAACTTTTCGCCCATTCCGGCGATGACTCCCGAGCACAACTCCATTCCCGCGCGACGCACGACATTGAGCGTCTCAAGTCGGTCCTCAAACGTGTGAGTCGTACAGATTTGCTCGTAGTAAGAACGGCTCGTGTTCAGATTGTGATTGATGCGGTCGACACCGGCGTCGGCCAGCGTTTGAGCCTGCTCGGAGGACAGCAGCCCGAGGCAGCAGCAGATATGCAAGCCGTACTCGGACTTAATCTTCTTCACGATGTTGCTGACTCGTTCGACTTCGCCATTCGTCGGACCGCGACCGCTCGTGACGATGCAATAAGTGCGAGCTTTGTTCTCGAAGGCTTGCCGCGCACCGTCCATCAGCTTCGCTTCGTTGATCAGCGAGTACTTCGGAATCGGCGCCGTCGAGTTCACGTTTTGCGAGCAGTAACCGCAGTCTTCGGGACAAAGTCCGCTCTTCGCGTTCTTCAGCATGTAGAGCTGCACTTGATTGCCGAACTTCTGACGGCGAACCCGATAAGCGGCATCAAGCAATGCAAGCAATTCGTCATCGCTCGAATTCAGAATCGCAAGTCCCTCTTCTTTGGTCAGCACATGCTCGGCGAGGACACGATCAGCGAGGTCGGCCCAGTCATAAGTGAGATGCGAAGAGCGAGACGATGTGTTGATGGCGATCATGGGTTGAGACTTCATGCGAGAGATGAGCGCGTCATGCGCGTATTCGAGACTCCGTAGTGTTTGCCTTCTACAGCCCGGCCAAAAGAAAGCTTTTGGCTGAGTCGTCATCGCAGGTCGACATCGCGACTACGGAGACGCGTTTGCAGACGCACTTTCCCAGAGCGAAAGGCGACCATTGGCTCGTTGAACGTGGAAGAAAAATTCACGGGCCGAAAAAGGCGGCGGAGTCTAGGGAGCCTCAGCAAGCCGGACTACTGTCGCGCGCGTCGCCGACCCGGCGTTCGTGTCCGAAACTCATTCGGGGAACAGACTGACGTCGCAAATCACTCGATTAACCGCGGCCAAAAGCTGCGGGTTAGAAGGATCGATCTTCCGCAGCTTCCCCTCGCTCCAACAAGCCAGTGCATGAGTGGCTGATCGGACGCGGCTTCCTAAGATGCCCGCCCTTTCGGCTCGACCTTGCGAGCTGTCTTTGCTTTGAACCTCGGAGTCACGGAATGAGTGCTGATCGCTCGGAAGCCTCTGCTCATCAAGAAGGCGGAATTCAAGACGGACAATCAATCGTCGAGGCGTTGCGTTGGAAGAAGATCCCCGTGCTCGACGACGGCTTTGTGTGTTTGGTCGATGTGATGGGCAACGACGGAGCAGTCGTGCAAGCCGCCCGCGTCAGCTACGGAGCCGGCACGAAGAAAGTCTCCGACGATCGCGGCCTCATTCGCTACCTGCTGCGGCATCGGCACACCACTCCCTTCGAAATGGCCGAGATCAAGCTGCTCGTGCGCGTCCCGATGGACTGCTGGAGGCAGTGGATCCGCCATCGAACGGCGTGCTTGACTGGCGACACACAGCTCTACTTCGATTTGCCGGGAGCCGAAGAACGCGGTCGGCGGCAACGAATGAACGTCACCATTGAGGACTTCTTCCGCCTCTGGCATGAGGGAACGCAACATCCTGTCCCCAAGAAGAAGCCGACCTTTACGGAGCGAGTCGAACCCGACGCGCTGTATTCCGTCACCGAACTCGCACAGCTCGTTGAACGACGCCCCGAAGATCTTCGAAACCTCGTTCGTAGTGGCCGTCTTGCTGCAAGCCGTCGGCCTCGAACTGGCAATGCGCCGACAATTCAGATTTCTGGAGCCGCTTGGACTGAGTACGCGAACTCTGTCTTTCAAGTGTCAGTTCCGATGCGCGAGCGCCTCATGAAGATGCAACTTCGGATGTGCGACGAAGCGACTGGTGAAATCCGGCACACGACAGTCACTGATATCTGGGAGACCGGACAACGTCCTGTATTTCGCGTTACTCTCGAAAATGGTTATGCGTTGAAGATGACCGCAGACCATCGCTGCCTCACAGAGCAAGGTTGGAAGACGCTTGATGAAGCGACGAAATTGCGAGTCACCCCAAATGAAACCGTTTCATGGGATCTCTCTGCTCCGGCCTTCGCTGTAAATGGAATTGCAGCCCATGCCGATAAGCAATGGCTCAGCCAACAACGCGCGGCGGGAAACTCGGTCAGCAAAATCGCAGAGCTCGCCGGCGTTTCGTATCACACGATCCGCAAGTCTCTCAAAAAGCATGGGCTCTCATTCACCGAAGATGAGAAAGCCGCCATTCGCGGCCTTGCTCAACGCGGTCGGAAACGAACGGCAAAAGGGCCGCGTCAAATCTCAGAGCAGGGACTTTCAAAGCTGCGCGCCGCTCGCAGTGGTTCCGCATCGAACTTCTGGAAGGGCGGAACATCGACCGAGCGCGAGCTCATCGGTCGTTGGACCCGAGATCATGCGCAGCAGGTCCATTCCCAAAACGGATTCAAGTGCGTCCTTTGTGGATCGAAGGACGAACTCCATGCGCATCACGTCGACCCGGTATGGAACAACGCGGAACGCGCACGGGATCTGTCAAACCTGAAGTCCTTGTGCCGTCTGTGCCATGAGCGCATCCATGCAGAAAACCTTGAGCTTGTGCTGCTGGAAGCAGTCACCGCAGAACGGCCATTGGAGCAATTTTGGGAGTCGTTCGTTCTTCCTGAGTCGCGACCTCAAAACAAGCCGCTTCCAAAAGTGAGGCGCCTTGTTCGAGGTTGGTCGAAGATTGCCAAGATCGAGTTTCTCGGTGTGCAGCCAACTTACGACCTCTCCGTCGAAGGTCCGTGGCACAACTTTGTCGCGAATGGCTTCATCGTTCATAACAGCGTCAATGAATACTCAACGAGATATTCGCTCGCGATTGATGCTGCTCAGACAACGCCGCCGGATCAGTGGCGGTCGCAGGCGGCGAATAATCGGCAAGGCAGCGGCGAACTGGTCGAGGCAAGCATTGGCGACTCGTTGACGGCTGCGGAATTAGAATTACAGCAGCTTGCTCGCAAGGTTTATCTCGAACGCATCGAGCGCGGCATTGCGCGCGAGCAAGCTCGCAAAGATCTCCCGCTTTCGACCTACACCGAAGCCTATTGGAAAATCGACCTGCACAACTTGCTGCACTTCCTCGCGCTCCGAATGGACTCGCACGCTCAGCTTGAAATTCGACTCTTCGCGACGGCTATTGGAGAGCAGATCGTCAAGCCGCTGTTCCCCATCGTTTGGGAAGCGTTCCTCGACTACCGCATGCAGAGCGACGCGCTCAGTCGATTGGAGATCGAAGCCATTCAACGATTGATGGCTACCGCAGCGACGCGCGGACTCGTGCCGCCGCTCGACAAGGAGCTGTTCCTAGAAGTGCAAGACGAGACATGGCGCGGCCTCTCACGCAGCCGCGAACGCGATGAATGCGAAGCGAAGCTCCAGAAGCTCGGCATCCTCAAGTAGAGCGAAAGGGACCGCATGGATGAGCTGATTGAAGCGCTGCAAAACCTCATTGAGGGCAATTGGACGAAGCTCGCTTCGGGCCTCGCGATGATGCTGCTCGGATGGTGGATCGGTAAGCGGCGCGCGTTGTCCGCATGGAAGAAGAAGGAGTTTCTCGACCGGCTCAACGTGTCGCTCAATTCGATTCACGAAGGAAAGCTGCTGATCCGCACGGTGCTCGAAAAGAGCTGCCAAGAAATCTTCCTCAACACGGTTGCTGTTGATGCCGTGCTGGAGGCGTCTCGGCAGACGACCGCGTCTGACTCGACCTTGCCACTGCCGAAGGATGAGTACTGGTACTACTTGAACTCGGTGCTCAACGAGATTGCGGAGAAGTTCGCACTCGGAGCCGTGAAGCGAGATCTTGGCCAGTCCGTGCAAGTCGCAAGCTATGTCATCTGTCTTACATGCGAGTCGGCGGGCGAGCTCAAGACTCGCAAAGTCCGAGCGATGCTGGTGCAAAAGAAGTTACTCGATCAGTTGCCGGCGGAATGTCCGAAGCTCGAATCGCCGCATCACACCACTCGTTGGGAGACGCTGAAGCAACTGGCGGCAGAACGGACGAAGAGTCCTCACAAGTTCTTAGAAATCGAGATCGCGATCTGACATCCAATCGAGGCACTCATGAACAACGCAACGGGATCAACACTCATTCGAAACGGGCAAGTCATTGATGGCACGGGAGCCGCGCCGATCAAGAACGGAGCGGTGCTGATCACTGACGGCAAGCTCGTCTCTGTCGGAGTGGAAGGTGGATTACCCGCCCTGCCCCGCGAGACGAAGACGATCGACGCAAAGGGCGGCACGATCATGCCGGGTCTCGTCGAAGCTCACTTTCATCCGACGTACTTCAACGTCGCGGCGCTTGAAGATCTCGATATCAAGTACCCGGTCGAGTACGTGACGTTGCTCGCGGCTTGCAACATGAAGCTCGCTCTCGAGTGCGGCTATACGGCGGCACGCAGCGGCGGCAGCCTTTTCAACATCGACGTCTGGATGAAGAAGGCGATCGAGAACGACCTCATCCCCGGTCCGCGCTTCGCAACAAGCGGTCGCGAGATCTGCGGAGCGGGCGGGCTCATGGATTGGAATCCTGAGTTTCGCAAGATCGGCATGGAGGGACTGATCCTCTTAATCAACGGTCCCGATGAAGCACGATCCGCTGTCCGCAAGCTCGTCAAAGATGGCGTCGAGTGGGTGAAGACTTACCCCACTGGCGACGCCGCCGCTCCTGACACGAACGACCATCACACACTCTGCATGACCTTCGAGGAAATGCATGCGGTCGTTGCGACGGCTCACAATCACGGCCTCAAAGTGACCGGCCACTGCCGCGCCACTGAGGGCATCAAGAACGCACTGAAAGCCGGCTACGACGCCATCGAGCACGGCACGTTCATGGACGACGAAGCGCTCGAACTGCAATTGAAGCGCGATGTGCCGTGCGTCCCGGCGCTTTTCTTCGAGTACATGAGCATCGAGCGCGGCCCCGAGTTCAAGATGCCGCAAGCAGTCATCGACGGCCACAAAGAGACGCTCGAAGGCGGAGCCGAAAGCTGCCGCAAGATGCTCAAAGCCGGAGCGACGCTCGGCATGGGCGGCGACTACGGCTTCGCTTGGAACCCGCACGGCGACTACGCCAAAGAGCTTGAGTTCTTCGTGAAGTACGTCGGCTTCAGCCCGATGGAAGTGCTGACCTGCGGGACGAAGAACGGAGCAAAGATCCTCGGACGAGCGAACGAAATTGGCACGCTCGAAGTCGGCAAACTCGCTGACGTGCTGATTGTCGAAGGCGACGTGCTCGCCGACATCAGCCTGCTGCAAGACCGCTCAAAGTTCGTGGCGGTCCTGCAAGGCGGCATTCCCAAATCCGGCCAAATCACCCGCCCGGCCTAAGTCGCTGATCGAGCAACACTCCCAGTCCGCGTCGCCAATCTCAGTTGCGAAGCAACGGGTTTGTGGACTGCGGCAGCCCGCTGCCGCTTTGGCCTCGTGCAGCCTGCTGCAAGAGGCCAAAGCTGGACCATGTAACAATCGTCCCACAACAAGCTGTGGAACCGAAAGCGGTTAATTGTTGGAATTCTCGCCGAAGCGCTTACGGGTCTCGCCATCGCCAACGCCAAACAGAACATCCATAACGCCCATGCTCTGTTTGAAACCCACCTGCAAGCCGTCTCTTCACCCAACTCGGCGACGGCTGGGTGAAGACGCGGTTAGACGACGCAGCGAAGCCGCATCCGAAGTCGCCTTTCGCTCCGCGAAAGGAAGCATTTGCGGAGCAAATGCCGACAATCTCTTTGGCAGAGCGAAAGGTGACCATGTAACGCGTCCTACAATGCGCCAGCCGACAAGAAATCGCGAACTAGCAGTACGAAGTGTGCGGAATAAAGAAACGAGGCTTGGTTCAGTTCCGGGTAGTAGCGGAGAGTGAGTTGGGGGCGTCGAGAATGTCTGTTTCCTCCAGACTTTGATGGGGTTCACGGCCCTGACGCCCTTGATAGACGAAACAGACTTGCGCGGCATTGTCGGTCCCGAGTTGAAGCGGGAGTAGGCGAGTGGGCGGGCTCGGTTTTGCAGCCGCAGGCGCGACGTGACATCGCCCTTGACGTCTTGACGTTTTGGCCCGAAAGAAGTCGGCAGCTCAAGCGGCTCGTGAGGCCATCAATCAGGCGTTGATCAGTCGCAGACCGAACTCTCAAAGGCGGGCAACGACCGCGTGCTCTTTCAAATTGATGTCACGCCTCGGCTCATCAGACGCTCCATCTTGGGGCAGCTACTCTATTGTCATCGTTGTTACAGAGGTGTGATGGAATTCCTACAGGACGTGCTCGGCATCCCGGTGTCAATTGGCACCATCCATAACATTGCTCGGCAAGCGACACAGCGGGCTCGGTTGGTCAATGCTCAAGAAGATTTGTCGCGAGTGAGCATCGGGGCTCATGACGAAATCTTTCAGAACTCGTGACCGGTGCTGGGGGGATGCGATGTCGACTCGACGTACTGCTACCTGCTGAGCCGCGAAGATCATCTCGACGCGGAGAATTGGGGCGTGCGATTGTTGGAACTCAAGGACCGCAGTTGGCAACCGGAGGCCACCATCGCGGATGGCGGGCGAGATTTGAGAGCCGGGCAAGAGTTGGCATGTCCGGGCCTGTCGTGTCGAGGTGACGTTTTTCATACACAGCGCGAGGCGAGGCGAGGCAGGTCGTCTCTTACTTGGAGAACCGAGCTTACGGAGCCATCACCAAGTGCGATCAACAAGAACGCCGCATGCTCAAGGCGAAGAAGAAAGGACAAGGGCACAAGCACTCGAAGCAACTCACGCTCGCGCGAGCCACCGGCTCGACGAACTTGACTAGCGCCAGTCCGCTCCCCGCCTTAGTCACGCTGAGGGAATGCAACTCGCCCTCATAAACTGCGCCCCGTGCGTGCCTGCTGCCATCAAGAGCCCAGACTTAAACGAAGCCCAAGATTTCGCTCTGCTTAGGTCACGCTCAAACGAGATTCGCAAGCCTCGTCCCGCTCATCACGTCACGTCGTTCGAAAGTTGGTTGAATGCTCGCGACGGGAAGATTCATCGGTTCTCTGAGGATGAATATATTGGCTGCCCTGAATCGCCATTGCAGTCACCTTCGAAACACACTGATCGACCTCGCTACCACATGTCTCTTCGGGCTCTCATCGACGAATACCAACGGAAGTCCCGCCATCGCGCATTGGGTGGCCTGCGCGCGTTGAGCGGCTTCGACTTTCAGCTTCGATGCTATTTGGCTGACTTCGTTGAGCAGTTGGTGGCTGACCGCAACGTGCATGAGACCGGTCAAGGGTTCGCTCATGCCTTCGAGACTTTGTCGGACTTCACGACGAGCGGTGGGCTCGATCTCGTCTGTGTGCAAGCAAAGAGGACGCTGACTCACGCTGCACTCTCAGAGGCGGCGTTGGAGTTTGCTGCGATCTCAGACTTCTTGGCCTCGGCCCAATCGCTGCGAGGAGATTCGCTGCTGCCGACATTTCGACTGATTGCGAATCGCACTGAGATTTCTCCCGATGTCGATTGGAAGGACGTCTCAATTCCGAAGCAGGCTCGCGATCAGAAGCCGCACTTGGTGGCAGCATGGGAGCAACTGCGTGCTGCTCAGCGGGTCGAACCGCCGCAAGTCGAGCCGGATCCGTGGTGGCGTCTGATTGCTGCGATCGTTAATCGGTTGGAGCGTCCGTTTGAGTTTGCTCGGCACGCTCTTGAGATCTGTCTTTCACAGACTCCCGATTCCGCAGAGCGCGTGCGAAATGAGATCGCGGCACTCTTTGCGAAGCATCGGTCCGCCACCCGACCGACGAACTTTCATGCGGTCACGCTGGCGGACTTTGACCGCGATGACGATGCCGATCTCAAGCCGCTGCAAGTCGGTAATAGCCCGAGCTTGCCGCTGGTCCGCAACCGGCAGTTCATGGAACGCCCGCAGCATGTGGCGAATGCTCTCAAATCGCTGCACGATCAAATCACACACGACGACAGCTATGACAATGGGTTGCGCGTCTTCTGGATCTCGGGGCCATCGGGCTGCGGCAAGAGTGTGTTGCTGTTGCAGGTCCTTGAGCACCTCATGCAGCAAGGCCACTCGGCAGCGTGGTTAGAAGGCGAAGCGCAGCGACTCGTTCCCCTCTTGCAGACATATGCCGACGAGTTCGATGCGGGCTGTCTCGACGTGCCCGAGTTCATCTTCATCGACGATCTGTACTCACCCACCAATCAGCAGCGTTTGGGACTGCCCGAGTTAGATGGCTTACTGAGCCAGCGCCCGTTTGCGTCTTGGCCGGTCATCGTCACGTGTGGTCCGCCGGAGTTTCAGGAGCGACTCACGCGCGACGCTGGCCGCAGTCCGATTCGATTGAAGCTCTGGAGCTTGCCGCTGGTGGAGATCAAGCCGTCGACAGCGAGCGAGGTGGTCGAGGCAGACGAGTTCACGCAGTGGTATCAGGATCGCACCGGTGAGGAACCGCAACGCGGCAGTGCCTTTGATGTCGAGCAAGGTTTGATGATCTCGATGGCCTACGAGTTGCGTTTCGAGCAAGGTGCT
>CAZNMS010000141.1:0-1511 GCA_964573505.1 uncultured Planctomycetaceae bacterium | reverse complement strand
ATGTGGCGTTCGTCGCGCTGCTCCGCGGCCGGCCGGAGCGCGACCGCTGCGTCCGTTTGCGACGCGATTCGCTGAGCGACTGCGATCCGACCAACTTGCAGAATCGCTTGTCCTGCCGCTGGCGTTGAACCGGCTCTATCTGCTTGCCCCGGCCAATTGGCTGAGCGAGCAGGACCGAGAACGCTTGGAAGCACTCAATCACGAGAAGGACTTTTCGATCCTCAACGTGGCGGGACAGAGCGAGTTGTTGCGGCTGACGCACCCGCATCTCAGCGACGCGATCTACCGCGCCTTGCGTGATCCGGGGAACCCGCGCGCCTTCGCGAACGACCTCGCTCAAGCGGCCGAGCGATCATTGGCTGGCAGCATCACAACGCTGCGACTGCTGTTGCGGACCTTTAGTTCGGGAGATCCGCGCATCGTCGAGCGACTCGCCGATGTGGATCTCAATCATTTGGCTGAGTTGGTCGTTCGCCACTGGAAGAATTCTGACATCGCGCGGCGCTGTCAGTCGTTCGAGTTGGCAGACCTCTGGTGCTCCTGGGCCTGCTGGCACGCCCGCCGCCCCGAACTGCGGTTAGAGCAGCTTCACGGGTGCTCGTTGTTGGAGGCCGCTCGTCGGGCCTTAAGTGAAGCCGGCGTTACATGGGCCTTCCTGTGGCAACGACTTCGAGCCGCCTTTCCGCAATCCGTGAGCTTGTTGAACGACGCGGTTGAATGGCTGCACGAACCGGCTTCTCAAGACTCGGGTGGTTGGAGCTTTGTGTGGGAGGAAGTATGGCGAGCCCGCGACACGGACGGTGCGTTGTTTGATGAGCCGACATTGGCCAAATGCGCTCAGAGTTGGCTGCAACAACAATGGGATCGCGAAGACTGGCACTTCGTCTGGAAGCACTTGGTCAACCCGCCCGATCTCACGGGAGCGAAGCCCTACACCGCCGAACTTGTGCAACTGGGTTGGCAATGGGTCTTCGACATTCCCCCGCAAGGGCAAAGTCCCCTTGCCTCCAACACCGAGAAAGCCGCTTGGGCTTACGTGTGGCAAGACTTGCTTGAGCAGCAGCGATTCGAGTCCGGAGCAGCTCGCGACATCCTCTTGTTGCAAGGCCGCGAGTGGCTCAATGGCCGCCAGCATTTTGGGGAATGGAGTTATGTCTGGCGAAACCTGTTCGGCCAACAGCGACTGCCGGAAAGTGTTAGTCGTGACGCTCTGAGGGAAACCGGAGTGGCGTGGCTTTGCGGACGTGAAGACCGCAATGACTGGACGCGAGTTTGGGAGGCACTGCTCGAGCAACAGCAATGGCTCGACAGCGTCACTATCGGGGCTCTGTTGCAGCAAGGTGTTGATTGGCTTGTTGGACGAGAAGACCGCGCCACTTGGGCCTTCGTCTGGCGGAAATTGGTCGACCAACAGCAACCTCTCGACACCGTCACACAGAATGCTGTGTTGCAGCGCGGAGTTGGATCGGTTGATGAACCCGCTGAACTCAAGTAAAAGGCCTAAGTCTGGT
>CAZNMS010000140.1:0-18746 GCA_964573505.1 uncultured Planctomycetaceae bacterium | reverse complement strand
TCGGCGTCTGAAGACGCACTTTCGCGGAGCGAAAGGCGACCACATGATTTTGAAGTGCCAACCGTAATTAATGACGGATCGCGTTGCTGTTCCCGACACCCGTCCTTTTGAAAGGTTTCTTATGCCTGTCCGAATTCCACTCGGTCCTGATTCGCGCGTCGCGCAATTGTTTTCATACCCGAATTCGCCGACGGTGAATTTGACGCTCGATCAGACCGTCGCGCAGTGGTTCGGCTTGACGCTTAGTCGCGATGGACTGACAGCACGGGGCGCAACAGTCGCTGTTGCAGTGACGACAAAGACGCAAGGCACGGGAGCGGCAGCAGTCCCCTATAATGATTACACGCTCGTGCTGGATGGTCCGAAAGAAGTGCAAGCGGACCTCGCACGGTATCAACAACGATTGACCGACTTTCTCAACAACGGATGGAACGCGCTGACTCAAGCCGTGCCGAAAGTCGTTGCCGACGGACGTTGGGATCCGAGCCCCGATCAGCAACCCCCGGCCTATCACTCATGGCGCTTTTTCTTGCCATTGGGTATGGCGATGCTGAATCAGAAGGCGCTGAATTTCTTCCATTATCCGCCGATCCGACTGCTTGAGACGAATCAGGATTATCTCAATGACCCCGTGCCGGCGCGGTGCGAGCAATTGCTACTCGCCAATGGTGTCGATCCGGCGGACATCCCGTTGTTTAATACTGTGCTCGATGCGACGCCGATTGGTGCTGAGGATAGTCAGGGCTCGAAAACGGGACCGGATAAGAAGACTCCGGTCTACGATGCTCAATGGGGAGCGATCCCGATCAACTACTTCAATGACTACCAAAAGGCTCAGGTTGCGACGCTGCTGAATCCGGCACCGAACAACAACAAATTCACAGTGCCGATCGCCGTCTTTGGTTCGCATCCCGTGCAGACCTTTAACGCGCTCTATGGATTGAAACTGCAACCAGTCAGCGCCGCGAAGGCGAGTAATCCGAACTCAGTGGCCGTTGCGAGCATTCTTACTGGGCAACAAACGGCGGTGATTTCTTCCGATCATCCTTACAAGTTTTACGCCATCGCGCAGATGAGTCGCGACAAGACAGGCAAAGTCACCGGCAGCGTCGGATCGGGCAAAGTTCTTGATGGTCAGCTCGATGCTGCGAAACAGCAGATGACGAACGACCTCATTGTGATGCGCTGGTTGGCAGCAATGGCCAGTGACCCAACACAAGACCCGCAGCAAGTACTGAAGGACGCTCAGGCGTTTTGGTTAGATCCGTCGCAGGCGCAGCGCATCGTCGATCTCGTGAACTATCAGGGTTCGCTGCTGTACTCCGATCCCAATACGTTGAGCTTCAAGTTCGCCGCTCCGCGTCCGAGCTGGCTCGGTGCCTCTGCCCCGGCCGTCGATAAGGACGCTCCGCCAGTGAAGGCGAATAAGAAGCTGCAGGTCATCGGTGATAGCGGGCAGCCGGTCGATTGGTGGTTCATGTACAAGATCTCGTCGACCGCAAAGCCCGGCAAAGCGAACGGCAACGAGTGCATGTACTTTGACTCGGAGATGGCGAAGAACCCGAGTTCGACTTTGGTGCTCGCCAAACATCTGATCGACGACCCGACTGGGCCGCTGTTGGCGACAATCTCTCAAGCCGTTGAGGCGTCGCCTCAAGATCGGCCGAAGCGCGGATGGTTTTGTTACAACGACGAAGATCATCGCGAAGTGCATATCGACAAGGACAAGACTTATCACAAAGACGCGCACGGCAACTACGTGTCAGCGGGAGCGGGACCGACGGTGCCGCGCGGGCACTGCAAAGGTTGTTTGGCCTTTGATCTCGATTCGAAGACCGCATTCTGGTTGATCCACTCAGTGCCACTGTTCCCCATCAAGGACAAAGCGGAGTACCCGGAAACGGGGTATCTCGAAGCTCAGTCATTGCTGTGCATCCAATTGAAGGACGACAGCGTCTCGAAGGACATCGCGCAACTGCTGTTTGACGCACATGGCCCGAACGTAAATTTGGCATCTGACTTCATCGACAACACGTTGCTCGCCAGTCAGCCGCTCATTCCGAAGCCGCCAAAGATTGGTTCGCGTGTGACGAACGTAGTCCGGACGGCGGTGCCAAAATTATTACAGCCGAATGATCCGCGACTGCTGCTGATGCAGGACAAAGTCGGATCAGACGGGAAGAGCCCGCCATTCCCGCCGAAGAGTGATCCGACGAAGGGAGTGCTCGACTTCGTCTCTGCTGGCGGCACGAAGTTCAAAGCGATGGGCAAGAATCTCACATGGGCCGAAGACTTCTATGACGACATGGTGAGCAAGGTGCTCAATCAAGACATCGAAGTCGAAACGTGGGAAGACACGACCGTCGTGCCGCCTCATCACAAGCCCGGTGATAATGAAGTCATCGACGACAATGCCGTCGATCTCGCGAAACTGAACTCGGCTCTGCAGTTCCGATGGTCCGAGTCGAACGACCATGCAAAGTTGGCGCTCTCGGCGCGGCAGAATCCCGAGGGCAAGCGCAACATCGTTTGCGTCGGCGACATCAACTTCACGATCTCGCAAGAGAAGCGCGGCGGAGGCACGGTCGCTTTCGAGTGTCCTCAGATTTGGAAGGCGCTGATCACCGTGCTCAACGAGGGCGATGGCGTCGACAAGCCTCAGCCGCCGAAGAAGAAAGCTGCGACCAAAAAGACGACCGTCAAGAAGGTTGCTTCTGGCTCCGACAGCGCGACGAAGCCCGCAGCAAAGAAGGCTGTCGTCAAACGAAAGGCGTCAGCCGCAAAGAAGAAGTGAGACGCAGATGTCAGTCGAAGCAGCCTCAAGTGGAATGCCTGCCGAGTAGTTCGGGCGTCTGCTTGAGGCTGCTGTCGTTATTGGAGCGCACGCCGCTCGTAGCATGGACTTCCAGTCCGTGCGGCCTTTTGGGCGTAGTTCACGGTGAGGTCGCAGAGCCGCGCCCGTCAGGAAGCGGAATTCGTTACGAGATGGCCAGAAACCCCGCTTCCTAACGGGCGCGGCTCTGCGCCCCAATGCGAGACCGAAATGAACCGTGCTTCCTTCTGAAACGTGCGTGATTGCCAATCGTACGCGGGTCAGCACGGGCTAGAAGCCCATGCTACTTATCACGTCTTGCGGCTCGTTCTTGACGATGACGCGGTGCGAATGAGTGAGTCGTGCCCGCTGATGATCGGGATGGAATCCCAATCTACCGGCTCAAAGCCCGAACTCTTTGATCTTTCGGTAGAGCGTTCGCTCGCCGATATCGAGCAACTTTGCGGCTTCGAAGCGGTTGCCGTTCGTGAGTTCGAGCGTCTTCTCGATGTAGTAACGCTCGATCTCGATCATCGGGCGACCGATCAGTGAGTCCGCGCCGCTGTGAATCTTCATGCTCGCGACCGGATCGGCTGCGGAGTCCTCCGTCGAGCTTTGAATCGCCGGGATGTCGTCCGGCAGATCGTCGCAGTCGAGCACGCCGTCAAAGTCTTGCACGAACATCGTCTCGACGACGTTCCTCAATTGGCGAATGTTGCCCGGCCAGTCATACGCAACGAGCGATGCGCGAGCGGCGCGCGAGACGTTCGGCTTCTCGCGGTGATAGGTCTCGCAAAGCTGTCTCAGGAAGTGGTCCATCAGCAGCGGGATGTCCATTCGCCGTTCGCGCAAGGGCGGCAAATTGATCGACATCACTTTCAAGCGGTAATAGAGGTCCTCGCGAAACTTGCCCTTCTTGACGAGTTCTTCGAGATCCGCGTTCGTCGCTGTAACGAGTCTTACATTGATGTCGAACTCTTCATTGGAGCCGATGCGCGAGATCTTTCGACTCTCAAGCACGCGCAGCAATTTGATCTGCGTGTCGAGCGGCATTTCGCCGACTTCGTCCAAGAAGAGCGTGCCGCCGTTTGCATGCTCGAACTTGCCGATGCGACGTTGCTCGGCTCCGGTGAAGGCGCCTTTCTCGTGCCCGAAGAGTTCGCTTTCGAGAATGCTCTCCGGCAGTGCTGAGATATTGAGCGGCACGAACGGCTTATTCTTGCGGTCGCTGTTCTGATGCAGCGCGCGAGCGACGATCTCTTTGCCGGTGCCGTTCTCGCCGCGAATGAGCACCGTCGTATTCATCGGCGAGACTTGCTTGAGCCGATCGATAACGCGCTTCATCGCCGGGCTATTGCCGATGACTCCTTCAAAGCCGAATCGCTCATCCAATCGTCGGCTGAGTTCCGCATTCTTCCGCAGCAAGCGGATGCGAGTCGATGCGCGATCAACCGCTGCTCGGAGCTCGCCAATATCGACGGGCTTAGTGAGATAGACCGACGCGCCTGCTTGTCCCGCAGCTAATGCCGACTGAAAGCTGAAGTGGCCGGTGAGCAAAATCACCTCTGCGCCGGGCAACTCCTGCTTCGTCTTCTGCAAGATCTGCAGACCGTCGACGTCGTCCATCTTGAGATCGGTGATGACAACGTCGAACTCTTGCCCCTCAATGAGCTGCACCGCACGAGGCCCCGACGACGCGACGACACAGTCATAGCCGACGCGTTCGAGACTCTCGGCAACAGCTTCCGCATGCGACTCGTCGTCATCCACAATCAGGACGCGAACGGAGATGCTTTGCAAATCAGAAACAGTGGGATCCTGAGCCGGCATGAAAACCTCAACGAGAAACACACAGAGGGGACAGTCCCCGCGAAAGAGGCGGCATTCTAGGAGTGTGTTTGAGAATTCGTAGGTTGCGCTCGAACCGAGTGCCGGTGATCTGCGGAAACGCCAACTTCGAATGCGAAGGTCTGCTGTTCGGTTCATCCCCGCTTTCAATGCGAAGGCCGTTGCGATTGAATGACGCTGCGTGCTCTTTACGCCGATCGCCGCATCTCATCCGTGACACTAAGGGACCTCATGAAAGTTGCTGACGCTCTTCTCGTTCCACTGCTCCTTGCGAGCTTGCTCGGGCCATTCTTTGCACGGGAGACGATCGCGGCAGAGCCCGAGAAGACCGTCACGAATTCGCTCGGCATGCAACTGGTTCGCATCCCGGCGGGCGAGTTCTTGATGGGGAGCAACGAGTCGAAAGAGAGCCTGAAAAAAGCCTTTCCGCACTACGACCCGAAGCGCATTGAAACGCTCGACGATGAATACCCCGCTCACAAAGTCCGCATCACGAAGCCGTTCTATATGGGGGCGCATGAGGTCTCGATCGAGCAATTCAAGAAGTACATCGAGCGTTCCGGTCACAAGACCGATGCAGAGTCCGACGGCACGGGCGGATGGGGGTACAACGCGAAGTCGAACGCGTTCGAAGGACGCAAGCTCGAGTACTCATGGCGCAGTCCGGGGTTCGCTCAGCAAGACTCGCACCCTGTAGTCGACGTTACATGGTTCGATGCCGTGCGACTTTGTGACTGGCTGAGCAAGACAGAAGGCCGCAAGTACCGACTGCCGACCGAAGCCGAATGGGAGTATGCGTGCCGAGCCGGCTCAACGACTCGCTTCAACAACGGAGACGATCCCGACGAACTCACAAAGTCCGGCGCGATCTATGACGTCGATACGTCAAAGGTCTTTCCCGAATGGACCCCGTTCGCAACGAAGAGCAGTGACAAGCACCAATTCACCGCACCCATTGGCAAGTTCAAGCCGAACGCATGGGGCCTCTACGACATGCACGGCAATGTTTGGGAGTGGTGCTCGGACTGGCATGACGAGAAGTACTACGCGAACTCTCCGGCAGAAGATCCGCAAGGCCCGGATGACGGTGAGGTCAAGATCCGTCGCGGCGGTTCATGGCACACATGGCCGTTCTATTGCCGCTCGTCGTTCCGCAACTGGAACTCGCGTACGACCCGCTATGTGCTCGTCGGCATCCGCGTCGTGATGGAAGTGCCGGCAGATCGCTAAGACGAGCCGCAGTACGACGGACTTGTAGTCCGTCGAAGACGGCGCCCGACGGACTACAAGTCCGTCGTACCAGAATTCGCCGATAGGGTTTCAAAGGCACTCATCTGCCGCTCGCCTCAACGCGCGGCAGCATGAGGCCGGCTCGGCAGTGCAATCTTTGTTACTTGCCTGCGGCGCCAACACATGGGCACTGGCGGGGGGGAGTAGCGATTGCCAAACTTCGGCAACTATTGCTTCGACTCGGGACGCGAAGCTCGCCAATGCAAGATCGCAGCTTGCTGGAACGCGGCCCCTTTTCTCGGAAAAGCCGCCCGATGCCGTCTTCTTCTCAATCACCTGCAACTGCTTCGAACTCCGCAGTCACTGGACCGGGACCGATTGATCGGCGATCGCTCAACCTGCCGAACCTCATCACGCTCAGCCGCTTTGTGCTCTCGTTAGTTCTCTTCGGCATGATGTCGGTCGGCGGCATGTGGCTCGCGGCGGCGATCTTGTTTGCAGTCGCGGCAGCAACTGACTTTCTCGATGGCTACATCGCGCGGAAGTATCAGCTCATCACAACGCTCGGACGAATTCTCGATCCCTTCGTCGACAAGATCATCATCTGCGGCGCGTTTGTGTTTCTGTTGGAGCGATCGTCTGAGACCGGCGTCAATGGATGGATGGTGATCGCGGTTGTCGGTCGCGAGATGTTTGTGACTGGCTTGCGGTCATTCCTCGAACAACATGGCCGAGACTTCTCCGCCGTTTGGAGCGGCAAGATCAAGATGGCGCTGCAGTGTCTCGCCGTGTTTGTCGCCCTGCTGTCGCTCGACGCGCGGTTTCTGAATCCCGCGTTTCATCAGTTCCGCGACGTGACCCTATGGGCGACCGCAGTTTTCACGGTCTACACCGGCGTCCTATACGCCTATCGCGGCTTCCGCATGCTCGCGCAGTAGCGGCTGCTTGAGACGGAACGCGGCAAGGCAGCCGACTTCGAAGTGAGAGCGTCAGCGGAACGACGTCCGAAATCTGACGATTTCGGCTACTCCTCTTAGCGTCCTCGATGCAGCCGCTTCTTGAACTGCTCCCAGCTTTGCGCGTTGGCGACGTCTTTCACTTCAAGCCCGGCGCGGCGCGCTTGATAGACGCCGAACTGCATCTCATCGAAGCCGTGAACGCTGTGCGCGTCGGTGCTGATCACGATCGGGATGCCTCGATCTTTTGCCGCTGCGGCATGCACGTCGTCGAGATCCAGTCGGTAGTGGTTCGCATTGATCTCCATCATCACGCCGTAGTCCGCAGCCGCTTTGAGGATCTCGTCGAAGTTGATGTCGGCTCCCGGTCGTTTACCGACGACTCGTCCCGACGGATGCCCGATCACGCTGACATGCGGGTTCTGAATCGCGGTCATCAGCCGCTTATGAATCTGCTCGCGCGGCTGCTTCAGTCCGTAGTGCAAGACCGCGATGACCCAGTCAGCTTCGGCCAGAACGTCGTCCGGCAAGTCCATCGTTGCGTCTTCGAGGATGTCGCATTCGATGCCGCAGAGCACTTCGATGCCGCTGATCTGCGAACGGACTTTTTCGATCTCGCGCCAGTGGGCTCGGAGCCGATCGGCATCGAGTCCATTCGCCATCGTCACGCGCTTCGAGTGATCGGTGATCGCGATGTACTTGAGCCCGCGCGCCTTCGCGGCTTCGATCATTTCGCGAATCGACGCCGAGCCGTCGGTCGCCGTCGTATGCATGTGTAAGTCGCCTTGCATGTCGCTCAGTTCGAGCAGCTTCGGCAACTCACCGCGCTCCGCTCGCTCGATCTCACCGCGATTCTCGCGCAGCTCAGGCGGGATGAACGGCAATCCGACCGCCGCGTAGACGTCCTCTTCGGTGCGACCTGCGATGTACTCGTCGTCGCGAAAGACTCCGTACTCGTTGACCTTCAGCCCGCGTTCTTGAGCCCTCCGGCGGATCACGATGTTGTGATCTTTCGAGCCCGTGAAGTACTGCATCGCGGCACCGTAGGACTCGTCCGGGACAACGCGCAGATCGAGCTCGATACCACTGCGAAGTCGCACTCGCTGCTTCGTGTCTCCGCGAGTCAGCACCTTCTCAACGAGGACATGCTCCGCGAGCGCGTTCATGACTTCGTCGTGATTGGTCGACGTTGCGAGCACGTCTAAGTCACCGACGGTCTCCTTACGACGACGAAAGCTACCGGCGGGACTCACCTGTTGGACCGACGGCAGCGTTGCGAGCATCCCGACAATCGCTTCAACCGCCGGCTTCATCTCAGCGAGGTAATACCGATTACCCGCCTGCTCGATGAGTTCGAGGCCCTCCAGAATCATCTGCGTCGTCTTCGCCCCGAAGCCTTTGAGCTTCGCAATCTCGCCGCCTTCTGCCGCCGCCTTCAGTGCTTCGAGCGTTGTGAGATTCAATTCCTTAAAGAGCTGCGCGACGCGTTTCGGGCCGAGTCCCGGAATGCGCAGCATCTGCACGACGCCGCGCGGGACTTCGTTCCGCAGTTCATTCAGCTGAGGCAGCTCGCCCTTCTCGACGATTGTCACGAGCTTCTCGGCGAGATCCTTTCCGATGCCCGGCAGTTCCGTCAGTGGCTGCCCCTGCTCGACAAGATCTGCAATCGAAGTCGTCATGCTTTCGAGCGTTCGCGCGGCATTGCGATAAGCACGCAGCCGAAACACGTTCGCGCCTTGAATCTCTAAGAGGTCGGCAAGTTCTTCAAACAGTTGAGCGATCTCGACGTTCTGCATGAGCACTCCTGCGGGATAGCGATGAATTCATAACTCACACACTTCAGTGAGATTCGAGCCGATATTCGAGCCATCGACCGCACGAAAACGAGTTAGCGAATCGTGTGTTGAAGAAAGCACTTGTATGTCTCGCGGCTAAGAATGAGGTCCTGAGGAACACATCCGTTTTTGGGTACGACGGACTTGCAGTCCGTCGCTTCTCACGACGTGCGACGGACTACAAGTCCGTCGTAGCCTGCGTTCTTCACCCATTGTGCCGGCCCGCCCGGTGACGAACTTTTCACGAACGCGCCGGCCGACCAATGACTTGCGCTCGCTTGTCCCCCCTACCGTGCGCAATCGAGGTTAGAGCTGCTGCGCTTTTCCTGAACCATCATCTGTTCCCGCGCAGTGAGCGTCCCGAACGAGTCGGCCGCAGGCCGCACGAACCGCTGACAGGCGAACGTGAAAGTCACTGGCTCGACGACCTGACCTGCGCCAGTCCGCTCTCCGCCAGAGCAACGCAGAGGGAGCCCAACTCGGCCGCAAAACCTCGCTCTCCGTGCGCGCCAGCTGCCATCAAGACCCCGGATTTGAACCATTCCTGAATTCAAGAACCGCGTTTCAATAAACCTGATGCCGCAAGCTAAGCCAACAGACGACCGCCGTTCGCCGGTCTTTCAACGCAAAAACGGGCGAGGTTCATTTCGGTCTCGCATCGGGTCGCAGAGCCGCGCCCGTTAGAAAGCGGAGTTTTGGCTATTTCGTAACGGATTCCGCTTCCTGAAGGGCGCGGCTCTGCAACCTCACCGTGAACCATGCCCAAAAACGTAGCCTTGTCGACCGCTAGGAGGGCCACAACAATCCGCCGCCGTTTGGGGCACTTAAGTCGGCATTAGATGGGCCGGCTGCTTGTGTTTCAGTCAATTCGCTCGCTCAGTCGATCACAATGTGCCGATTCGGCGATCCTCATCAGCCTCCATAGAGAACGTCATGGCAAAGCAAGGTGCTCGTAAGAAGCTGCCAAAGCAGGTTGCGGTGATTAACGCAGACAACTGCACGGGCTGCGAATCATGCTTGGAAGTCTGCCCGGTCGACTGCATTCAAAAAGTCCCCGGCGAATCAATTAGCTGCCTACAGAGCTTCTGCGAAATCGACGTCGAGCGGTGCGTCGGCTGCGAAGTCTGCGTGCATATCCCCGGAAAGAAGTCGGATCCTTACGAGCTAACCGTTTGCCCGTGGGACGCGATCGAGATGGTCGACACGATCGACGCCGGCTGGTACGTCGGCACGAAGGGCGGACCGGCGGATTACCTCGAAGCCAACTGGGACCGCGTCGTTGTTCCCGCAATCCGTCTATCAGAACTCGCCGCCGCTCAGGCATAGATCTCGTTCACAGCGTCCGAACTGAGTCACACTCAGTCTCATCCAACGCAAAAATGAATCATCCCGGGCGAATAGGCCCCGGAAGCGTGAAGCCCGGCATGGTGGTGCATTGCCGGGCTTCTTCGTTTTGATTCTTCATCATGGCAGCCCGCTGAACCCAAACCGATCACAATCAGATCTGACGCATCCGACAGAACCCCATCGGCGAGTCTGTTTTGCGGAAAACCTGCTGTTTTTCATGGGATTCTGGTTAATTGAACTCATCCGCAGCCGGGGCGACGGGATTGGCCTTGTCTCGATGTTCGGCCACTTTCGCCACTGGTTCGCAAGCGGCTCCTTGAGGACTGGCAGGGCACCTTTCGCGCAGCCGTGCTCGTGCTCTTTGCCGACTTCTTTGGTTGGACGGCTCAAGAGGCCGCTGACAATTACTTCGACAACGCACCTTCGATTTTTCGTAGCCGAAATCGTCAGATTTCGGACGGCTGAAAGGCCTGAAACCTCACGGTTTCAGCGACATGGTGCGCTGTGTAAGCAGAATGACATGCTCAATGTCGGCGTGCCGTTCGCGTTGAATATCGAGCCCGGTCATGAGTGCTCTTCCCGCACGGTCGAACGGTATCAAGTGCTCGCTCAGCAGGATGATGCGGCCGCTGCGACCTTTCTGGCGGCACGACAGCGCGCGAAGCGGCGACAGAGAATAGCTGCGGGCGTGAGCCCGCAGTTCGCGAGCCCATTCACTGCAGCAGTCGCGAAGCGGCGCCAGAAGGCTGAGCTGCTCTCGTCGCTTCGCGGCTTTTGGTCTCGTTAAGGCTCGGTCGAAAGCTCGGCGGGCTTCGCTCGGAGTCTTGAACAGGCGGCTCAAGAGGAATGTCTCGAACGTTGAGAGCACTCGCTTGAAGCTCAGTTCGCGTGGTTCCAGTTGGGCTTGCTTTGCCGCTTCTCGCCGGAACTGGCACACCAAGTTGTCGCTCACCAGTGACATCCACCGTTCTTTCATGAACATGTCGTGGCTGCGGACTCGGGACTGCTCGGCGTTGTGCGTCACTTTGAAGTTGCGGATGTCGATCTCGGCGTCGTTGCGATAGCGATACAGCTCGGCCAGTTCGCCGCCCGCAGTGGTGAGAGTTGTCACCAGATACAACGTCAGCGTGTCTGAGATGCGGATCGCATGCAGTCGCACCGCGATCAGAGCATCAGGGGGCAAGTCGGAACGACTGGCTCGTTCGTTCCTACTGGGCCGCCACCGCAGCGTGTACGAGGTGACGTTGCCGCGCTGCTCGACCAAAGTGGCCTGCCGACGCAGTGCTTCAAAGCGAACGGCGGTCAGACGCAAGAGGGAGTCGCGCTGTCGCACATGCACCTGCCAGGCGACCTCGAAGTTGCCGTATCCCGAGTCCGCCATGACGATGTCGTCGGGCGACAACTGCTGTATTAACTGTGACACCATCGCTGTCTCGGAGACAGCGTTGTCTCCATATATGGCTCCCACTTGCGGCAGAATCGCAGCACCGCTTTCGAGTTCGAAGCCCATCACCAACAGCGCGATCGGAAGCGGAGACTCGCCATACGGATTCCGTGCTGGCGGAAAGACACTGCGTAAGCCCGAGTCCGGCCCCAGTGTAATCGTCGTTCCATCAATGACAGTCACGCGACGACCATCAAGCGAGGTCTTCGTTCGCTCGATGAGCGTTTGCGAGACGGTGTTGGCCAACTTTTTAACGGCCTTACGCAGACACTTCTTTCGGGCTCGCGAATAGCCCGAAGGGTTGCTCGACAGAGTCCCTTCGGCGACCCGCTTGTGCTCTGCAGGCAAGAGTGTGGGAGCAAACTCCAAGACCTTCTTGACGGTGAGTTCCAGTGACTTGTCAGGTTGCATGCGCTGATACAAGAGCATCAGTAAGACGACGCTGTCGGTGAAGACGGCATTGGCCCGTCGAGGGAAGAGGGCATCGAAGCTTGACCAATCGACGAGGGTATTAAGTTGCTCAAACGCGCGGGAAAAATTGCACCTGACGCTGCTCGTCAGTGAGACTGTCTGCGGCTAAATCCATGAGAAAATGACTCCGGTTTAAGAGGAGTCAGTCGGATGCGCGAAAGGTGTGCCAAACGCATTGGCGGACGAAATTTCTAAAATCAATGCCATTGGGCTCACGCCGGCAATCAGCACTGAAATCCAAAGACGGGCAAGAGTGCCCATCCTATGCCTCACCGCAGCAGCACCGAATCAACCGCGATCTCTGCCGGTGCCGGAGTCTCAATCTCGATGCGATCCCCGACTCGTTGCCACTTCAACGGACCGCGCAGGCCGCTGAGCACTTCTCTTACGTTGCGGTCCGTTCGCACCGAGAGCTTGCCGGGCGACTTTGAAAGCTCATCGGGTTTCGAACTGTAGATCGCGATCAGCACGGCGATGCCTTGCTCGTGATCGAAGCGCGTCACTTCGCTTTCGGGGCAATCGAACTGAGTCGTCGAGCCGTTCAACTTCTTTACGGCGGGAGTGACGAGCCATTCTCGTGCGGTGCTCTTTGCTCCGCCGGCTCCGCGATACATCTCGCCGGTCGTCACTCCCAACAAGATCGTGCGGCCTTTGCCGAGCGACTGAGAGACCGCCGCGACGTCGCCGTTGTCGTAAGTCGCGATCGGTCGAGCGGATGTCGGATTTAATACATAGCACTGCTGACCGGCGGTCGTCACCGGCAGATCGATTGCGGGGAAGTCGGCAGCAGCGAACTTCACGTGCGTTCGAGCTGACGGCTGCGACGCATCTGCCAATCGCTGCTCGGCACCGAAGAGCGAAACCGTTTCCGGCATGCGATCTCCGTAGACATCTCGCTGAGCGAAGCCTGCCGAACCGATCAACACTCCGCCGCGTTCGACCCACTCGCGCAACGCCTGCAAGTGGCGCCGTTCCAAATTGAGACCGCCGACATACAGCACCTCATAGGGTGCGAGCCCGTCGGCGGTCAGATCCTCTTCAATCACGATGTCGACCGGGATCTGCGAGTTCCTCAGTCCCAGAAACGTCCACATCCAATCGCGATTCAGCCAAACGCGGTCGCCACTGAGGATCTCGTGCGAGCGGTTGTAGAGCAGCCCCACTTTGCGAGCTTCACGCTGCCCTTTCGCAACGATCTCGTCGACCGGTCCTAACGCATGCGTGCCCTGCATGACCGAGAGGTATTGCGATTCCATCTCGCTCCATGCGTTGCTGCCTTCGGCCCATGCGTCGATCGGCCCCCAGTCATAAAGGTGCAGAATCGAGATGCCCTGACTCACGCACGAGAACATCTTCTGCGCGGTGTAACCGCAATTACTCCCGACATAGAAACCCGACGGGTAGCCGTGCTTGCGAACGGAGCACTCAACGAGAGCCGCATAAAACGTCGTGCATTCGGTCATCGGAGTGCCGAGTCCCCAACTGCCGCCCGTCGCCCAGTCTTCGGCCCAACCGAGCGTTTGCGCTCCGGCTCGCGGTAAGAGAAACCAATCCGCGCCATTCATGTCGCGGCCCGTCAAGAAGACCGGATGCGGCGAGTAGTTGTTGTAGACGATCGCATTCGGATGCTTCTTTTCGACATCGCGCAGCAGCCGCGCATAAGTGCCGACCGTCGCGACATGACAGAACCGCTGCGAGCAATAGAAGAGCCGCCGCTCGAACCGACCGGCATTGCTCGGGAGTTTGTCGAGGCACTCCAAATGGCGGACATCGTCGACTCCGAAGAACGACTTCACGTTGCTGCCGACGAGTGCGGCTTGCTCGTTGAGGTACGAGTGGAACTTCGCAGTCAGCGCGGCATCCGAGTTGATCGCTGCGGCGGCTGTGTAAGTGCTGATCTCGTCGCCGAGCTTGATCTTCTTGCGGTCCGCATCGGAGTAGAGCCCGAACTTCTCGCTGACGGACGGCGGCGCATCGGGAATCCAATTCACGCCGAGCTTCGCCAACATCTCGGCCGCGCGCGTGCGATGCACTGGCGCGGTGCGGCAACTCGACAGCACATGCAGATGCTTCGGCTTCGGATGATTGGGCTGCACGCCGAGCTTCTTCGCCGCGTCGTCTGCCCAAACGAAATACTTTTCGACGATCGCCTCTTCGGGCATGACTCCGGCGACAGTGTCGAGATCCCAAACTCCCCATCGCGGCGCGGCTGACTCCGCACGCGGCCGGTCGAACGTGAATCGTCCGTGCGGAATGCGGAACATCGCCGAGCCCTCGCTCACCGCCGTCTCAAAGGTCCGCGTGACAGCAGCGTCATGAGGATGCCATGCAAACTGCACTTCAACGCGTCCCTGCTTCATGCCGCTGAACGACGTGCGCGCTGTCGACCATGGCCCGCCTCCGGGAATGATCTGCTCGCGCACGTCGATGAACGGCGACCACTCTTTGACCGCGACGTTCTTCAATTGCCCGATGGTGTCGTACCAAAGTGGCTCCGTGCTGCCCGGCGCGATTCGTCCGCGCCAGTGATAGGTCACTCCGAGCGACGCCGTGAACTGCGGCGCGGTCGCTCCGTCGAGGATGCGGTAACGCAGATAGATGCCTTCGAAAGTGTTGTCCTGCCGCACTTCAGAAAAGCTTGGACGGAACGACTTCGACTGTGTCAGAAAAAGTGCATGCACCCGCGCGTCCTTCGCGTCGCTTTGCAACGTCACTCGATAATCGCCGGAGCTGAGCTTGAGATCGGCATACTCCCAAACCCACATCGCGGCATCAGGCGGAGTGTTGAGCTGCACCTGCGACTCGAACCGCACGGGCAGCTTCGCTTCGATCTCTTTGCCGAGCGTATTGGCCGGCAGCCGCATCTTGCCGAAGACATGAGTCGCCGTCGGAGTTGCGTTCTTTGCGAGCGGCTCAAGCTTCAACGAGACCGGTGCCGCTTGTCGTTCGCCGAGCCACTCTCGCAGATAAACGCGGTACTCGCCGGTCTTCGGCACCGAGATCACGGTGCCGATCGGCTGCGCATTCAGCGGGCTCACATAGTTCGCGTTCGCCGGTCCTCGTACCGACTTCCATGCGTAACTGACGCCGGCAGCTTTCTGCCGAACATCGAGTGGTTCGACTCCGTCCCAAACTCCGATGAGCGACAAGTGGCTCGCTTTGAGTCCTTCGAGATCACTCTTCGCATCGCCTTTGTTGAGGTCGTCGAGGATGTCTGACTTCAGATCATCCAAATCCAACTTCGGCTTCTGAGCGAATGCCGGTGCCGTATTGAACGAGACGATTACGAGAAGCGCGATCCCAATAAGCCTCAAAGAGACGCGATTCGATAGCCCGACCCGAGAGGTTCGCGGAGTAAGAGTCCTTACAGCACGCGCCTTAAAGCGGTGCGACCGAAAACGACCGTAGCCGAAATCGTCAGATTTCGGGGCCGCAGTGACTGAGTCCGAAGTCTCACGACTTCGGCTACAAAGATGCGCGCGAAGGGAGAATCGAACTCGGTGCGATTCGGCATTCGGTTGCTCGCAGTCATTCATCACTTCACTCCTTCAATGGAGAGCTTCTCTAAGAAGCCGAGAGTGTCGGTTGTGAGCAGCATGAGTTGCCGCTTGAGCCCATCAGTTTCGATCGCTGCTAAGAGATCGTCGGGATCGGTCTTCTTCGGGCTCTGCCAAACAACGGGCAGTTCATGCACGGCAAGCTTGCCCGATCGCCGATGAGCAAGCCGCGTCTCCCAAACGGTCTTCAGTGCATCATCCAGTAAGGCCACTCGGCCCGAGACGTCTCCGATCGCCAGTCGCGTTGACTGATTCACGAGCACCGGCGTCGCACCGACGATCCATGTTGGCCATTGCACGTCAGCGACCGGCATACCGTCGCGAGCTGAAAGCAACGCGATGCGATTCTGCTTCGTCAGGATCAAGAGTCGCTCGCCGAACAACATCACCGGTTGAGCGAGCATGTCGCGTGCTTCGAACTTCCATTGCTCTTTGCCGGACTCAGCGGCGATCGCACGAACCGTCTCGTCCTCAGCACAGAAGACGAAGCGCAGCGAGCCCGCCTTACCGATCGCTCCGCGTATGCCGGGAGCGACTGGCACGCTCCAAATTGGCTTGCCGTCAGTCAGCGAGAGCGCGGTCAACTCGCCGTTCTCAGTGCCGACGATCACGCGCTGACCGTCGAGACTCGGCCCGCAACTGACGGGCTGCTTAAGTGTTGCCGACCAGTGTTCTTTGCCCGCAACGAAGCTCAGCACTTTGTCGCCGACAGCGATGACGACATTGCCTTTGTCGTCGAGATCAAATGCAGACTCAGACGGAGCAGCGATCGGCGTGAGCTTCAGTTCTTTGCCGTCGTCCCATGCAATCTCAGCCAGCGACTTCGTCCATCGAATGAGTCGTTGCTGCCCGCGCTCAGAAGTCCGCACGACGTACTGCTCAACCTTCTTCGGCACGGTCGGTAATTTTGATTGCACGATGCGCTGCCGCCAAACTTCTTGTCCGGTCGTTCCGTCGAGCGCCGCAAGTTCGTCGTCGATCACGCAGGCAATGCGTTGTCCCTGCGCCGCGAGCAACTCGGCTCCGTGCAGACTGAGCCGAGCGAAGTCCCGCGATGCTCCGTCGGTCAAAGGGAACCTCAGCAAGTGCGCGAGTTGCTCGTAATACTCTTCCCATGAAACGCGATCGCGACTGAGCACGCTCGTCTTTCCGCCGCGCGTCAGCGAGATGCGAAACGAGCACGCTTGATCGAGCACACCAATCTCAACGACCGCACTCGCGTCATTCGCAGCGAGTCGCCCGCCATTGTCGCTCGCTCCTTTTGGCACGAGCACCGGAGCCCATCCGGCTTCGCAAGCGGCAGCGACGACAATCGCCTGCACTTGCGGAATGACTTTCTCCGGCGTGACCGTCAACGCTTCATCGAGCCCGCCTTTTGACTTCGACGAACCCGTCGCCGGACGCGTTGCTGTGTTTGCAAACTCAATGCGTAAGAGCGGTCGCTTCGAGTCTTCGTCATGACGAGCAACCGAGACTTGCAACTCACTCAGCAGCATGCCGAACGGTTGCCCCCAAACGAGTGCTCCGCGCGAGAGATGTCGTCGCAAGCCGACCCGCGCCGGCAAACTCGCGCTGCCATTCGGACCGCCGAACTGAAAGGCATAGGTCTGCGCTTGCTCGCCAAAGCTGACAACAACGACGCTGAGCCACTGCTTCACATCAACGCCGCGCGGCACTTCATACCAGTTGCGCGCCGGCGTCGGACTCGGCTTCGCAACGCACCACTCGCCCGCATTGAGTTCCTCTGCCAGTCCCGCCGCAGTCGCCGTGACCTGCGGCGTCGCTTCGAGATTCGAAACCGAAACAACGAACTGCGGCTTCGTCGGCGGTTCGGCAGCCAGCAAGCAATCGGCTCGCAGCAAACTCACAACGAGCAGCCAACATACTGCTCTCAAGAAGTGATTCATGATGTCTCTCATAAGGCGAACGGAAGATTGGAACTTACCGGTACGACGGACTTGTAGTCCGTCGATTCCTCAACGCGACGGACTGCAAGTCCGTCGTACGGGGCAAGTCCCAAAGTGCCGCTCGCCTAAGCAGTCAGTCGGCGTAGCATGGACTTCCAGTCCGTGCTGTATTTTGAAAAGTCGGCGTTCGCTAAGTCGCCGCCGCTCAGCACGGGCTAGAAGCCCATGCTACTTTGACGAGTCGCTCTGCGACTCGCGGCTAAAGATCTCAGCATTGCTTGCCCGGACCATTCCCGCGACCCATTCAGCGGCACCGCGAAAATTCTCAAAGACTCAATTCCAATCTGCGGCGAGCATCGTAACTTTTGATCGCCTCGCTCAGACGTTCCCCCGTGCGGCGATTGGCACGTCGAGATTGCGAACTCTGTAACACCGTTCGCGATCGAGAGATCTCAGTTCGCCACTCGCCTTATCGCCCTGACTTGCGGAGCCAAAAATGAATTATCAACTGCGGCGAGCTCGAGGATTCACGCTCATCGAACTGCTCGTTGTTATTGCCATTATCGCTGTGCTTGTCGCATTGCTACTGCCGGCAGTGCAGCAAGCTCGCGAGGCAGCACGCCGATCGCAGTGTCAAAATCAGCTCAAGCAAATTGGCATCGCTCTCAATAACTATCACGAGGCCGTTAATTGCTTCCCGATGGGAAGTCGTCCGGCATCTAATGGTTTTTCTTGGGGCTTTTCGCTGTCGCTGCTGCCTTATCTCGAAAAATCAGACGTCTTTGATACCGTCGACTTCAATACCACTCAGACATGTTGCACATGGATCAAGGCGCGGCAGCTAGCCAGTCAACCCGAACCGCAATCGAAGTCGTTACCTTTCTATTACTGCCCGTCAGATCCCAATTCCGGCAAGTCGTTACTCAGTGGTCCGACGGGTCCACAGCCCAATTCGGGAGACTGCGGGCTCTTGTATCCGGGCAATTACTTAGGAGTCAGCGGTAACAACGGGCTCGCCACAATGGCTGCCTGCTTCTCGTCGACGACCGGAACGACGAATGGCAACGGCTTGCTCTACTCGCTGAGCAAAGTGCAGTTCCGCGACATCACGGACGGTGCCTCGAATACGCTCGCAGTCGGCGAGCGAGGCATGCCGAAGGATCTCACATGGGGATGGATCATCTGCGGCGGTAACGAGTGCGAGCAGTATCTCAGCACTCGCAACGGCTTGATTCCGCCGGTCAACATGAACGCCGCCGACCTCAACACGCTGAGCTTTTGGAGCTGGCATCCGGGCGGAACTTTCTTTGCCTTCGCCGACGGCAGCGTGCATTTCCTC
>CAZNMS010000139.1:0-18817 GCA_964573505.1 uncultured Planctomycetaceae bacterium | reverse complement strand
GCCTTTGTCTCCGACATGCTCGACCTCGAAGAGCACGCTTCCGCTTCGTCGGTCAATGCAGGCGGGAGACGCTCGCCCTGAAGGCACGATCAAACCGCTTTTGGCAGAGAGCATGTAGCCCTGCGGACTGAACCCTCCGTAGTTCTTGAAGTCATCCGCTCGCCACTCAACTTCTCCATTTCGGGCATTGAGCGCGGCCATTGTGATGCGGTGATAAGGAAAGACTCCGGCACCGCAGTAGAGGCGGTCGCCTTCAATGAGGACTCCCGTTCGAACCGGCCAAAGTGAGGTGACTCGGCCGTTGCCGAGCACTTTTTTGGCTTGAGGAGCTACCTGCGAACGCCACAACTCGCCGCCTGATTCAGCGTCGAAGCAATAAACGTGACCGTCGTCGGAACCGCAGAAGACTCGACCGTGAGCAAGCGTCGGAGCCAATCGAACGGGCCCGCTCGTGAACCGTTCCCAAACGGGAGCACCGCTTGCCGCATCGAGAGCGACGATCGTGTTCTCTACGGAGGAGCCGAAGTAGACGCGGTTGCGATCAGCGACGGTGTGCAAGGCTTCGTCAAAATCGACTTTGGGCAGTTCCGTCCATCCGACCTGCGGCGGGCGCCAAGCGGGCTGCGGCGCCGCCGGAGCTTGATAGCGCCAAGACTCGCGGAGGGGCAGCGAAATGCGAGATGACGTTACTCCCGTTCGTGCTGCGTCATGCTGATATGTCGGCCAATCATCCGAGTTAGGATTGGTCGCGGATGATGTCTGCTCTTCAGCACTGGATATGAGCATGAGCGAGAAGCAAACGCAGGTCGCCGCAAGGATCTGTCGCAATCCTCTCATGCAGTCATCCTTCATGACCGTGAAATGAAAAAGCTCGGCATGATCATTGAGATCATGCCGAGCAACATATGACTCACCTAAGAATCGCAGCGGTCATCTACTTAGGCCGTGCAAAATTCATTACCTCACAAGGTTAACCGCTTCCTCAAGCACGTTGTCTGCGGTGCTGAAGGCGCGGGCATTTACTTGGAAGCCGCGCTGGGCAGTGATGAGCTGCGTGAATTCGAACGAGATATCAACGTTCGAAGCTTCGAGCGACGAATTCTTAATCGACCCGGCGCCATTGGTCAGAGCCGGAGCAACGATCGCCGGTCCGGAGTTACCGTTATCCGAGAAGTAATTATCAGCCACTCGGTCGAGGCTCTCTGGATTGGCGAAGGTCGCGACCGCCAATTGAGCGAGTGCAACCGTTTGACCGTTCGAGAAAACGCCATTCACGGTGCCGTCGGACGAAATCGACTTGCTCACCAATGAGCCCGGCCCGAAGCCGTCTTGATTTCGTGCTGTCACCGAGTTGAAGCCGCCGAACTGAGTCAGTCCGTTGAATTCATTGGCGAGGCCGAAATCAAAATTCACAGTCTGAGGCGTGCTGACATTCGCAAGGTTGTTGATTTCGAATGTGATATTGTCGTCGCCGTCCGACCCATTCACTGCGACAGTGAAGTCATCGAATAGAGTTCGTCCGCCGGCCGCGTCACTTGATAATCGCAATTGCAACTCTGACGAACCGGGATCATCTGCCGTTAGGACGATATTACCGGCAACCAGTGAGGCCGTCGCACCTTGAATGGTGTTGTTGATCTGAGTGATGAGATCAAGCACGGTCGTTGTGGCGGTAACGGCGAGTTGACCGGCAGGAAGAACTTCGGTGCCGTCGGCGTTGCGGCCCGAAATATAGATAATGTCGCTTGGGCCGCCTGCGTACGGAATCACTGTTTGAGCGAGGTCGTTAATGAGTGTCGACGCCGCCGGGTTCAGCGGATCAGCTTGAGCGGCAGTCACGCCGCCGGCGTCAGTTGTCGTCAGTGGTCGGGTCGTTGAAAGAACTTCCCGAGCGTCTTGTCCGGTAATCGACTGGAAGGAACCGTCGGCGTTGAAGGTGATTCCCTGCACGAAGGCGTCAAGCGCGAAGAATGTGGCGTCGTCACTGACTGCAGAGACTAAGTCCCAAGAATTTGACTCTTGCTTCTGGAAGGTGAATGTCAGCGTGTGGGCGTCGCCTTGCTCATCAAAGACGTCGATTGCGGTTGTCGCCGTGTCACCGAACTTCCCGTCAACCGTTTCAACGAAGTTGGCGAATGATGTGTTACCGGTAAGTGCCGAAGAATCAGTCGTCGAGAGATTCAACGACAAGAGGCCGGGGCCGGAACGATTGGCTCGCAATACAAAATTGCCCTCAGTGTCGAGAGTCAGTGTTGCCCCACTCGGAGACCCGTCGGTTTGAGGATTGGCAACTGCACCACCGGTTGAAACTGTGCCGAAAGCGACATTCACGCGATCGATGAGATCGGCAACCGTGCTTGTACCGGGGCCGTAAATGAATTGGGCATTAACGGCATTGCCCGCTAGGTCATTGCCAGTAATTTGAATAACGTCGCCATTGGTGTAAGCCGACGACGTTTGGTCGAGTTGATTCAGGTCGGCGCTAAGTGTCGCGGCGATACCGCCGACAGTCAGCGGTTGATTGATTGTCAGCGTCTGTCGTTGCGGTCCGACAGCATTGGCGTTCAGGTTGCCGACGAAACGAACACTTGTTGTTGCACGGCCGGGAATCGTTTGCCCTTCTGGTACAACGATGTCGTTGTCGCCGCCGCGCTGGAATCCGGGAACCGTCCCGGCTGCCTCGCCGACGACTCCGGTCCGCTGGACGCGGAAGCCGGTAGCAGAGTCAACGAGAAATCCTGCGGAGTCGACCGAGAAAGCACCGACGCGGGTATAAAGATCCTCGACACCATCGTTGACTACAAAGAACCCATTACCCTGAATGGCGAGGTCGAGTGCATTACCCGTCTGCGACAATGATCCTTGTCCGAAACTGGTATCAGTGGCTGCGACTTTGACACCATTACCAATCTGGATGGGATTGGTACCGCCGAGTGCTCCGTTGGGAAGAGTGTGTGCTCGCAACGTCTCAGAAAATTGGTCGGAGAACCTCACGCGTTGAGACTTGAAGCCCGTCGTATTCACGTTGGCAAGGTTGTTACCCACAACATCGAGGTAACGCTGATGTCCTCGCAAACCAGACGAGCTTGTGTACAAAGTCCGAATCATGCCATTCGCTCCCGCATTCGAAACCTAAGAGCCCGAGTGCGGCATCCTTGCCCACAATGACGTTCCTTCGAGACGTGATGAAAAGAACTAAAAAGACGAGACCCGCAGAATGCGGCCCCGGAGGGGGCGGGAAGCTAGCGGGACATTCGAGAGTTCACGACAAAAAACTCATCCAAAATTAGACATCCGACAAACTTTGTGGTCAAGAAACGGCAAGCACATTCGAGAGCGCAATCGAGGTTCCGTCAGTGCCTTTCAACTGGATTGAACCATTTGAAACGGAAAGCGACTCGACGACTGCTGATGCCGTCACTCCGTTTGTTCCGGTTGCATAGGAGATGTTTCTCCCGATCAAGTCGGCCCCTGCTGTGAGTTGCTGCAGTTTCAGGAGATCTCCGAAACTGGCGTTGAGGGCGGTAATGCTTTCGAGTGTCGAGAACTGAGCGAGTTGGCCAATGAATTCTTGGTCCTTGACGGGTTCCAATGGATCCTGTGCTCGAAGTTGTGCGACTAGCAATTTCAGAAAGTCGTCTTTATTGAGGTCTTGACCGACGCCGGTAACTGCCATGAGTAATCCTCCAATGTGATGGCTCTAAGTGAATTGTCAGTATTACTAAAGTACGAGATTAAGTTCAGAGATGCGCTCTGCTTCGGATTGGCGGCGATGTTGTTTTGCCGAGTCGAAGAGATCGTCTTCACGATCCGTTTGATGGGGATGATTGGGTTGTTGGTGACGCTCTGATTCGGGGTCGGACTCCCATGCAACATCGCAGTGGGCTTGTGTAATTCCGGCTTCGTTGAGCATCTGCTGCATACCGTCTTTGTGCCCCAGTAGTAGGAATGCCGTTTGTTCCTGCTGCGTTTGAATGCTGACCCGCACTAGTCCGTCTTCGATCGTAGCCTTCAGGCGAACAAGGCCGAGTTCGGGATGATCGAGTTCGACAGTCATGCCGTCTTGAAGTTGATTCCTACTCACACTTTCGACGACGAATGTGCCGACTTCTCTGACCGACGCGGGCATCTCTGCGTGACCGACTGGTCGGTCCGAAAGGAATGACGCCGGTCGAAGCGAAGCCGAGAGACCGCTGATTGAGATCGAGTCAGTTCGGGATTTCATCGGCGATTCCGATCCCCAATGACGAGCACGATCTGGGCGATATGCCGTCTCATTGAAGAATCCCATTGACCTCAATTGTGCGACTGCCTGTTTGGTATCTCCGGTGCCGGTGCCGATGACACCGGAAATGGCGTCAGCTTTGAGAGAGGACGCTATTGTCGATTTTGCACGTGGTGCGGATTCAACCGGCGTTGCTCGCTCAATCGGAGCATTCGTCGTCTCAGGGAGAGTTTGGTAGTCGCAAATTACGGGGGCCGGGGCATTCGGAATTTCAGAAATTGCAGCTTCAACTGAAATGGGCGCTCCGGCGTTGATTGGCTCGGTAGTAGGCCGGTCGGACTTCGACATCTCATTGGCCAATGTAGTGTCCGGGATTAACTCGGCACTTAGGGTGTCGAGGGAAGTGATACTCGGCGAGGATTGATCAATGTTGAGCGACGGCCTTGCAGTCGTATCGCTTAGCGCGTTCGGAATATCAACGTCCGCCGGCGGTTGAATTAGCTCGCTCGATGAGTTGGCGAGTTGGCGCGTGCGGAGAGCGTTGCCCGTTTGGATTGTTCGCAGCGAGGTATCATCAGACTCTGTTTGGCGATTGGGGACGCAGTGTTGAGTCGTTGCCCCGATCGGTGAATTGGGAGCGATCGCAGTCACCATTGCAGTTCGCTCTACTCGCGGTGAATTCTGTTCGCCATCGAACTGCGGAAAGAGGTCGTCACTCGCACTCGATTTCAACGATGATTGTCTGTCGGTTGTTCCCGCAGTGGTGACGGGTTCGGTGTCGGGAGTTTCCTCTATGCCTGCTTTTGATAATTGAGATTGATAGTCGGCAATCGCGGATGCTGCGGCATGTGTTGGGCGGAACTCCCTCGCCGTCCGGATATTGCTTCTGAGAGTTGATATAAAGTGCTTATTATCTGCTGAGGAAGCAGACGAGGTGACTGGCGGCGCGACTATGTTTGGCGGAGTGACGGCAAGAGGTGCGGGAAGTCCTTCTGCAAGTGTTGTTACTTCCGCAAGTCGGTCATTCGGCGATTGGCCAGTTTGCGATGATTCGGTGACTTCGGCTTCTATTGCTGATCCCGTTACTAATTCCGCAGAGGCAGCCTCGGCCTGCGGAATTGATATCTGTCGGAGTCGTTCGGCAGCGACGAGCTGCATCCATTCGGCCGTGACATCCGCAAATGATTGCGCGCTTCTTGAGGGGCGTGAGGGCGCGGGGAGTGATGAGTTTGATCGTCCGGAGTTGCTTCCGGTGCTCGTCATAAGAAATGCATCCAGCGTATTACTCATCGGCGACTCGACTCCTTGAAGGCGGATTGCAATTGCTGTTGTTCGGGATCGCTGAGGGCGGCAATCAAAGAGCGACTGTCAACTTTGAGGCGGTATTTGGCCGTCGAAGCACAGCGCCGCGTTGCGATGTTGATTGAGGGCGTCGTATGCCTGTCCCATTAGTCGGAGCAATTCGAAAGACTGGATGTGAGGCGCATTTACCAGCTCGCGGCAGCCTGTGAGGCAGTCTTCGAAACGGCGTTTTGTGTAGTCCATTCTTGCGATTGTGAGGCGTGCTCGTTGCCCCCATTTGTTTTCAAACTCTGCTACTGAGAATCGCAACATCTCGTCCCTTGCAGCAGCGCTCGTCTCTTCTTTGTCGAGGCGAGCTTCAAGTAGCAGAAACCGCATTTCTGCAGCAGTGATACCGGTTGCTCCGTCCGCGAGTGATCGCTCGAAAATGCGACTCATCTGAGCCTTCATGCCTAAGTCTCGATAGGCGCGGCCGACGAGTAGCATGCCATAAGAGCCGAGCCATGTTGCGTCGGATCCGAGTGCGAAGAGCGAGCGAAATAAATAGACGGTTTCTCTTCGTTGAAGCTCGGCGTTGCCTTCGAGCATTTGATACCGAGCATAGGAGTTGAGGAATGCTGCGGCGTCTCGAAGTGAGTGCGTCTTGAGGAACGACGAGCGAGTCGCAAAGAGAATTGAGCCCGCTTCGTGATAGTTGTCGCCGAGTAAGTGCGCGATTGCAGCGTAGACTGCGGCTGCCGCGCGACTGTCGTCCGGCATCTTTGCTCGTGCCGCAAATTCGAGAGCGGGCACTGCGTCTGCATGCTGCCCTTCATCAAGAAGCATTCGACCAATGAGGTATGAGGCAACCGATGCCATTGAACTTTCGGGATTGCCGTCGACCACTCGATAGAGGGCTTCTCGTGCGCCTTCGAAGCGGCCCATTTTCTGGAGCACGAGGCCAATATTGTAGGTTGCGGCGAGACTGGTCGTTGAGACGGATGTTTTGAGTAATTCCTGATACTCGACCATCGCAACTGCGTATTGCTTTCGATGGTAGTAAAGATTTCCGACATGCATGCGGGCAGTCGGGAACAGTCGATGAGTCGGGCTCCAGTCAAGAGCGAGGCGCAGAGCTAATTCACCGACGACTCCATGCGCGCTATCGAGAGCGTTCATATCCATTGTTTCAACTTTGGGGACACTCAGTCGCACGGGTTCGACAATGAGTTCGCCATTATTGATTTCCCATCGACAGTCGACGGCAGAGGAAACTGCTGAAAGCCAGATCGCGAGCGGAATGCCTTTCTGACCGACGCTCAATCGCCGCTCGGAAAACTGCGTTGATACGGCAGATGACAATTTGAGGTCGTATTTGCCCGCCTTTGATATTTCCGCCAAAAGGTCAGCCACTGTGTACTCGGCAGACGCGATCTCAGTGATGCGAGCAATGGGTAAATCTGAAACGGCGTTTTCCCGCTCATTGGTGCGGGGTTTAGCGGCGGTTTTTGTGTTTGTTGCGGGCTGCTTATCGGCCCAATCAATGGTATCTTCGACCGGCCATGCTGTCGGCGCGCGGGCAAGTGGGGGCTCACCCGGATCCTGCGTTTGGGGGGTATCGAAGTGAGGGCTTGCGAGTGCGAAGAGAAAGGCTGCTTCTGCATGTGCAGGGTGATCATCACCGACCTTCGACGAGCCTTCTAGAATAAGGCCCGCGAGGAGTTGCCTTGCTCGATCGGGTTTCTTCGAACGCAACCATGCGCGCGCCTGACTTACTCGCGAAACCCAGCGAATTTGGTCGGTAGTGTCGCCCTCGACCATCTCGCGGTATTGGTCGATCGCCTTCTCAAAATCTCCGAGTGCTTCAAAGCAGAGTCCGATCCGATAGAGCATATCGACCGCTTCGGCACCGGATTGGGCGGCTTGAATCTCTTGATACATGCGAAGAGCTTCGCCGTAGTCGGATGCTTTCAGGCGGCTGTCGGCATCGTCGAGTTTCGGAACGGCGACCGTGATTGTTGATTGTGTGCTCTTCGTTGCGGGACGCGGTGCTGCGGCAGCAGTCGTTTGAGTCGGGCGCGTGATTAAGGCGGTAGTCGTGCCTACGACATAGAGGCAGGCCAAGAAGACTCCGGCCATTTGCAGATGCGGCTTGAACTTCGCGAACCCGGTGAGTTGAGGCTCGGCGGGCAGATCCAGTTCAGGCATCTCCGGCGGGTCTGCAAAGGGTTCGGGAAGTTCTGCGGCAGCGGAATGCCCCGGCTCAGCCAGAATTGGCTCGGGCAAGTCGGCATCAGGCGTCGCGTCGCTCATTTTGTCTCTCGACAGATTTGTGCTCAGAAGATGTGATTGAGACTGCTGACGGTCGCTGATTGAGCGATCGAAAGTTGGCCGCACATTCAACCCGTGCGGTCAGAACGGCGGAAGCGCCGAAGTGAGGAGCGGACGATTTACCGTCGAATCAGGGACTGCTGGTACGAGAATTCGCAGAGAGTGAGAGATTTCATGATGTTGCGCGGATGCGGGAGATTCAAACCCGTTCCCGCCTCTCCTTCAAAGCGTGATGGTCAAAAGACGCGTGAGTCAGACTCTGCTGCGGCGAATCTGTTGTTTGAGAGTGCTTTAAATTTGCTCGGATAGGTGATTTCGTTTTTGTTTGCGCCGCCGATCGGGAGCCGTTCGAGCGGACGTCGTGCCAATTGGCTGCGGGCGAATTGTGAGGAACTCTCAAAAATGATTCAGATTGAGAGCAAGGTTTTTGGAAACCCCGGCGATTAGAATGGGGTCCGCAGCTTTCGTGTGAAAGCTTCGCAAGGGACCGTATTACTTCCGCCAACTGTCCGAACGATGTGTGAGTGCAGCCATGAGAATTGGTGATTCAGCACGCGAACTTCTTTTACCCGGCCGTCGCAACGTCAAGGGGGGCAACAGCTCTCAAAAGACTGGCGAATCGTCGGGACTTAGTTCATCGGGCAATTCGGGTTCCGCTAACGGCAGCACCGAGGTTTCCGAGCTGATGGCGCGTTTGAAAGACGTGCCGGGAGTTCGGGACGAGGTCGTGACGGAAGTTGGGCAGCGGCTCAAGAAGGGCGAACTGATGACGCCCGAAGCGGCTTATGACACCGCGAAGCGGATCTTGTCGGCACTTGCTTCCTACGACGATTAGGGAGCGGGTCGACTCGGAATTGGGCAATAGGATGGATGAAGCAAGTTGCAGTGAGGTTGAGGTTCGAGCCGTTACGAACGCAGATTTGCCCGCAGTTGCCGCCTTCATCGAGCCATTTGTCTCTGAAGGAAAGTTGCTGCCGCGCACACGAGAGGAATTGGTTGAACTCATTCCTCATGGATTTGTCGCGACCTTATGCGGCCGAGTGGTCGGCTTCGTCGCGTTAGAGGTCTACTCTCGAAAACTCGCTGAGGTCCGTAGTTTGGCCGTCAGCTCGGAGTTTCGACGGCAGGGAGTGGGACGATTGCTCGTTGATCGCTGCGTCGAGCGCGCTCGTGAGTTAGGCATTCTCGAAGTAATGGCGATTACATCTTCCGAAGAGTTCTTTCTGACCTGCGGGTTCGACTTCACGCTGCCCGGTGAGAAGAAGGCGCTGTTCAAAGCGATCTGCCTGCCGAAACCCGGCGAGAAGTCGCACGACGGATAGGGCTGCTCTGAATTGCCGGCCGGGGTTCTTCCTCCGCGGAGTCCAGTCGCGTTGAAAGCGCGGGCAACGAGTCTTGCACCTCGTTCCGGCAGCATGCTTTCCGGAACTTCATTGCGAGTTTGCGAGACCTAAGTCATGCCCACTGTGACGCAATTGTTCGACCTCTCGGGGCGAGTGGCCTTGATCACTGGAGCGGCGGGGCATCTCGGTAGTGCGATGAGTCACGCGCTCGCCGAAGCGGGAGCGACCGTTGTTGTTTCGAGTCGGCGTCTCGATACGGCCAATGAATTTGCTGCGAGCTTGCCTTCTCCCGGCGGTGCAACGCATTTCGGAGTCGAGCTCGACCAGATGGATTCGAAGTCCATTGAAACGGGTTTCGCTGATGCGGTCTCGAAGGCGGGGCGAGTCGACATTCTCGTCAACAACGGCTTGCATCGAGAGTCAGCCGCTCATGATTGGACCGAAGTCACGCCCGAAGAATTCTCGGCTCATGTTGCGAACAACACGGGCTACTTCTTCTTAGCGAAGCACCTTCGAGATCATGTCGTCGAGCGAAACGGTGCGGGGAGCATCGTGATGATCGGCTCGATGTATGGCGTTGTTGGGTCTTATCCCGATGCCTACGAGGGAGTCTCGATCGCGAGTCCGGTGCAGTATCACGCGCTCAAAGGCGGGACCATTCACATGTGCCGCCATTTGGCCGTCTATTGGGCGAAGGACAATGTGCGAGTGAATTGCTTGAGTCCCGGTCCTTTTCCAATCCCCGGCAAAATTCATCCGGAGATGGAACGGCGCCTCTGCGACAAGAGTCCGATGAAGCGCATGGGGCGAGCGGATGAACTCAAAGGCGCGATTGTTTTTCTTGCCAGTGATGCGAGCAGTTACGTCACCGGGCAGAACTTGCTCGTTGATGGCGGATGGACTTCATGGTGAAGCAAGAACTGCTCCCGAACGCAGACTCGAACGGGCGGGCTTAGCCCTCAGCACTGATGCCGTAGAGTCCTCGGAAGCGAGCGTTGAGATGTCGGAGCAGTGGCTTTGCTGAGAGTTCTTCACCGGTCACTGCCTGCACGAGTTCGTGCGCTCGAAGCCGCTTGCCGCGCGAATGGATTTGCTCGTTGAGCCAGCGCTTGAGTGGTTGAAAATCTCCGATCGCAAATTGCTGGAAGAGGCCGCCGAGTTGCCGGTCCGCTGCTTCGAAGAACTGAGCCGCATACATGTTGCCCAGCGCGTATGTCGGGAAGTACCCGATGAGACCCGCGCTCCAATGAATGTCTTGCAGGCAGCCCTGCGCATCGTTCGGCGGAGTCAGTCCGAAGTAGCGCTGAAAGGTCTCGTTCCAAACGGCGGGGATCTCGCGCGTCGGCAAGTCGCCGGAGATGAGAGCTTGCTCGATTTCGAATCGCAGCATGATGTGCAAGTTGTAGGTCACTTCGTCGGCTTCGACGCGGATGAATGACGGCTGCACCGAGTTGATCGCGAAGTGGAAGTCGTCCAATCCGACGCCGCTGAGAGCATCTGAAAAGATGGACTGAGCCTGCGGGAAGAAGTGCTGCCAGAAAGCTCGGCTGCGGCCAACAAGATTCTCCCATAAGCGCGACTGCGACTCGTGAATGCCGAGCGAAACGGTCTCGCCGAGAGCCGTTCCGAAGTGCTCTGCGACTAAGCCTTGCTCGTAGATCCCGTGCCCCGCTTCGTGCATGACTCCGAAGAATGCGCCGGGGAAGTGACGTTCGTTGTAGCGCGTTGTGAGTCGGCAATCTCCCGGACCTAACCCGGTGCAGAAGGGATGCGCAGTTGTGTCGAGCCGACCTCGGTCGAAGTCGAAGCCAATTGCGCGAGCAGCACGCGTCGCGAACTCAGCTTGAGCAGAGACGGGATAGCGGCGTTCGAGCAAGCCGCAATCCGGCTTCTTCTTGGCGGCGGCGACGGCGGTGACAAGTGGTACCAATTCATCTCGCAGTGCGGCGAACGTCGCTTTGATCGAGGCTGCGGTCGCGCCGGGTTCGTAGTCGTCGAGCAGCGCGTCATAGGGGACGCCACTGCCGAAGCCGATTGCTGCGGCCTCTTCGCGCTTCAATGTCAGAATCTTGCTAAGCCAGTTCTCGAACTGACCGAAGTCAGATGCTTTGCGAGCGGCGACCCATGCTTGCTGCGATAGCGTTGTCGTGCGGGACAGTTCCTCAACGAGCTTCTGAGGCAGTTTCGTTTGGCGCGAGTATGAGCGGCGAGCTTCACGCACGATGACAGCGCGATCGGGGTTCTCGGCAAGATCCGTGCGGCCTTCGAGTTCGCTGAGAAGTTCGCCGACGCGCGGATGAGTTGCTCGCTCATGCACCATTCCGGCGATGAGAGCGAGTTGTTCGGCTCGATGTTCGGATCCCCCCGGCGGCATATAGGTCTGCTCGTCCCAACTGAGGACGTGACCGCACGAAGCGAGCAGTGCGTGCTTGCGGAGGATCGAAATGAGTTCGTCGAAGAGCGTCGCTGTTGTCATGAGTGGCTTATGAATGAGGGATCGGCGATTGAAGGCGAAGATCTACGATGGCCGGATGAAACGGGCGGAGTATGGGCAGATTGCGATCGCTCTGAAATTGAAACACTGTTGCGCTACTTCAGGGATTTTGTGAATCAATCGCTCGATGCGAAGGAATGCAACTGTGGCGAATTCTGGGGTTCAGTTTCGTCAGTGCAGTTCGTCGAGATTGTCGGCGGTCGCGAGGGCTCGCTTGATCTCACGCAGGTGATCTCAGCTCAAATTCATGGCCCGTGATGTTCGCGACCTCGAGTGGCTTTCGTGCGTCGTAGCGAGCCTTAGTCATCTTCGGCCAATAGTTCGGCATTGAGCAGCTGGCGATTCATCAGGCCTGCCTTGCACGCCGACACCGAGCGTTTATTGGAGCAGACGACGGGAGTGGATCTGACTCCGATTACGGGGAGCGACCGCCACTTCGAATCCACCACTTGCGGCGAGTGGGTACTTCGCCTTACTCACGAGCCATGCGGGTTCGGGCCGATGGAGTTTGCGAGTCGTTCGGCACGAGAACTCGATTGATCGAAGATCATGTTGAGGAATGGAAATGACACAGCACTCACTGTCTCTCACTCGGCGCGATGTTTTGAAGGTCGGGGCGGTGCCGTTATTGGGACTCGGGTTGCCGAAGCTGTTGCAGGCGGGCGAGTCGGGACTGCGGCGCGTGAAGTCTTGCGTCTTCATTCATCAATACGGCGGTTTGTCGCAGTTGGACTCATGGGATGTAAAAACGAATGCACCGGCTGAGGTGCGCGGTCCTTATGCGCCAATCTCGACGGCGGTGCCCGGTTATCAAGTCGGTGAGCTGATGCCGCGACTCGCTCGGATTGCGGATCGCTATGCCGTCATTCGCTCGATGAGTCACGGCGTGCCGGTGCATGACGTTGCGAATCGCATGCTGCTTGCCGGGCAATCGGCTCCGGCAATGAATGCTCCGTCAGTCGGGACCATTGCGGCGAAGTTGAGGCCGTCGGAAGCGAGCGTCCCTTCGCAAGTTTGGATTCAGAAGTACGGCGGAGGAGCGATGCCGCCCGAGCACACTTATCTCACCGGCGGTTGGCTCGGTATGGCTTATGCGCCTCTGCTGATCGGAGTGAATCCCGACGACAATCCGGCGACTCCGGGCTTTCGCGTGCAGGCGTTCGATGCTGCCGCCGGGATCAACGACGCGCGACTCGGGGCACGACGCGAGTTGCTCAAGCACATTGAGCCGCAAGCAACGCAGACTCGGCCCGAAGAGAATCTCGACAAGTTCCGTGCTCGGGCGTTTGACCTCTTGAGCGGTTCGTCGGCGCGGCAAGCGTTCAATGTTGATCTCGAAGCGCCCGCGCTGCGGGACCGATATGGCCGGCATCCGATGGGGCAGAATTTGTTACTCGCGCGGCGGTTGATTGAGGCCGGAGTGCGGCTCGTCAACGTCGTTGCATGGTGCGGACTGGCACCGGGAGACAAGTTCTTGAGCCTCGAAACATGGGACATGCACGGCAATGGCGGCATCGACATTTTTGGCAATGGATGGAACGGGCTCGGATGGGCGCTGCCGTGCTGCGATCAAGCGGTCTCGGCGTTGATCGAGGATCTCGAACAACGCGGCTTGCTCGACACGACGCTTGTAGTGCTCGTCGGAGAATTCGGACGCACGCCGCGCATCAGCAAAGGAGCGTCGGCGATCGGGCGCGATCATTGGCCGAACTGTTACTCGGCGATGCTGGCCGGAGCGGGAGTTCGCGGCGGCACGATCTATGGCTCGTCGGACAATCAAGCGGCCTATGTGAAAGACCGCCCGGTTTCGCCGGAAGCATTCGCAGCGACGGTCCTGCAAGCGCTCGACATCCCGCCGGAGACGGGCATTAGTCCCGATGGCTTTTCGATTCGCGCCAGCACCGGGCATCCGGTGATGGAATTGTTCTGACAGGCGTTGGCTGAGCTGATGCGTTGCTATGGCTTGCCGTTTGAATGGAGGCTCTCTCTTCTTGCGGTTCGCAGGACTCAACCTCCGACCGACGCGAATCAGTAATGCCGGATCGGGTTGCCTTCGGAACCGACTCGTCACTCATTCCGAGTTCGCGGACTGCCATCTGTCGGATGCCGCTTTTCAACTGCCAGTCGAGATGGCATCGATCAACGGACACTGTATTCGCCTGTCATCAGCCGTCATGCACGTGAGATGACAGACGAATGAGGGACAAGCGAATGAGATCAGAGAAGCAGACGGCAGCTCGCTTAGCACAGAGATCAAGTCGAGAGTTGCTGCCGGTTGCAGAGTTCGCGTTGCCGGTTGTTGCGAATGGCAATGAACGCCGTGCTGCTGTTCTGCGGGTGCTTGAAGTTGTCGAAGTGGCTCGCCTACACAGTGAGCCTTCTTAGGAACGTCGACTCTTCGGTAGGAGCACCGCATGCGTTGCGCAGAAATAGTTCGGATGTTTGTTCGTCTCTTTGCGTCCCTCTCACGAGCGAGCGGTCGGCAGGCAGACTCGATGGCGGCAGACGCGCTCCCCAGTGGGGCGGCGTTTAACGGCTTGCTGCTTGTGACGATTGTCTTCGCAGTGTTGTCTCATGCGGCGTTTGCTGAGCCCGGTAAACCGGCTGCCGGATGGGCGCTGGTGCCGGTGCCTGAGACGTTTCGAGATGTGCCAAAGGGGAATTTGGCTCCGGTGAACGGGACCAGTTGGTATCGGTGTCTCGTGCAGGTGCCGAGCCATTGGAAGAGCGCGAAGCTGCGGCTGTTTGTGGAGGCTCTCGATGATGCGCGCGCGAGCTATGTGAATGGCACGAAGGTCGGAGCGACGGGGACATTCCCGCCTCAGTTCCGCAGCGGGCTCGGGGAGCAAGGTCGGTATGCCGTTGCGAGCGATATTGTGCGAGCGGGCGAACTCAACACGATCGCCATTCGAGTTCATCAAAATGACCCGCGACCGAACTTCAATACGGCCGCGCCGGTGCTGCTCAATGAGGACTCGAAAGAAGCCATTCGAATGGAAGGACAGTGGCAGTATCGACCCGGTGATGACACTGCTTTTGCGAAGGCGACGAACGAAGCCTTCGGGCTTGCAGCGAGTGTCACAACTCTTACAGACGATGTGCTGAAGCTCGGGGTGTATTTCAAAGTGGAGAAGGTCGAAGACATCGAGCGGTTCGTTTCGCGGCGGAAGGGCGATAGCGATCCGCTCGCTCCGAAGATTGCAGAGCAGCGGTTTGTCACTCCCGACGATCTCAAGTTTCAGTTGGCGGTCGGTGATCCGGATATCGCTCAAGCACTCTTCATGACGTTCGATGCGCGCGGCCGCATGTGGGTCGTCGAGTACAAGCAGTATCCCGAGATCGCCGGCTTGAAGATGGTCAGTCAGGACAAGTTTCTGCGGCGGGTGTATGACAAAGTACCCCCTCCGCCGCCTCATCATGACAAAGGCCGAGACCGCATCAGCATTCACGAAGACACCGACGGCGACGGCGTCTACGAGAAGCATTCGGTGTTCGTCGACGGACTCAATCTCGCGACGTCAGTGGCGGTCGGTCGCCGCGGCGCGTTCGTCACCAATCCGCCGTATCTGCTGTTCTATCCCGACAAGAATGGGGACGACGTCCCTGATGGCGATCCCGAAGTGTTGCTCGAAGGGTTCGGGTTAGAGGACTCGCACTCGGTCGCGAACAGCTTGCGTTTCGGGCCTGACGGATGGCTTTACGGAGCGCAGGGCAGCACCGTTTCGGGCAACGTGAAGCGGTATGGCTCGAAGGACAAACCGGTCGATTCAATGGGCCAATTGATTTGGCGCTATCACCCGGAACGACGCATCTACGAGATCTTCGCGGAAGGCGGCGGCAATACGTTCGGTGTTGAGATTGATGCTCAAGGCCGCATCTTCTCGGGACACAACGGCGGTGATACGCGCGGCTTTCACTATGTGCAGGGCGGCTATTCGCAGAAGGGATTCGGGAAGCACGGGCCGCTCTCGAACCCGTATGCCTTCGGGTACTTCGCGCAGATGAAGCATCACTCGGTGGCGCGGTTCACTCACAACTTCATTATCTATGAAGGCAACGTCTTGCCGGATGCGTATCGCGGTCGGCTTTACGGAGTCGAACCGCTGCAAGGGCAAGTCGTCATGAGCGAGATCATGCCGTTCAAAGCCTCGTTCGAGACCCGCGATCTCAGCCGAGTGGTGAAGACGGACGATGCATGGTTCCGACCGGTTGATATCAAAGCCGGGCCCGATGGCAGCATCTATGTCGCGGACCTTTACGAGCAGCGGATTGATCACAGCAGCCACTACGCCGGGCGGATTGATCGTACCAATGGGCGGGTCTATCGCCTTTGTGGCCGAGTTGCTCCGCAACTCGGCGGCGAGTCGCGGAGCGACTCGCCCACAAAAAGCGTCACCAAGAAATTCAATTACGCGAAGGCGACCGATGCCGAACTCATCGCCGCGCTCGACAGTTTGAATAAGTGGCATCGACAAGAGGCGCTCGTCGTCATCGGCGATCGCAAATCGCAAGCGATGATCCCGCTGCTTAAGGAACGGTTGAAGACGCTCGTCGGACAGTCGGCCCTCGAGTCGTTGTGGGCGCTGCATCTCGTCGGCGGACTGACGGACGCTGTGGCTGAAGGCTTGCTCAAGCACGAAGACCAATTCGTGCGAGCATGGACGGTGCGGTTGCTGTGCGACGACTACTCGGTCGAACCGCAGATCGCGCGCGCGTTGTCCGAGCTCGCCGGTCATGAAAGTTACCTCTCGGTGCGCGGCCAGTTGGCATCGTCTGCAAAGAGGCTGCCCGCAAAGGATGCGCTGCCGATCATTCGCAACTTGCTGAAGTACGACGAAGACTCGCAGGACATCTTTCAGCCGCTCCTCATTTGGTGGGCACTGGAATCGAAAGCGACCGGCGAAGGTCGCGATCTCATTTTGAGCCTCGTGCTCAACGACAAAGAAGTTTGGGACCGACCGCTTATCAAAGAGCATCTCATCGAGCGCTTGATGAAGCGCTACGCCCTGGCGGGCTCGCGCGAGGAACTGATGGCGGCGGCGAAGCTGTTGAAGAACGCTCCGAGCAAAGCGGCTGCGGACAAACTGCTGAAGGGTTTCGAAGAGGCTTACAAAGGCCGTTCGTTGTCGGGCATTCCGAACGATCTTGTGGACGCGATCGCGGCGAGCGGCGGCGGATCGACGGCGCTCAAGCTGCGGCAAGGCAATGCGGATGCCATGAAAATTGCAGGCGACGCCGTGACGAACGCAAAGCATGCGAAGGCCGAACGGCTCGATTTTTTGCGTGTCTTCGGCGAGACCCGTCGTTCCGAGTTCATCCCCGTGCTGCTTGAGATCGTCGCGAAGGAGCAGGATCAAGACTTGCTCGCCGCCGCGCTGACGTCGCTGCAAGCGTTCGACGATCTGCGCGTCGGTCAGCAAGTTGTCGCGCGCTTGAAGCAGATTCCCGGAGACGCGCGTCTCGTGGCTGAGACGTTGCTCGCCAGTCGCAAAGTGTGGGCGAAGGAATTGTTACAGGCGGTCGATGCGGGCTCGTTGAAACCGGCGGACGTCTCCGATGCCGCGCTGAGAAAGATCACTCTGCACGACGATGCGAAGATCAAAGAACTCGTCGGCAAGCATTGGGGCAGCATCGCCGGAGCGACGAGCGACGACATGAAGAAGGAGATCGCTCGATTGTTAGAGATGCTCGGGCAAGGTTCGGGCAATCCGTACAAAGGCAAGCAGCTCTTCCGCGAGCACTGCGGCAAGTGTCACAAGCTCTTCGAAGAAGGCGGTCAGATCGGCCCGGACCTGACGTCGTTCAAACGCGATAACCTTGAGCGAGTGCTGACAAACGTCGTGAACCCGAGCCTCGAGATCCGCGAAGGTTTCGAAAACTACATCATCGAGACGACGGACGGCCGAGTCGTCAACGGGTTCCTCGCGGACAAAGACAATCAAGTCGTCGTGCTGAGAGGCATCGACGGTCAGAACTTGATCTTCCGCCGCGACGAAATCGAAGAGATGGTCGTGACCCCGAAGTCGGTGATGCCCGAAGGCACGCTGAGCAAGTTGAACGAGCAGCAGTTACGCGACTTGTTCGCGTATGTGCGCGCGACTCAGCCGGTGAATTGAAGTCAGATTGAATGAAGGTTGGGTGCTTCTTCGGTCGTTTTCGCCCCTTTGGTCCTTTGCTTTGCTTTGCTTTGCTTTCGAAAGGCCGAAAGGGACTTAATGGACCAAAGGATTTTACCTATGTAATTACAATTGCAATGAGATAAGTTGCAAACGTTAGTTTCGATCCATCCTGAAGGAACGCACGATGAGAACTGTCGCCTTAGACGAACTTGACGCCGCAACTCAATCACTGATTCGAGGTGCTGCGACCGAAGAGACGGTTGTTGTTGATCAAGGCGTCGTAGTGGCTGAGATCAAAGCCGTCGCACCCAAAAAGCCGCGTCCGAGATTCACCCGAGATCATTGGGACAAACTGTCGAGCCCGAGAATTAACGTCGATTCGACCGACATCATCTCGGAGGACCGAGACCGATGATTTACGTCGATGCCTGCTATCTGGCGAAGATTTATCTGTTCGAAGTCGGGACGGCTGAAGTGCGCGAGTTGGTTGCCGACATCGAAGTTGTGGTCTCATGCATTCATGCTCGCGGCGAGTTCTTTACCGCTGTGCATCGGCATCTTCGTGAAGGGCGTTTGACGAGCCGCGCGTTTCATGAAGTCCTTGATGACTTTGAGCGTGATTGTGCCGATGGCTTTTGGGAGTGGCTCCCAATGACTTCAAAAGTCATTGATCGAGTGGCCTCGACGATTCGTGCGCTCCCGAGCAACGTCTTTATCCGCGCGGGTGATGCGATCCATTTGGCGTGCGCGGCGGAGAATGGTTTCGCGGCCGTCTACAGCAACGACTCGCACCTGCATAAAGCGGCTTCGCACTTTGGCGTTCGTGCGATCAACGTCTTCGATTGAGCCCCTTCCGACTGCGGCAGCCTGCTGCCGCTTTGCCCTCAGCAGCCTGCTGCTGAGGGGCTATCGGATGTCTCAACTTAGCCCGTCGAATTTGAGGCAGTTCCTAATGTCCGAAGGACGTTGTGTGGGATGAAAACGAGACTGCGAGTTCGCTCGTGACGGCAAATTCAACTTGTGA
>CAZNMS010000138.1:0-18851 GCA_964573505.1 uncultured Planctomycetaceae bacterium | reverse complement strand
GACCAGTGGCGCTCAAGGTGTTGCGGTTCGGAGCGGCTCCGAATCCCGAAGCGATGCAACGCTTTCAACGAGAAGCCGAGACCGTCGCTGCTCTGCATCACACCAACATCGTGCCCGTCTTCGCGATCGGGTCTGAGCAAGGCGTGCATTACTACGCGATGCAGTTGATTGAAGGACAAAGCTTGCGCGAGTTGTGTCAGCAGGGTGAAGCGGCTGATGGGAGCAAGGGGAATGAGACGGCTGAGACGAAAGGGGATGTCATCAATGACCGTAGCCGAAATCGTCAGATTTCGGACGCTGTCGTGCACGGTCCGAAATCTGACGATTTCGGCTACGAGGCGATTCGTTTCAGCCGTCCCAGTGGTCCCATTCAATCGAGCACGATCGCGCAATGGGGCCTGCAAGCCGCAGAGGCTCTCGCTCATGCGCATCAACGCGGCGTCGTGCATCGCGACATCAAGCCGTCGAATCTGATTCTCGGTCGAGACGGGCGGATATGGCTGACGGACTTCGGACTCGCAAAGCGGCTCGATGATGTGACGCTCAGTTTGAGCGGCGCGTTGCTGGGTACTCCTCGTTACATGAGCCCCGAGCAAGCATCCGCGATGCATAAGCCGGTCGATCATCGCACCGACATCTATAGCCTCGGCGCGACGCTGTATGAGCTTGTCGCGCGCAAGCCGTTGTTTGAGTCCGAGTCGCCGCATGTCGTCATCGCTCAGATTCTGTCGGTCGAACCGTTGTCGCCGCGCAAGTTCGCGCCGGATCTGCCGCGCGATCTTGAGACCATCATTCTCAAGTGTCTGAGTAAGGACGCGTCGCAGCGCTATCAGTCGGCTCAGGAATTGGCGGACGATCTGCGGGCTTTCATCGAAGGCCGGGCTATTCGAGCACGACGCGTTTCATTCGCAGAGCAAGCTGCTCGTTGGGTGAAGCAGAATCGCAAGCAACTCGTCACAACGATTGCAGCGGTCGCTGTAACAACCGTTGCACTCATTGGCGGCACGCTTTCTTGGCGGCAGTACGACGAACTGCAGAACGGTTCGCTCGTGCTCAAGACGAAGTCGGGGCCACTGACGGCAGAAGTGCTCGACGAGCGCGGTGAGCTTGTTGTCCCGAGCTTCACGGTTCCGAATGAGCAGCCGGTTGCGGTACCGGCCGGCGACTACTTGCTGCGCGTCAGCGGTCGCGGCGCGCTGAGTTCATCCGCTCGCTTCGTCGTGCAGCGGACTCAGAAGTTGGAGCTTGATGTCGATCTTGATCGTGATGAGTTTCGCAAGCCGATCCCGGTGCATGGCGCGAGCAGTTACGAGTTCGTCGACTTCGGAGACGGGGCCGATTTGATGGTGTTACCGAAGTCTCCGAACGGCTCGCAGAACGACTGGAGCGACGGCTCGAACAAGAAGTCATTGGCCGAACCGACGAAGCTGAAACGCATCTCGCGTCGGACGGGGGAAGTCGTTTGGGCGCTTGATGTCAGTCGAGACTCAGCCGACTTGAAGCACCTTTTGCCCGACGACAACGCGAAGACCAGTTGGTGGTCAGCGACTGTTTTTGGTTGGCAGTTGAACTCGCAGAAGGCGCCGCAGGTGCTGCGACCGCTGCTCGATCTCGATGCTGACGGCACGCCCGATTTGATTTGGCGGCTCAATCAAGGTCGTTGCGTGTTTGCCGTCTCCGGCAAGACCGGCAAAGCGTTGTGGTGGCATCAGCCCGAAGCCCGCAGCGAACAGCAGCAGCAAGTTCAACCGGCAGCCTTTCGCGATGCGCGGATCGTGCCGATCAAACGCGGCGACTCCGACGAGTCACTGCTGTTGCTCACCGAGGAGTTATTCGACGTGCAGACTCAGCGGCCGCAGGTGACGTTGCGCGGCGTGCGATTGTCTGATCGCAGCACGCAGTGGCGCTTGCAGCTCGGCTCGCGTCCGCATGACGGATCGGATCAGTCGCACGTGCGATTGGCGCCGGTCAACTCGCAGTCGTCGACGCAATTCGTGTCGATGCTCGATGGCAAGCTGCAAATGTTCGATGCGAGCAACGGGCAACTCGTCGGAAAGCCGTTCGTCTTGAAGCCGGCAGAGAAAGCTCCGGGCGTGAGTTGCGCCGACATGCGAGTGCTCGATGTTGATGGCGACCAATTGCCGGAAGTCGTTCTGCTCATGCATCCGCACGAGACCGCTCCGACCGGCTCAGTGCAGGTGCTGAGCTTGAGCGCGGCTGAGGGTGTATTACCCACTACACAGCAAGGCCGACCGCACTGGAACGTCGCTACGGGACGCGACCAATACTTCATCGAGTGCCGGTTGAATGCCGAGCATGACCTCAATGGCGACGGCGTGCGTGAGATCGTGCTGACCGACCCAAAGACCGAACTCGATTGCCGCGTGCTTGATGGTCGATCGGGCAAAGAGCTTTGGCGCCGCCGCATTCAGGGGCACTACGCCGAGTCGCGGAATAGCGCTCCTGTCATCGGAGCGGACATCGACGGCGACGGCTGGCGCGATGTGTTCGTGCTCTCGATCAAGCCGGACCATGAGATTCATTTCGACAACGAGAAGTCGCTCTTCGCCGACTGCTTCTCGGGTAAGGACGGACGAAGTTTATGGTGGTCGCGGCAGCCGATGAGCGGGCGAGTGAATGCGTTCTTGTCGTCGTTCGAGTTCGCGCCGCAATGGTGGGAGCACGGCCCCAATGGCGGGCCGGTGTTGTTGGCGTCGATGTTTGTTGAACCCAATCACCGCGTTGAAAGCCGCCTGTGGACGATCGATGCACGCACCGGTCAGTTCCTCGAAACCGGCACATGGATGACTCGTCCCGAACTGGTTGATTGGGACAACGATGGCCGCGCAGAGCTATGCGTCTTCGTGCCGCGCGACGAAGCGTCGGGGCACTTCGACGCGCTCACTTCTCCCGGCGAGTTGACAGTTTTTCGAGGCGACTCGCCGACTCACTGGCGACGCTTCGGAGATTGGATTCCCGCCAGTGATCTTGATGGCGACGGTCTCTCCGAGTTGTGGCAGCCGAATCATCGTTGGCATGAGTCGAACCCGATCGCATCCGGCAAGACTGGTTCGCAAGTCGGTGATTGGCACGTTTCGCAAGACGTGCATGCCGTCGAACCGCTGCTCGTTCCGACTCGTCGCGCTGTCACTCGTGTGAGTACACCGGCTTTGAAAGACGAGTCGTCAAGCACCTCTGCGAAGGCAGCGACGAAGCTTGAATCGCAGCCATTCGATCTCAACGGTGACGGCTTCGCGGACTTGCTGGGTTATGGAACGAGAACTGAGTCGTACTCCGATCGTCCGATGCCGACGGAATGGCCGCTCGGGCTGAGACTGCTCTCGGGACGAGACGCGACAACGCTTTGGCCGACGCCGCTCGTGAAGGCTCCGCAATGGGAATCGCGCACTTTCATGCAACGCCATGCGTTTGATGCGCGAGTGGTTGATCTCGATGGAGACGGTCAGTGGGAGTTGATCGTGCCGTTCACGGCAGAGACGCAGAACAGTCATCAGCCGAAGTTGCCGGCGCGGTGCCGCTATGAAGTGGCAGTTGTCGATCTGCGGTCGGGCAAACTGAAGTGGCAGAGCACGCTGCTGGATGAAGTCGGACAAGACAGCACGCATCACTTCTGGTCGTCGGGAGATCGCCCGATTCGCTTCGTCGAGTTCGCGGATCTTGATGGCGATCACGTTCAAGACTTCGTTGTGTCGATCGAGCCATCATCGTGGCATAGCAACGCCGAGCGACCGCTGATCGTGCAAGCTCGCAGTGGTCGCGACGGGCATTTGTTGTGGCCCGAGGTACGCGGCAAGTTTCAGCGGATGAAGTGGCAGTGGATCGACTTCCTGCAAGTCGGCGTCACCAATCTCGATGGCAAAGGAGCACCCGAGATCGTGCTGTTCGACTTCTTGTCGAAGGACGAAGAGGCCGAAGCCGCATGGCCGGGCGAGTTCGAACTGCGTGCTCTCGATGCGGCGACGGGCCGCGTCCGCTTTCACAAACGTTGGCCGGGGGAACTCAGCAAGCACGGGCACAGCATTGCGGGTGACACTCCGCGCTTGCGGACGTTGCGAGCGAAGCCGGATGAACGCGGTGCAATCGTTATTGCATTGTCAGAATTCTTACCGAGCAAGCCGTCAAACCCCGGCGAAGACTGGCTGCTGCGTGCTCCTGAAGTGAAAGGCGAGCAGCAACAAGACCGCGAACAACTGCCGATCGAACTGGAGATTGCCGAGCGTTATTCGCGGCACCGCTACGACCAGTTGCTGGTCGTCGACTTGCATGAGGACGGCGTCGACGAGCTGCTCGCGCTGCGGAACGATCTGCAGAACTACTCCGCTCCGTCGGTGCTGCGAGTCTCTCGCAACCTCAACGACGAGTTGTGGTCGTTGCCGCAGCAGGTCCGGGACGGGCTGCGAGCAAGCGTGCTCGACAATGGCCGCCTCTTGATGCTCAAGCAGCATCAGCGGCTGCAGTTCGTCTCAGCAGACGGGCAATTGCTAGCAGACGAAACTTTGAACGAAGACGCGAATCCGCGATTGGCGATGACGGCTACCGCTCTGCATCAAGCGGTTGATGCGGCATTGGAAACATCGGCCACAAAGGACTCACGCGGTCTGCAAGTCTTGCAGGTGTTGATCAACAAAAACGGCAAGACCGAGAGTCAGCAAGTCTCATTGCGCGATGTCGGAACGACTCGTCAGCAGCAAACAGCGGGCGATCGTGAAGTCACTTCGAGTGGAACTTCTCCTACAGCATCACCATTGGCAGCAAACGTCAGCAGAACCCCAAACAAAAACCCGTTGCCGCGCGATCCGCGATTGTTCCGACCTCTACCGTGGGTCGAGGAAGACATTGGCCGGAACGGGCTCTTGATGATTGGGCTCGCGGGACTGACCAGTTTCGTGCTGCTGGCGTTGCCGCTGCTTGCGCTGCGATTCAGTTGGCGCGAGCGACGCAGCATTTGGTCGCCCATTTGGACGCTGCTCGGAGCGTTCGTTTGGTGGGGCGGTTCATGGCAAGTGCTGCGAGCTATCGGCAGTTCGGTCGTCGGCTCCGACATCGGTCAGTTTGAACTGCTTCAATTGGCAATGGTGATCGCGTTCGGTTTCCCCGCTGCATGGCTGCCGGTGCTGATCACTCAATGGCTGATCGAACGAAGAATACGCCCGCTGATCGTGCTCGGAGTGACAATGCTCGTCAGCACGATCGGCTTGATGGCAGCGCTGGTGCAAAGTCACCGCAGCCGCCTGCACGTCTCGCAGTCCTACGACTGGAGTCACTGGTACGTGATCATCCCGATGGGCTGCTACATCGGCCTCAATCTGTGGTTGATCGCCGCTCCGTTCAGCCGCATTCGATTGCGGCGTCGTAGCTCGACTCGCTGAGTCGAGCATCGTCGCATTCGGAGAGGCTGTGCCTACGACCTATGGTCGCCTTTCGCTCCGCGAAAGAGCGTCTTTAAGGCGTCCTCGTGCAAACGAACTTCGAATGAAGTTCCGGCGTTTGAAGACGCACTTTCGCGGAGCGAAAGGCGACCACAAAAACGTGACTCAGAGGCGCAAGGGGCAGTTGCTCAGCGTCTCATGAAGACGCTCGACTCAGAGAGTCAAGCTACGGCTCGCGGTGAACCGGGCGAGGAAATGGTCACTCCAGCCAACGCACTTCTCCGTCCCATCCGCGAGCGCGCATTGCTCCGTGAATGCGTTCGGCGCGTTCGAGCGAGCGGATCAACAACATGCCGATCAGTTGCGCGAGTGTCTTCCAGCGAAACCACAAACTCGGATTGCCGAACGATCGCGCTCGATGTGCCGTGCGGAGTTTGTCGAGCTCGTCCCAGACGACGAACACGTAGCGATACATGAAGGCCAGAATCGCAACGACGAGTGCCGGTACTCCGATCCCGCGCAGCGTCAGCAACAGTTGCTCGAACGGCATGACGTTCACGAGCCACAAACTGGCGAGGAACGCCAATGTGCCGCGCGCCACGATCATCGCAGTGATCTCCCATCCGCGCTGAAAGCCCTGCGACAGCGGCAGCGAGATCGCCATCATCAATAGAAACGGCAGAAACAAACTCAGCCGCTTGAGCAGATAGCTGAGTGGAATTTGCGCGACACTATGCCCGACAAACAGCACGCAGCCGAGCACCCCATAAGCCGGCCAGTTCTCAAGCGGGACGGCGATGCTCAGCAAGATGACCCCGACCGTCAGCCCGAGCTTCAAAAGCGGCGGCAGCCGATGACACGGCGACACCGAACGGCCATAGCGATCCCAGTAAGTGCTCATTGATTTTCCTTGGAGTGCTCCGGCTCGACGGAGCCCTCCATCTCAGCGGTACAACGCTGTCCCGAAAATAAAAACATCGCGGCCAATAACGACTCTCGCAGGAGCACTTTTCGGCGAGGTTCAATTCGGTGACGCATTGGGAAGCAGAGCCGCGCCCATTCTTCTTTGATGACATCACAAATGCGAAGCCCACACTGACGGCGAACTTGATCGTTCTTCAAGCCTCACCTGCCGCTGAAATGGAGGGCTCCGTCGAGCCGGAGCACTCCAAGATGTTGCGCTACATCAAATGCCGAGCTTTGATGTCGAGATACTGGTTGATCAACTCCGCCGAGAGATTCTGAGGCAGCGTCTCTAGCAGCATGATGCCGCTCTCGCGCAGCGTTGCGGTGCTCTTTGCGAGACTCACAAGTAGCTCTGCTGCGGCACCCGTTTCGAATGCTTCGATCTCATTCGAGGGCACGCTGTCAGCGAGGTTCGTCAGCCCGAGATCCTTCAAGAAGACGAGTAAGAATAAATGCGGCGAGCGCCAGGAGCGGACTTGCCGACTGATCGCTTCGAGGTGCTGATCGTCGATCACATGCGTCAGCAAGATCGCGAGCGAACGCTTGCGATAACGCCGCCGAATTTGCTCGAAGGCGGCTGAGTAGTCCGATGCTTCCGAGCGTGCTTCGAGATCGAACGAGTGCTGAATGATGGTCTGAATGGCGGGCTTACCGCGCACGGGTTTGATCGCGCGTTCGAGACGACTGGAAAACGCATAGAAGCCGACGCTGTCGCCCTGCCCCAGCGCGATGTAGCTCAGCATGATCGCCGCGTTCAGAGCACGATCGATGTAAGCCAATCCGCCCGACTCGTTCCTCATCGACCGACCGCAGTCGAGCATGATCAGCACGTTCTGATTGCGCTCGACGTTGAACTCGCGGCTAACAAGCTGCTGCGTGCGAGCCGTCGCCTTCCAGTCGATCTGCCGGTACTCGTCTTCGCGGCGATATTCACGCAAGCGTTCGAACTCACTGCCTTGCCCGCGCAGCCGATGCATCTTGAGTCCGAGTTCTTCCAGTCGGTTCTTCCGCGCCATCAACTCAAAGCGATAGACCGCGCGGATGTCGGGATAGAGCCGCACGTCGGTCGTGACTTCGCGGCGTTCTTGCAGCGTCCATAACCCGAGCCGACTGACCATTCGCAAGTGGACCGCTTTGAAAGTCGAACGCCCGCGTCGCTGAGGCTGTAACGAATATTTCACCTCACGCTCGGTGCCCGGCGGAACGCTGACCGAGAGCGGGAAGTCCGACGACGTCGCGGGAGTCGGGAACTCGTCGATCAACTCAATGGATAAAGGCTGACTCGACGGATTGAAGACATGCACGCGCACCGGATTGGGAGCCCCGACGCTCAGCACCGACGAGACCTCGCGCGAGACCTTCAGCCAGTGCAAGCCGGGACTCACGATCCGATCTGCGATCGCGAGACTGAGCAAGCCGAGATTCAAGATCGTCCCAATCAGCCGCAATTCGATGGCCCAAATCGAAGCGATGAAGATCGGCACGACGAGCGCAGCCGCCAGTAACAAACGCGGTCGAGGCGTCATGAGCGAGGCACCTCGACGCTTTCGAGAATCTCTTGAATGACTTCATCCGGCCCCGTGCCTTCGATCTCGATATCAGGTCGCAGCAAGATGCGATGTCGCAGCACCCAGGGAGCGAGTTCTTTGATGTCGTCCGGCGTCACGAAGTCGCGACCTCGGCACGCCGCCAATGTTCGCGACGCGACGAGCAAGTTGACTCCGCCGCGCGGGCTCGAACCGACCGACACCGTCGGCCAATGCCGCGTGCGATCGATGATGTCGACGATGTAGCCGACGATCTTCTCTTCAACGATGACCTGAGTGCAGGCACGCTGCACTGCGAGCACATCTTCCGCAGTCATGACCGGCTGCAATTCGAAGCCTGCATGTCGATGCGGATTTCGACCGGCGGCGTAGTGACCGAGAATCTGCTTCTCGTCAGCCGGCGGCGGATAGTCGACGAGCAGCTTGAACATGAAGCGATCGACCTGCGCTTCCGGCAGCGGATAGGTGCCTTCGTGCTCGAGCGGGTTCTGTGTCGCGAGGATCAAGAACGGTCGGCTGATCTTGCGTGTCTCGCCATCAACGGTGACTTGCCGCTCTTCCATCACTTCGAGCAGCGCGGACTGCGTCTTTGGGGGAGCGCGATTGATTTCGTCCGACAGCAGCAAGTTCGTGAAGATCGGACCGGGAGTGAAATGAAATTGTTGGTCTCGCATGCTGTAGACGCTGTGCCCCGTGAGGTCCGACGGCATCAAGTCGGGAGTGAATTGCACGCGCTTGAACCCGCACGAGACGACCTTTGACAGCGTATTGACGAGCAGCGTCTTCCCCAGTCCCGGCACGCCTTCAATCAAGACGCTGCCTTCCGAGAAGAGCGCGATCATCACGCCATCAACGAGTTCCATTTGGCCGACGACGACTTTGCCAATCTCTTCAACAGCCTGCTGAAAGAGCGTCGCGACGCGATCAAGTTGCATGAGTGGTTCCTCAAAGACTGAGTGCAGCTACCGAAGCCAAACAGTGTCGCCTTTCGCTCCGAGGCTGTGATTCAAACGCCCCCGACCTTGCGTCGGGGGTTCAACGGCCTCTGCGCTACTTCGAATCAAGGAGCGTTCGAGTAGCGCAGAAGCCGTCAAACCACTGGGACAAGCCCAAGTGGCGAATTAATTACAACCTCTCTGCGAAAGTGCGTCTTCAACGATGTCACAGAAAATACAGCACGAACTCGCAATACCGGTCATCGGAGCGACCGCAAACTCGCTCGCCGCCTCGACCGAACTAATTCGACAGCGCACCTTCGCGTTTCCGTAGCCGAGATCGTCAGATCTCGGACGCTTGAAATGCCTGAAATCTCACGATTTCAGCTACATGGTGCGCTGTAGAACTAATTACTAACTACCAATTACTAACTACTCCTTCTTCCCAATCCGCGCTCGCACCTCCGCCAGCTTCTGAATCAACCGCGCGATGTTCGAGTTCGACGGCGTCGGACTTCGAATCTCTTGCGCTGCGGACTTCATCAACGCTCGCAGTTGCGGCAGAGGCGTTTTCGACCAACGTGCGAGCATCTCGATATCGCGAGCTCGGAACTTGTCTTTCGAGCCCAGTCGCAGTTCCCAACGCAAATGTTCGAGCCAGCGCGAGAGCACGACGGCGCCGGCTGCGGCTCTGTAATAAAGGCTACCCAGTGCTTCTGCATGCTCGACGATGCTGCGACGCGGTTTGTCGATCGACGGAGCGACCGGACCGAAGCGGCGACTTCCCGCCCAACCAAACAACACGAGGATCAAGAACAGTTGCAGCGTGATGGGCCGAATGGCCGGAGCGAACAACGACCCGAAGACTTTCGGCACGCCGGAGATGTTGAGCGACTCATCAAACAAGATCGGCGCCTGCAACCCGGCTCGCTCGACGATGCGATAGGCGAGCAACGCCCGATTCGGATCGAGCATCGCTGCGTTCGAGAAGATCTCATCCGAACTGCAAACGACGATCGCTCCATTCCCATACCGAACGCGCGCGACGCACGGTTCGTCATTCACCGTCAGCAAGACTTCCGCGCTGTTGCTCGCGATCGTCAGATGCCCCGCGCCGATCCAGTTGACGGGCTCAGCAACTAGCTCGGTCTTTGCAGAAGCGCCGCGTCGTCTAAGTCGCGCCATGAAGTCGTCGAACGTCTCTTCGGCGGCGTTCTCTTTGCTCGCCTCATCAGACTCCTGCGCCGAGTCTTCAGCTTCTGCTTTCTCATTCAGCGACGAGCCCGATTTGATCTCGCGCTTCGACTCAGACTTTGAATAGACGACCTTCACTCCAAACGGCTTCAGATCAACGTCGGTCTTGCCATAAGGCGATGTCGCAAACACGAGCGTCATGCCGTCGGCAACTTCACCGGCCAGTTGCGTCCATTCGGCTTCGCTCGGATAGCGAGCGGGACCGAGCACCATCAGCGTGCCTGCCGACTTCAGCGGATTGACGAGTCGCTCTTGCTCGCGCGCGGTCTCTGCTTCGAAGGCACGCAGGACTTTGAAGAACGCTTTCTTGCCGCCATGAGTGACGCTGTAGGAATCGGTCGACAATGTGTCCGAACCGGGAAGCCACCAAACTCCCAGCAAGAGCACAAAGCTCGCGAGTGCGAGCCAACCAAATTCCGGACGCCACTGCCGCATGCTGATTCCTTGATCGCTTTCAACTTGTTGAGCCGATCGCTGCCATTCGCTCTGCGAAAGGCGACGATCAACGCCATTCAAGTCGCCGCTGCTCGCTGCGACTCGCTCACCTCAACGCTCTCACGGAACTCCGATTGAAACGCCGCGAGACATCGTTCGAACTGCGACTCTTCAGCTTCGCGTCGGCCATAGAAGACGAGTTCAAAGGCTTCGACGATCTGCAACATTGCTTGCCGTCGCTCGACTTCGCGCCACACCGCGCGGATGTAGTCGCGATTGGTCAAGCCGCGCCGATGTCGGATTTTCCCGGCTCGTTCAGTCCAACTCATGCAGCCGAGCACTAACTCGCGCAAGCCCGAGCGATAGTCGCCCGCATGCGCGAACTGAATGGCGCGCGCTTCGTAAGTCGACGGCGGATTCTCACCCGGCGGCACGGTCGGATTGATCGCCTCTTCATCGACCGACAACGCATAAGGCCGCTTCATCGTCGTCGGTTCAAACCGCTTCAGCAGGTTGACCAACAAGAACACAAGCAGCGCGACAACCAATCCGATCGCGACATAAAGAAAGAGTTGCCCGAGTCCGATGAGCGGCGTCGGATCGCCCCTCGGCTTCGACTCGTCGCTGAAGAGCCACTTGAAGAACCGCTCGATCGCATCCGTGAACCAGTTCGGCAATTCGCGCTGATTCAAGTCCTTGCGGACCACTTCTTCGATCTCGCGTTCGAGATGCCGGAACTCGGGATCGGACATCACGCGTTTCACAGTGTCTTGCACTTCGGCAGCCTCGCGCGGCGGTTCTGCAAACACCGGCGACACTCCGCAAAACAGTGCGACGAGCAGCAGCACTCCGCGCATCAATTTCGCTAACGAAGTCGCAGTGACGCTTGAGCAAGAACGATCGGACCTCTCGCAGTGCATGTCGTTCGTCATGCCATCACCCCCACTCGGCTCGCCTCAATGCGGAAGTCGAGTTCGACGTCCCATCCTTCTTTGCGAATGCGGACATCGAGATAGCAAAAGAACCATGCAAGTCGCGCGACCGGATAGACGAGCCACATCACGGCCGTCAGCGCGGTCAGCACTAACTCATCTTGAGTCAGCAGGTGCGTAATCTCTTCGAGGAAGTACTCCATACTCGTCGCGCGACCGATCAGCACCGGCATGCCGAAGAGATAGCCGCACGTCAGATCGACCATCAGCAGCAACGACAGCACGCTCATGCTGTAGAAGCACAGCGTCGTCACCAATCGTCCGAGCAACACTCCGAACAACGAGCCTTCAAGATCGCTCAAGCGCGACTCGTATTTGCCGAGCTTTTGACGTTCGAGCAGAAAGATCTCGGACAAGAACCCGTAGCGCGTTGCGACGAGATAAGCCGGCGCCAGACAAAAGCCGAGCGCGATGAACGTTAGACCGCGCGCTGCCAGCAGCAGAACGCCGAGCGGGAAGAACGTCTTTCTGACCGTATTCAGCCCGCGTCTGACCGAGAACTGATCGCCGAAGACTCGCTGCCCGGCTTCCGCCACAAGTGCCGCCCCCAGAAACGGAGACGTGAACGCGAACAGAAACAGAATGCCGACAACAGACCATTCGCAGCGCGAGACGAGCCACCATGTGAGCGAGCAGAACGGCACGGCAAAGCATGCTGTCATCGTCATTACATCTTTGAGATGCTCGCGCAGAAAGATGATGCCCATATCGATGCACCCGCCGACGGTGCGTTTCTGAATCGACATGATGGCGGCATCAAGTTGCATTCGCTGCGAGTTCCTTGCGCTTCACGGCACATCACGAACGCCTTAGGCGAGTGGCAGACGAGTTTTTACCGGTACGACGGACTTGTAGTCCGTCGAAGACGAAGCCCGACGGACTACAAGTCCGTCGTACAAAAATGCGCCGGTAGGTTTCCAACTGCCGCTCACCTCACCCGCATCCGTCACTTCACGCGATTCGGCAAGATCATGATCGGCAATCCCGCCCAATGCAGACGTCGCTCGATCGAATATGCCGTTCGGTTGTGCAAGAGCCGTTGATACCACTGCTCTCGTTGAAAGACCAGTTGCCCCGCGAAGAACACAACGTTCGGAAACTGCTGCTTCACTTCGCGGCAAAGGTGTTCGAGCTCATCAACCGCGTCTGTGCCAATCGACATGAAAGCCGTCGACGACATGCCGAGCTTCTGCGCGAGTTCAACGTACTGATTCAGCGAGTTCTCAGTGTGCTGCTGCAACTCATCGAGCGTACTCGCGCCTTTGAAGTTGCCCGAGTCAATCACTCCGACCGACACGAACACCAAATTCTTGTAGTACCCCTGCCATGTACTCAGCGCGTGATAGATGGTGTGAATGCCGAGTCCCCCGAATCCGCCGACCATCACTGCCGCCGTCGGTAAGTCGGGATCGGGCTCTCTGTAATTTGGCTTACCCGACATCGGCAGATCCGTCAGCACCGAATCGAGAAACCTCAGCCGCTTTGACACCTTGCCGTAGTAGCGATGAATCAACTCGCACAGCGCATAGCACGCACCAGTGACGAGCAGCGTCATCCATCCGCCTTCAACGAACTTCACCCATACGGTCACGACCAGAATCATCGTGCAAATCAACGAGCCGAAAGCGAAGAGCCCGAAACGCTTCTTCCAAATGGGGTCCGTCGCCCGCTTCTGCCACCAAAAAGCGCACATCCCGATCATCGACAGCGCGAACGTAATAAAGACGTTGATCGAGTACATGATGACAAGCTGCGAGACATCGCCGCCCGTCGCCCACAACGCCGCGAGTGCCGCGACTCCGAGCAACACGATTCCGTTGTGAGTCGCCAATCGCTCGGACATGTTCGCGAACCAGTGAGGCACCCATGAGTCGCGCGCCATATTCGCTAACGCGCGCGGCCCGCCGATGAAGCCCGCTTGTGCCGCGACAATCAACAATGCTCCTTCCGAGATCATCGTTGCGAGCACGAAGGACTTCCCGAACCAGTGCTCGCTCCAACCGAGCTTCGTCATGAAGGTCTCAGTGAGAATGTGATTCATCGTCTTCTCGGTCGTACCCTGAATACCGAGCAGCAAGTAGGCGAGCATCAGTCCGCCCGCCGTCAGCGACAATGAGATCGCCATCAGCGTCATCGTTCGCTTGCCGGTCGCAACGCGCGGTTCGCGCATGACCGACATGCTGTTCGAGACTGCTTCGATTCCGGTGTAGGTACCGGCTCCCAATGAGTACGCATGCAAGAGCAGCGCGAGCATGCCCCATAGTCCAATCGCCGGATCAGCGATCGTTGACTGCACTTCGTTCGCAACCTTTGTCACGACGCCGCCCGTCGCCCCGACATCCATTAGCAACGAGCCCGCGATCATGATCGCGTGCGTAATGAGGAACAGCAGAAACACCGGCAGCAGCGCCATCACGGACTCTTTGACGCCGCGCAAATTCAAGATGACGAGCAGCACGATGAAGCCGGCTTCCGCCATCAGCTTCACTTGAGGCGGCTCAAAGCCCATCAGCTTCCAGTCGGCACCGAAGAAGCCGAACAACGCTTCGCCGGCGGCTGCGATCGAGACTGTGATCGTCAGGACGTAATCGACCATCAACGCGCAACCGGAAAGCAACCCCGAGCGTTTTCCGAGCAACTTCGAAGCGACGAGATATCCGCCGCCGCCACTGGGGAACTCCTCAATGATATGGCTGTAGCAAGAGGAGATCAGAAAGACGGTGCCAACTGTCGCCAGCGCGAGAAACACCGCTAAGAACTCGTGCCCGTGCAGCGCATGAAATGCTTCCGACGGTCCGTAGCACGACGACGAAAGCCCGTCGGCGCCGAGTCCGACCCATGCAAGAAACGCAATCAGCGAGAGGTGCTCGTAGACCGAATGATCGAGCAAGTCGCGCGGCTTGCCGATGAGCAACGTCTTCGCGCGGTTCAGCCAACGAGCTTCATCGTCGGTCTCGGGCGGCAGTTCGACTTCAGTCACATGAGGCAACGGGACATCCGCCGGAGTTGAAGTCGGTTGAGCGGCGGACGGATCAAACGCGTTCGAATCAGAGTTTTGAGTGGTCATATCTTTGACGCTTGAGGCACGAACTCTCGGCCGGTCAACCGACACGCTTTATCGTCGATCGCAGGCGCACGTACTCGTTGAGAATGCCTCAACCGGGAACGCTCGTCTGCGAGCAAGAGGTGTAATCGTCGTGACATCATTCGCGAAGTTGGCTCTCGCGACGATTGATTCGAATCGGCCCATGCAGGCAACTCAAACCGACGATCCGACAAACGTGCCGCCGACTACGGCAGCGAAGACTCGCGACTACAAGCAGGAGAGAAAGACATCGATCGACCTTAGACGCCGACGAAGTTAGCTGACGGGCTCGGAGCTAAGGCACTCCTACCGAAATTGGATTCGCCCCACTGACTGGTTCCCCCGTTCCACTCGCAGCACGCGGCCGATGATGAGCGGATTAGGCGGTCGATGTCGCATCCGACTCTAGTTCGTTGCCTACGGGCAATAAAGCCGTTGATTGCTGAGCACGCTGACGCTGCATCTTGTGGAGCAAGCACGATGAGACGCTTCGAGTTAGTCTCGCTCGCGGAGCTTCTCTTTCATCACTCGCCGACTGACGGTTGCCATTGAGCTACGACCGTAGGTCTCTGAGCAAAGAAATGCTGTGATGCGACTCAATCACTTTCTGCCGTTCCTCAAGAAGAGCAAGTTCGACGCGGTGCGGCGGATCCTCAGTCGTATTGGCCCCAGTTGGCTTTCAGCACCGGTCCGCCGCTGCGTGCAAGCAGTCTGCTTCGTGACGTTTCTGCTGCTCTTCTTTTATGTCTGCTGGCCTTACACCGCGCGGCCGCTTGAGAACTCGACGGACTGGCCGGCTCACTATGCCGACGAACTCGCTCGCAAAGAGAAACTGGCTGCCGAGTCGTTCTTGATCATTGATCCGCTCGTCAGCTTTTCGACCGGTCTCGCCTCGCGCTCGGCTGTTTGGTCGCTGACGAGTGCCGCTGTGATCTTGCTTGTCTGCGTACTGATCCCGCGCGGGTTCTGCGGTTACCTCTGCCCGCTTGGAACGCTGATTGATCTCTTCGATTGGGCGATCGGCAAACGCATCACGCGTTTTCAAGTCGGCGCCGACGGATGGTGGGTGCATCTCAAGTACTACATCTTGCTCGCGACATTGATTGCCGCTTGCTGCGGAGTGCTCGTCTCGGGATTCGTTGCCGCGATCCCCGTCATCACGCGCGGGATGTTGTTCGCGATCTCGCCTTTGCAGACCGGAACGCTGCGCGGATGGCATCTCGTCCCGCAGCTGAATGTCGGGCACATCATCTCGTTGAGTTTGTTCGCGCTCGTGCTCGGTCTCGGTTTTCTCAAGCCGCGTTTTTGGTGTCGCTATGTGTGTCCGAGCGGTGCGGTGTTTTCGCTCGGCAACTTGTTTCGAGTCACCGAACGCAAAGTCGAAAGCTCCTGCATCCACTGCAACAAGTGCGTCGAGATCTGCCCGTTCGACGCCATCAAGCCCGACTTCCTCACGCGCACGACGGACTGCACCCTCTGTCAAACATGCGGCGGAGTCTGCCCCACTCATGCAATTAAATTTACAGATCGTTGGGAGCTCGTAGATCTCAAGCTGCCGAACGAGCCGCCGACGAACGAAACGGCAATCGGTCGGCGCGGCTTTCTCGCAACGGGCGTCGGCATCGCTTCGGGAGTGATCGGCGGACTCGGCTTATGCGGAGTGGCGAGAGTCTCCGGAGCAAACCTCGATGACCCGACGTCATGGCGCCCAGTACGACCGCCCGGAAGCGTGCCCGAGCAGAGCTTCTTGCAAATGTGCATTCGCTGCGGCGAGTGCTTCAAAGCATGCCCGAACGACGTCCTGCATCCGCTCGACTTTCAGCAGGGCTTTGACGGTTTATGGACTCCGCACGTCGTCGCCGATTGGGCCGGTTGCGAAGCGAGTTGCAATGCGTGCGGGCAAGTTTGTCCGACCGGAGCCATTCGCGCGTTGCCCCTTGATGAGAAACGAGTCTGCCGCATCGGGCTTGCTGAGTTAGATCTTCAGACATGCTTGCCGCATGCCGGTCGCGAAGCCTGTCAGTTGTGCGTCGATGAGTGTCATCACGCCGGCTATCACGCGATCGAGTTCACTCGGGTTCGCACTGAGGTTGATGCCGACGGTCAGCCGATTGAGGACTCGGGATTCCTCGCGCCGGTAGTGCTCGCTGACAAGTGCGTCGGTTGCGGTCTCTGTCAGACGCGGTGCTACGGCATCAACGTCGCCGTGAAGGGAATTTTAAGTACATCCGCAATCGTGATCCGAGCAGGCAACGAACGTGAAGACCGCTTGATGAGCGGCTCCTATGTCGCACTGCGAGAGGCAGAGAAAGCAGAACGCTCGGCTCAGCAAGTCGAGCCGATGAAGGCCGACGACGACAGCTACTTGCCGGACTTCCTGAAGCAGTGAGTCGTTGCCGCGAGCTTGCAGACAACATTAGTTCGGCAGCGCACGTTTCGTGTTTCCGTAGCCGAAATCGTCAGATTTCGGACGCTTGAAATGCCTGAAATCTCACGATTTCAGCTACATCGTGCTCTGTAGAACTAGTTCTTTCGACGAGCGGTCCCATTGGACGGCTTTCGATCGGCATGCTTCACGAGCCATTCCTTCAACGCAGGCAGCGAAGTGATCTTGTCGAGATCGCTCAGCAGCAATTGAGCGGTCGACTTCGGCAACAGCATGATCTGCTTGCGAACCGCGTCGGGAACTCGCTGAAAGCGCGCTGTGCTCAAGGCGAGAATCGCCTCGCAAAACCCGCGCGCTTCGCCCCGCGCCTCTGCGACCTGAACCAGTTCTTTACCTTCAATGGTTTCTTCAAGCGGCGGCAAGTCAATCAGCATCATGGCTTCGATCTCTCGGCGAGGCAGGTGTTTGAAACGTTGTCGCATCCAACTGGTGAAAACGTCTAACAAGATGTCACGGGTCTTATCGCTGATCTGATCGCACTGTTTGATGCAGCGAATATCGCTCGCGGCGCGATTCTGAAGTTCCTCATCGGTGCGTGCCAAGAGGGGATCAAACACCGCCGCTAAAGGATGATCGGGGTTCTGTTTCGAGAATGCACTCACGGCATCTCGCAGCACGAACGATGAGATCACATGGCGCCACGGTTCGGTCTGCGGATCCAATCGCGACTCACCGAAGAAGAGGAAGCCGCGCACGGGACGCATGCCGTACATCTTCTGAAGCGCGGCCATCTTGATCACCGTTGTGGCATAGATCTCGGCGTTCCAGTGCTCCTGCATCTCAATGACGGTCAGCGGCTCAGATCGGTCGCCGGGAATCACGACGCCATCCGCAATGCCTTCCAATTCCTTGATCGCTACCGAGCGGAACAGCAGTCGCCTCGGCGGCTTCATACCCGCGAGTAAGTAGGCCCAATCGGGGCGCACTTCGAAGATCTTGAAATAGTGCTTGTCGGTTCTCATGAATCGTGCCCGCATCATGAAGTCGAGTGGTCTCAATCAAATCAAACGCGTCGAGCATCAGCGCTGCTGCAAGTACTCCTCAATGTGCTCGGCCTTCCGCAGCAGATACGGGATGTGCTCGTTGTTAGCTTCGACGAAGCGAGCGATGAGCCGCATGTGCTGCTCGAACTGCTCGCAGAACTTCTTGTTCTCTTGATCGCGCCAAGTGTTGCTGAGCGTCCCCAGTTGCCCCGCCAATCCTGTCATGCGTTCGACGAGATCCTGATTGAACTGCTTCAACGACTGAGCGAACTGTCGGAGTTGCTGCGGATCAACGATTGCCTGAGCCATGAAACATCTCCGAAGAAAGTTGCTTTTACGCTCCCCGTGAAGTCAGCCATTTTCAACTTAGGAATAGCCTGAGAATAACTTCCCGAACTCGTAGCATGGACGCCCACGTCCGTGCTTCCAGCTTGTCGCAACTCGATACGGGTCTCGCGCGGACGTAGGCGTCCAAACGACAGCGCCCCGGCACATCAACAAAAATTGTCGATACGCTCGCCGTAGGAGCCTATCTCGTCACGACAAAGAGGCCATGTAGAACGTTTCCGGCACGAGCCTCGTTGTTCCCGCTCTCCACCGACCCCGTGTCGGTGGAAGCAGCGACTGGCGAGCTAAGAACGCAGTCCACAAACCTCGTTATCCCCGCTCTCCACTGACCCCGCGTCAGTGGAAGCAACGACTGGCGAGCTAGGAACGCAGTCCGCGAACCGCGTTGTCCCCGCTCTCCACCGACCCCGTGTCGGTGGAAGCAACGACTGGCGAGCTAGGAACGCAGTCCGCGAACCGCGTTGTCCCCG
>CAZNMS010000137.1:0-18982 GCA_964573505.1 uncultured Planctomycetaceae bacterium | reverse complement strand
ACAAAGACAAAGACGGCTCCGCCGAATGGGAAAGCGGTGATAAATCACCGCACCCATAGAACTGCGCAACTTCAAAACTCGCGCTGACGGCATCCGGCGCGGGTTCGTCACGATCAATCGTCGCGAACGAGATGATGCGGCTACTTTATGAACAACGAACTCACGCTGGTTCGATCATGAATCGAGCGGATCGCGTCGGCGAACAATCCGGCGACGGTCACGACTTCAATGTTCGGCGGCAATGGGTCTTCGAAGGTCTCGATCGTGTCGGTCAGAAACATCTTGCGAATGCGGCTCTCGCCAATTCGTTGCGCGGCACCTTTCGAGAGCACTCCGTGAGTCACCGCCGCGTAGATGTCCTTCGCCCCTCGTTCCTTCAACGCATCGGCCATGCAAACGAGAGTGCGACCGGTGATCGTGAAGTCGTCGACGAGCACAACGTTCTTGCCTTCGACGTTGCCAATCACTTGATGCACTTCGACGGTCTCAGTGTGATCGGTGCGGACCTTTGAGCCGATCACCACATTGGCGTTTAGCGACTTGCCATACGACACCGCTGACTTCGCAAACCCGACATCGGGACTGCACACAACGAGGTCGGGAATATTGAGCGATTGAATGTGATCGCAGAGCACTCGCCGCCCATAAAGATGATCGACCGGAATGCTGAAGAAGCCTTGAATCTGCGGGCTATGCAGATCAACGGTCAGCACGCGGTCGCAGCCGGCTGCTTCGAGTGCATCAGCACAAACGCGAGCTCTAATCGAGACGCGCGGCTCGTCCTTCTTGTCGCCCTTCGCATAGCTGAAGAACGGGATGACTGCCGTCACTTGTTGAGCACTGGCTCGCTTGAGCGCGTCAATCCAGAAGAGCAACTCCATGAAGTTGTCGTTTACGGGCTTATGGACTCCTTGAATCACAAAGACGTCGCGACCGCGCACGTTCTCTTGAATCTGCACGAAAACGTTCCCCTCACTGAAGGTGTGAGCGCGGCAAGGAACGAGCGGAACTTCAAGCCGATTGGCAATCGCCTGAGCCAACAGCGGATTGGCTGAACCGGGCAGGATCGCAAGATCCCCCTGTGGCGGTTGAAAGACCTGAGGCCGAGGACCGGACTTCATATTCAGCATGGGGGTTGTGACCGGCTAAGAGCAGGGAGTCGGAAACGGGGCGGGATAATAGTCGCGCACATCGACCAAACAAGCCGCGCATCACAGGCACTTTCTCCCTACGGCTAAAGGCAAAATTGCAACTTCCGAAACTCGATCCGAAGCAGTGGCTTGCACGTGCGGCAAGCTGATCAACCGGCTCTGAAACTGGCGGTGCTCGATTGCAGGTTCGCGGAGCTGCTGCATGAAACGGGCATGTAAGAATTCATCCAACTTGCGACGACCGCGTGCTGTCGTTCGCAGTTGCAATGTAAGTGGCTCGCCTCACTGGTGATGAAAACGCAAACTCTTCGATTGGCACGAGCACGTTGCGCCTGCGAGTCTTGCGTCGCATACATGAGACGACCGAACGGCCCGATCTCGCCTTACTCGCCCCATCGTTTCGAGAGTTGTTGCGGCACCCCGATTTGGTCGCAGATGCGGCTCACAACGAAGTCGACGAGATCATGAATCGACAACGGGTTGTGATAGAAGCCGGGCATTGCCGGCAGGATCACTGCACCGAGGTCCGCAAGCCGTTTCATGTTCTCCAATTGGATGCTGCCCAGTGGAGTCTCGCGAGGCACGACGATCAGCTTGCGTCGCTCTTTCAAATGGACATCGGCAGCGCGCTGAATGAGGTTCGTCGACATACCATGCGAGATCGCAGCAAGCGTCCCCATCGAGCACGGGCAGATCACCATCGCGTCTGTCTGATACGAACCGCTTGCGATTCCGGCTTTGAAGTCCGAGTAATGGTGATAGCTGACCTGCGGACGATTGATGATCGCATCGTCAAACACAGAACTGAGTGCGAACTCATCAAGTCCTTGCTGTGACGCGGTCTTGAGCCGACTGTCGGTGTCGTCCACGAGAGTCAGAATTTGGTCGAGCGAGAAGTTCTCAAGGTCAACCTTCAGTCCCAATTCATGCTCCAGCACCTGAGCTCCTGAAGGACTTATGACAAGGCTGACTCGACGACCGGCAGCGACGAGCACTTGCAGCAGTCGAACCGCATAGACGGCCCCACTTGCTCCGGTAATCGCGAGGACGATGGTGCTCATCAACGGACTCCTCAAATGCAGGGCGGAAGGACGCGAGTGAGATCGGATTAATGCGTTTTCAAAGTCAGGCTGTGGGGGGCGATCGCAGTCGCTCCGTGATTCGCATTACCCGAAATTCGAGAATTGAAGTTGCGCCAATTGCAACGTGCATGAAAGACGCACGGACTGGAAGTCCATGCTAATTGAACAGGATCTCTGCTCAGCCATCTCACCGACATGAGCCCACTGAGATCCATTCAGCGCATTCGATACCGGCAAAAAACAAACGCCGTTGTGAGCAGATAGCTGCTCGCAACGGCGTTTCGAGTTTCAATCAATCTGACTTACGACTGTGCTGTTGCCGCTGACGAGCGGAAGAAGGCCAGATTGCAAATCGCGTCGTCGATGCCTTCGACTTCAAGCGGAGGAACGAGTTCTTCCTCAAGCGGAACTTCTTCGAACTTCGCTCGCTCAAGAGCGATATCAACAGCTTTACGCTCGCGAATCTGAGCTTCGAGGTTCTCGATGACTCGAGACTTCTCCAGCTTGGCGCGAACGCGACGCGGAGACTCGCCGCTTTGGAACGCCATCATCGCGATCTCGGTGTCGATATCGCTTCCAGTCACTTCGACGTTCTCAACGGTCGCAATCTTGTCGAGAACAAAGTGCTCCTTCATGGCCTGACGAGTCACCGACACGGACTTCTGACGCAAGGCGGCTTCACGAGCGCGAATTTCAGCTGGCGTATATCCCGCCTGCTTCATTTCCAGAATCTCGCGATGCAAGGCGTTCTCGACCTGCTTCATTACCAGTTCTTCTGGCAACTCCCATTTGGCCGATTCAGTGATCTGCTCAAGCAACTGAGTGCGGCAGCTTTGGCGCTGACGGTAGGTCACATGACGCTCAAGCACATTGCGAACTGAAGTCCGCAAAGCATCGACCGTATCGAAGCCCATTCGCTCAGCGAGCGCGGAATCGAGAACGGCAGGTGTCACCTTCTTGACACTCTTCACTTTGATCTTCGCACTGAGAGTCTCGCCGCGCATCGGCACGTAAGGAGACTCAAGCGAGATCGTCACGGCACCGGTTCGCGTTTCTCCAACAGCAGCACCGGCCATCAACTGATCGAAGCTGCTGATCTCGCCGTCTTGGAAGCGGAGAGTCGGTTGCACGCGAACGCTGAGGTTCGACATCTCACGAGTGATGTGATTTTTATGCTCGAACTGAATGGCGACAGTCACAGCGTCGCCCGCCTGAACCGGCTCGGTTGAGTCGGTCTGCACGGCATACTCTTGCAGCATCCGAGTGAGATACTTCTCAACGTCTTCTTCGCTCACAGCTCGCGCCGGTCGCTTGATCGTCAGCGTGCCATAGTCGGGAATCGTCACGTCAGGGCGAACTTCGACTTCGAAGGCATAAGCAAAGTCACCAGCATCCGGGATCTCGATCGCTTCAACGTCCATATCCGGCTCGTTGATCGGATCAATGCTGTGCTCGCTCGTCAGTTGTTCGAGGCTTTGAACGAGCACTCGCTGCTTCAACTCATCGGCCAATTGCTGGCGGAAGCGAACAATCACGAGATCGCGAGGCACTCGACCAACTCGGAACCCCGGCACTTGAGCTTTGGCCGTATAGTCATCAAGGAGTTGGGTCCGGACGTGACTGATATCAGCTTCCGGAACTTTCACTTCAATACGCTTGCGGCAGGGACCTATGTCGGAAATTTCGACTCCCAGAGTCATCTTCCAAACTGTGTTTTCAGCGTCATCCTTCGCATTCGACTCAGCAGTGGTCACTTCTGACATCCTCCAGAACTCACAAACGCATGCGGACTACACAGCCGCATGCAGAAAGCCAATAGGCAAAAAAAAAGAGCGGGAGACGGGATTCGAACCCGCGACATCCACGTTGGCAACGTGGTGCTCTACCAATTGAGCTACTCCCGCAGTGTTTGCGATCGAATTGTATTCGCTGACGGGCGGGACCATAGAGTCGACCTTCGCAACAGGTCAAGACTCTCAGCGGGTCAGCTAAGGTGGGCGGGATTCTAATTACAGACTCGCACCTCGCAAGGCATCCCGGCCCACAGTTTTCAAACATCGTTCAAACCATCGCGTGCGTCTTCGCGAGATGCCGATTCAGCGCCGCTTCAATAAAGCCGGCGAAGAGCGGATGCGGCTGCAGCGGCTTTGATTTGAATTCCGGATGGAATTGCACCGCGACGAACCACGGGTGATCCGAAACCTCCACAATCTCAGCGAGCGTCCCATTCGGGCTCGTTCCTGTAATCTTCATTCCAGCTTCAGTGAACGTCTCTTTGTAGTCCGGATTGAATTCGTACCGATGGCGATGCCGCTCGATGATGACGTCCTCGCCATAGCATTTCGCGGCCTCTGAACCGGACTCCAAATGGCACGGCTGCGCTCCCAATCGCATTGTCCCACCTTTGTGAGTGACAACCTTTTGGTCTTCGAGCATGCAGATCACCGGATGATTTGTCGTCGCAACGAACTCGGTGCTGTTTGCTTCTTCAAAACCGAGCATGTTTCGCGCGTACTCAATGACGGCACATTGCATCCCGAGACAGATTCCGAAGAACGGCACCTCGTACTCGCGTGCATAACGAATGGCTTCGATCTTCCCCTCGACGCCGCGCATGCCAAATCCGCCCGGAACAAGAACGCCATCAACGCCACTTAAGAGTTGCTCTGCTCCGGCTTCATAGAGTTCTTCAGCTTCAATGCGTTTCACGATCACGCGAGTGGCATGCGAGAACCCCGCATGATCGAGCGACTCATAGATCGACTTATAGGCGTCTTTGTGCTCGATGTACTTGCCGACGACGGCAATCGTGACTTCATGCTCGGGATTCCTGATCCGGTTGAGCATGTTCCACCACTCATCCATGTTGAGCGGACCGGCTTTCAATCCCAACTTCTGCACGATGAGCTGATCAATGCCGTGCTCAACGAGCCCTTGCGGCACTTCGTAAATCGAGAGCGTCTTGTCGGTCTCTTCGATGACCGCGCGCTTCTCGACGTTGCAGAACATGCCAATCTTTTCGAGGTTGTCGGCCCCGATCGGCTTCTCGCAACGAACGATGAGGATGTCCGGCTGAATGCCGATCTCACGCAACTGCTGCACGCTGTGCTGAGTCGGTTTTGTCTTCACTTCTCGCGCGGCCTTGAGATACGGCACGAGCGTCAGATGAATGAAGAGGCAATTTTCCTTACCGACGTCCAATGGAATTTGCCGAATGGCTTCGAGGAACGGCAGCCCTTCAATGTCGCCGACTGTGCCGCCGAGCTCCGTAATCACGACATCAACGTCCGGGCCGCCGAGACCGCGAATGCAGCTCTTAATCTCATTCGTGATATGCGGCACGACTTGCACCGTCTTGCCGAGATACTCGCCGCGCCGTTCCTTCTCGATCACGCGCAGGTAGATCTGCCCCGTTGTGTAATTGGAGCCGCGACTCAAAGGCGCATTCGTGAAGCGTTCGTAGTGCCCCAAATCGAGGTCGGTCTCGGAGCCATCGTCGAGCACATAAACTTCACCGTGCTGATAGGGGCTCATCGTTCCCGGATCGACATTGATGTAGGGATCGAGCTTCTGCATACGAACTCGCAAGCCTCGGCTTTCGAGCAGCATCGCAACCGACGCCGACGTCAGTCCTTTGCCGAGCGAGCTCACCACTCCACCAGTCACAAAAATGTGCTTCGTCATCGTTCGCAGCTTTCTGCACTCGCTTCCGCGCCTCTAAAGACGAAGACCCGGTTCCTCATCGAAACCGGGTCTTTGAAGTGACTTCTACGCAGTCATCGCCGTCCTGAACGCGAGCAGTTTTGGTCTTACGCAGCCTTTCTCCGGGCCACGAACCGAGCATAGTCCTCGGGGGTGTCGATTCCAACCGACCGATGCGCGACCTCTCCGACCTGGATCACAGCTCCCATTTCAAGAGCGCGAAGCTGCTCCAGCTTCTCTAATTGCTCCAATGGCGACATCGGTTGCGACGTCACTCGCAGCAAGAAATCGCGGCGATACGCATAGATTCCCAGGTGCAGGCGCCACGGTGATTCAGCCGCCAACAACTCATCGACATTGCGGTCGCGAGCAAACGGCACCGGACTGCGACTGAAGTAGAGAGCTCGCCCGTCCGCAGCGATCACAGCTTTCACGCACGACGGTTCGGCCAGCACCTTCGCGTCGGTAATCGGAGTGCAAAGCGTCGACATCTGAGCCGACGGATTCTTCGCCAACACATCCACAACGAGATCAATCGCTCGCGGGTCCATCTCGGGTTCGTCGCCTTGAATGTTGACGATGATGTCAACGTCCTCGAACGACCGCCGCACGACCTCTGCGATCCGATCAGTGCCGCTCGGATGATCGCCGGTCATTTCTACGAGACCGCCAAACCGATGCACTGCCGCCGAGATCTCGAAGCTATCAGTCGCAACGACCAAATTCGGCCCATTCGGAGATTGCAAGACCCGCGCGCCACTCGCCGCTTCCCAAGTGTGTTGAATCAGCGGCTGGCCGGTCTCGCTCAGCAACATTTTGCGAGGCAACCGAGTCGACTGCAGGCGAGCTGGAATAAAACCTACAACGCGCATGACAAATCCTTTCGTCCAAAAAAGCGCGACCATCCATGAGCAGCAATCATCACGTTCAACCCTACATCGTTGCCCGCCAGCGCGCAAAGACCGACTCAGTTCCGTTCGGCTTCAGCAGCGTCAACCTGAGCGAGAAACAGTTCCGCCTGCTGCTGCCCGCGTTGTTGCCCGAGCTTGATAAAGCCGTCGCGCACTTCCGTCAGAATCTCACGAGCCCTCGTGAGTTGCCCGCCGCCGAGCATCAACTGACCGGCAATCAAACCGGTCACGCAGACTCCGTCGATGCGTCCCATCTTCCGATTGAGTTCATACGACTCCATCACGCGTGCAAAGGCCATCGGCAACTCACCGTTCTGCATCTCCGATTGCGCCAACATCCACTGCAGCCGGGCGATTGTCTCGAAATCATCGCGCCGCCGAGCCGCCTCCAATTGCTTCTCAATGTCCGTCATTGGGTTACTCATGATTCCGCGAAAGCCAGTAACAAGCGACGAGATGCGCACACGTCGGGCCAAAGTGCCCTAACCCGATCGTAATTGCGAAACCTCAAGCTGCCGATTCACTCCGCGACGGGCGGAGCCTCTTGAGCAACCGCCGGCACATGACTGGTGACATCGAGCACCACTTGCGGTGCGAGCCCGATTGCGGCGATCGCAACAACGAGTGGCAGCAACGAACCGATGCTGCCCTCTGGGGCGTCCCGCTCTTCCCCGCGCGGCCAGCTTGCGATCGACCAACATGCGGCGGCGATTGTCCCGAAGCTCCACAACCAAAGACCGCTATAGGCCAGCAAGTTGCGAAGTAAGCACCATCCTCCGGGAACGATCGCGAGCAGTGCTCCGACTCCCACCAACAATCGCTCGGAATGATGACTCGCTGCCGACTGCCGCTTGAGCAAACTCAACGCACCGACGGAGCACGTCCCCGCCAGCAATGCTGCCGCGCCTTGAGTTGCTGAACGAGACCCGGTCCACAAGCCGCCAAAGCACAATGCAGTCGCAGCCAACATGAGCAAGACGAAGCGGCGTCTCGGTTCCTTCACGGCGATGCTCGCGCATGCCGTTCCGAATGCTGCGACCGCGCACCAAATCAAGACTCGTTCTCCGAGCTGCCCCATCTCCAATTCGAAGACGCGGACGAGCAATCGCAATCCGAGCACGAAGCTCGTCGGGATCCATCCGACAATCAGCAAGGCGAGCGTGCTTCGTTCCGTCTGCTGAGCAACCGCCGGCAGCCACGGATGAAACGGAGGCATCGGAACTCGCAGCAAGCAGCCGCCAGTGATGAGAAAGAAGAGCCATGAGCCCGTCAGTTCCCAATGATCGTTCGCCGCTTGCGAGCCCATCATGAGTCGCGGGACTCGATCAATGATCGTCGGCAGATCAAACGTCAGCGGCAGAGTGCGATCCGCTCGAATGCTCATCCACCAACAACTCACGGCGAGGCCGATCCCCCCCGCCATCAGCATCAGCGTTCCGAGCAACTGGCTTCGCAAGAACTTCGTCGCAGCCACTCGTCGCTGAGGTTCGCCGACTCTGGAGATCAGCGCGAACATAGCACCAGTCGCGAGCAACAAACTGACGCTTAGCCAAACCGCATCAGTCGCCGTCAGCACCGCCAACAACGCGCTCTCAACAAACAGCACGTCCGCCAGTTGCAGATGCTCGGCGCGTCCCGGACCGACCGATCGCACGACTGCAAAGCCAGTGGCGACAACAAGCACCGCAAACACCAACCCGATGCCATCAACGCCGACTGCAATTCGAATTACCCCGTCTCCGCGATTGAACTCTGCCGTCGTCACTGAGGATCGCACCGGCGTCGCAGGCTCTGCCGCCCTGCCCTGCTCCGCATCTCCATCAGTCTCTTCTTGAGACTCCGCCGCCAGCTCGGTACTCGGCTTCTCATTGAGCAAGCTCACCCAAGAAATCGCCGAGCGCATCTGCCAAACGTCGTTCGCGCCATCGGGAGACACTTCGAACTGCGCGACGACAAGCAGCATCAGCAGCAAGCTGATCCATGAATTGGCCCGAGCGATCGAGCGTCCGCCTTCGATGCTTTGAGCCCCGATCAACCGCGTCATGCACGCCCCGAGCGCAGGCAGCAACACAAGCAGCAGCACAACATGCTCGCTGACAGCGCGCCAGAGTCTTTCGAGAGTCATCATGAAGGGCAGTTCCAAACTCATTGCGATTCCGTCGCACTGACGAAACTCGAATGGGACTCTCGCATCTGCCCGCAACCGCGTCCATGCGTTGCCGCGCCGCCGAGCATCTCGCTCCGGAACTCCGACAACGAATCCGCATGCACCTCGTAGCTTGACTCTCCGAGTCGAGCACTCCTCGAACACGTTGATCGATTCGTCGAGGCCAGCAACATGAATCGCGCACGGCGCGATGAGGCTACGAAGTCCGCACCCAACGCGGTGCGACCGCAATCAACCGTAGCCGAAATCGTCAGATTTCGGGGCCGCAGCGAATGCGTCCGAAGTCTCACGACTCCGGCTACAAAGAAACGCGGATGGCGCGGCGAGACTTCGAACTCAGCACCTAAAACAGCTTCACGACAGAGAGCACGGTGTTGTGCCCCTCGGTGCGGTCGCGTGCTCCGAGTTCTCGCTGATAGCGGGCGGAGACGAACAACTTCGCCGGCTCATGGAAGTAGAGCACTTCGGGGCCGACCGAGAAGAAGCGGTCGCGGACGAGCGGATAAGTCACGGCGTCGCCGCTGTCGTTCGTGATTTGCCAATGAGTGTAGGCCGTCACTCCCGCAGTCCATCCGGGAGCGAAGTCTTTGCCTAAGCCCCACTCGATGTGAAAGTCGTCGCCGGGTCGGATGTCGATGCCCTCTTTGCTGCTGTTGATCTCGTAGCGACCGAGTCCCGAGAGATGCCATGTCTTCTCGTCGTCGAAGTAATAGGTCGCACCGAGCGTCAGCATGCCGGTCCAAAATCCTTTGCCGACATTCAATGGCTGACTCGCATTGAACTCACCCGTTGGGCACCAAACACCGGCAGCCGCTCCGATATCGAGTCGATCAAAGTGCCATCCCAAAACGATCGGCTCGATCAAGATGTCGCCGAGCCCGAACTTCGAGTCGTTGAGTCCTTTCGCCGCGACCTTCAAGTCGACACTTACAAACGGGACTGCGATGTCCATTCCATAGTCGGCCCCGAGAAACTTGTGATCGGTCATCCAAATCAAACGCGGGACCGTCGCCATCACATCGAGATCGAGCCCGGCAGGCACGTCACGACCGCTCGCATCTTTCAGCGTGTCGGCTGAGTAAATGATGTTGTACCACTTGAGATATGTGCCCGGCCCCGGCAATGAAGCGGCTTTTAGGCCCTCGGCTCCTGCGGGGTAATGACTGGTTTCTTGCTGAGCGTGCGCAACACTCGCTGCCAACCAGCAGACGCAAACAGCGAATAGCAGACGCATCATCGAGTCCTCCGCCTGCGAAGTTCGGATCAATGCTCTGCACCGCGTGAGGATTATCTCTCTGTGCATCGAGCTTCTGACGGACCGACCTTCGCGCTGCCGCGCCTGCCGATTGTGTGAGTCGCAGAGACCGAGGACTCCTTCCTTCATCACATCCGATGAGGACGACTTTGCCGGTCACGGTCTCATTGCGAGCCGCTGCTTCCGACAGACGAGCCTCTGCAATGCAGGACGAGCATCACCGTTCGAAGCGAAGCCGCATTCATCCGCAGTCCGGCTCCTGCCATCCGCAGGCATCTGCCCTTCTGCAATCCGTATTACCTGCAGACTGCAAAGCCGAACTGCGAATCTCCGAAAGCTGGCTGCGCCCTCAACCCAGACAAAGAGGCGAATTCGGCGATGTCTTCTCTGCGACCTTCGTTCCTCTGCGGTTATTCAAACCGGACGATGAACCGCAGAGGAACGAACAACCAAGCGCGGCAGTGCTGCAACCAAGATGTACGACGGACTTGTAGTCCGTCGCCGCCGTAGATCGACGGACTACAAGTCCGTCGTACAAGGGCCACAAAAATCTTCTCGTTCCAACACGCTCTTCACCGTTTGCAGAGCCGAGATGCAGGATTGCAATCCGCCTTCAAACGATGTGCACACGGCGCTCAGAGTTTACGCAGGCAGAACCATGTAACTCGAATTGCATGCAAGTCGGTCTCCGCGAGTTCTCGCGCGAAGTCGTGCATCGAATTCAAGATCGCCGAGCGCCAGTTACTTAGTCCGCTGATCGTTCGATTCAATCCCGATACCCACTCGCACAAACTGCGACCGCCGCGCGTGCTTGCCGTTCGGTGCGAGAACTCACCACTTCAGGATCACGACATGACAATGCCTCTTTCGCGTCGCTCGTTCTGCCAGTCGTCCATTGCAAGTGTGCTCGGTGCGACGGCGTTCTCGTCCCCGTTCTCAAGTGAGGCTGCAGAGCAAGCAGCAGCGAGCAAGAAGCTGCCGCGAGTCGCAGCCATCAACTCGATCTATCGCTTGAGGTCGCATGCTTATCACATCGCCGGTCGATTCATTCACGGCTACACGATTGGCGGACAGCATCATCAACCGCCGTTTCAGCTCGTGAGGATGTTCAACGACCAATCTCCGGCTGACGACCTCGGGCCTTCTGTCTGCAAGAAGTACGGAGTCGAACTCGCGAAGTCCGCCGAAGAGGCGCTCGGCCCGAACGGCACGCTCGATGTCGATGCCGTGCTGCTGATCATCGAGCACGGCGACTATCCGGTGAATGCGTTCGGACAAGTGGAGTACCCGCGCTTCGAGTACTTTGAACGCATCATAAAGGTCTTCGAGAAGGCAGGTCGGTCCGTGCCAGTCTTCGTCGACAAGCATTTGTCTTACGACCATCGCAAAGCCGCGCAGATGGTGCAGTGGTCGAAGAAGCTCGGCTTCGGGTTAATGGCGGGTTCGTCATTGCCCGTCACATGGCGGCGTCCCGAGATCGAACCGGCGATCGGCACTGAGTTCGAGGAAGCAGTCGTTGTCTTCGGCTTCGATCGAGCCACGACGGAGATCTATTGGTTTCATGCGCTCGAAGTTTTGCAGTGCATGCTCGAACGCCGACGCGGCGGAGAGACCGGAGTGAAGTCTGTGCGTTGCCTTTCCGGCGACGCTGTTTGGAAAGCCGGAGACGACGGCCTCTTCAGTTGGGACCTCATGGAGCAAGCTCTCTCGCGCTGCGGCAGTCGCAACTACGGCAAGGTGCGCGAGCAGGTCCTTCATCCTGATCTCATTCTCGTCGAGTACTCAGACGCAACGCGCGGAGCCGCGCTCAATCTCGTTGAAGCAACGTCCGAGTTCGCCTTTGCCGGTCGCATCAAGGGCGTGAAAGAACCACTCTCTGCGTGCTTCTTCTTGCCCGCTCCGCCCGGAGCACGCTTCTTCGATCCGCTGACCTTCAACATCGAGAAGCTCTTCGCGACGGGTAATAGTCCTTACCCCGTCGAGCGTACGTTGTTGACGAGCACGATCCTCGATCACGCCATGCACTCGCTCAAATCCGGCAGCAAGCCCATCAGCGATCCCTCGTTGAAGATCGCCTATCAACCGCCGCAAGACAGCGGCTACTTCCGCGGCCCCTACATCGACAACCCGTAAAGCTGGCAGCGCCCGCAGAGGTAGCATGGACGCCCACGTCCGTGCGTCCCGTTGGTTGCAAGTCCGAGCAACCCGGCACTTTGAAACCGAAAATGCTCTCGCTCACGAAAGACCCAAACTGTGGATTGGCTCGCGCGGCAACTTGATGAACTCGCTCATGACGGTTTGAAGCGCGAGCGGCGTGCATTCACTCCTCTGCCCAATGGTCGAGCTGAGTGGCAAGGCCGCTGCTTCCGCAACTTCGCGACGAACGACTATCTCAATTTGGCGAGCGACCCGCGCGTCATCGCTGCGGCAACAGAAGCTCTCGCTGAAGGAGTCGGTGCGAAGGCGAGTGCTCTTGTGACGGGCCGAACTGAGTGGCACGAACGGCTTGAGCAACGGCTCGCGGATTTCGAAGGCACCGAAGCCGCGTTGCTGTTTCCTTCAGGCTATGCCGCCAACGTTGGGACGATTGCGGCACTCATCGAACCGACTGACGTCGTGCATTGCGATCGTTGGAATCATGCGAGCTTGATTGACGGCTGCCGTCTGAGCGGCGCTCGGCTGAGGATCTATCGGCACGACGATCTCGACGGCCTGCGACGTGAACTCGGCAAAGTCTCGTCCGAGCAGCGACAATGGATCGTGACAGACTCGGTCTTCAGCATGGACGGAGACCTTGCGCCGCTGTCCGAGTTATGCGATCTCGCCGAGCACTACGGAGCGACCCTCATCGTCGACGAAGCGCACGGCACCGGCGTCTTCGGCGAACGCGGTCGAGGTGTCGCAGAAGTTACACAGACCGAGCAGCGCATCGGAGTCCGCATTGGGACGCTCAGCAAAGCCCTCGGCACGCTCGGCGGTTTCGTGAGTGGCTCGCGGTCGTTGATTGACTGGCTTTGGAACCGAGCTCGCAGTCAGGTCTTCTCGACCGCCCTGCCCTCGTCGCTGTGTGCCGCCGCAGTCGCTGCGCTGGACATCGTGCAGACCGAGCCCGAGCGACGAACGCACCTGCATGCCCTCTGCCAGAACCTGCGAAGCGAACTGCGGTCGCGCGGCATCGAACCGATCGCCGCCTCAGTCGGCCCGATCGTGCCGATCATCATCGGGGATCCGAACCGAACGATGTCTGTCGCGCGACAGATCGAAGACTCCGGCTTTCTCATCGGAGCAATCCGCCCTCCGACAGTTCCGAACGGCACAAGCCGCCTGCGTCTAAGCGTCACCGCCGCCTTCAGTGAGTCCGACACCGAGGATCTCGCCGCCGTCATCGCAACCAGTTTCAACAGCAACCTCGTTTAACCGCGTGCCCATCGGGCCGCGCTTTTTGGCAATGTGAGCGTCCTCCTCCCCTCCACTCCGCCCCCGCTCATCAGCCCCGCACGCCCACGATCCCGACCTCACGCAACGAGTGCAGAGCAGTCGCGTCAGTCGGCGGCTAAGTGAGATGCGAGGGCAACTCTTAGCGCGGAAAAGCGCGGCCCGATGGGCACGCGGTTAAACGATGCGGCGAAGCCGCATCCGATAGTCGCCTTTCGCTCCGCGAAAGGAAGCTTTTGCGGAGCAAAAGCCCCGAGAGAAAATCCCTTTCGCAGAGCGAAAGGCGACTATGTAACGCGCACCACACTCCGCGTAAGCCGACACGAAATCGAGAACGAATCGCACGATGTCGGTGCGCTGCAACCGGGCGCGACGCTCTCACTTCGCGCTCTTGGACGAGCTCGGGGCACGCAGGTCTTTGGCGACTCGTTCGATGCCGGCGGCGATGTTGGCCCAGCCTTTGTCTTGTGTTGGCCAATCGGGCACTGGTTTGCCGGATGTTGGCAACGCGTTGAGCTTTCCGAGCGGCACGCTCTCGACCGTGTAATTTTCCCATCCATGCGTCTCGCGGATGATCACGGGCAGCACGGCCACTCCGGCATCGGCTCGGCGTTTCATGGCGGCGGGGAGTTCGATCTCTTGGCAGTAATCCGAGTGCATGAAGTCTGGGCTGATCAGCAGCAGGATGATGTCGGCTTCGGTCAGCTTCGTGGCGATCTCTTGGTCGAACTCGGCACCGGGGAGAATCTCGTTGTCGTACCACGTGCGGATCAGGCCCGAGCGCTCTAAGAGCGATAGGTGCTTCGACAATCTCAGACGCTGTTTCGAGTCCGCGCGGGAGTAGCTGTAGAAGACTCGCAGCGGGCGTTCGGGTGATTCGGCGTCGAAGTCGAGCGTGGCTTGTCGAGCACGTTGGCTCTTACCGCGAGTGGACCGCAGGGCTTCATCGAGCGGCGCGAACTCGACACCTTCCAGCAACTCGCGCACGGTGGCGGTGATGACGTCTCCGTTGATGACTTCGTCGATCGTCTTGTTGCGGTCTTTGGCGTAGAGCGCTTCGAGCTTGGCGTAGCTGACCGTGATCTGTGGTGCGTTGGGGAACGAGACCAATTCATCGGGCTTCAAGTGCGGCACGTCGCGATGGATGACTTCGAAGTCTTGTCGGATCACGGCCAGCATGCGGCGACGTCCCGCAACCGGCCCGTTGATCAAGATGCGGATGGTCTTGTCTTGCGGGTCTGCTTTGACGAGCGCGGTGTTGCCTTCGAAGTTCAAAATCACTCCGGTCTTCCAGCGGTGCTCTTCGCTGAGCACATGCGTCCGCACAATGAATCTCGGCAGCAAGCCCGGCGGCAGGACGGGATAGCGATAGAGAAAGTTCAAGCACTTCGCTTCGTCGAAGGCGCTGGCGGCGGCGGGTTGCTCGGGGTCGAGCAGCTCGGGGATCAAGTAGCGCGAGGCGAGCAGAGCGGCAGGTTGTGTAGCGGAGCGGCGTAAGTCGCTCGGTTCGCCCTGCGTTGACCGGACGGTTTGCGCCGTGCCGCTCGGTTCCTCAAAGCTGAAGCAGAGTTCGAACTTCTCCATCAGGTTGATCAGGAAGGCATGCATCTCGGCGGGATACTTTTTCGCGTCTAGTTCCTTCGCGAGGTCTGCCGGTGTGAGTTCGCCTTTCCTTGCTGCAAGCGTCTTCGAATTCAGCAGAGTGTAGATGCCGGTTGTCAGCCATTGCGGGTCGAGGACGTGCTTGTCGCGCAGCCGAACGTCATCGCTGAAGTTGAGCGCGATACCTAAGCGATGCAGGAACAAACTCAGATGACCTTGAGACTCGGAGCTTTCCTCGCCGAGCCTCACGCACATCGCTCGATACTCATTAAGTGTGATGAAGTTCTTGCGACGCGGCTTCGAGAGTTCCTCTTTTATGGCAAACCAACTGTTGGGAAACGGCTGGCGGATGTCCGGCAACTTGTCGACTTGTTGTGTGATTGCATCGCGCAGCGCTTCAATTCCAAATCCATGCGTCTGCGACTTCTTAGCACTCGGATCCGGATCGCAATCCGTCTCAACAAAGCCAACAACCTGCGGAAACTTCTGTTGCAGAGCTGCTCGATTTACAGCGAAGTAGTCCTTCTTGATCTTGTTGAGCACGACCAACACTGGTGATTCGGGGGCGAAACTGGCGATCAATCGCAGCCAGTAATCGGCCTCGGCTTCTTGCTGTCCCGCGCGGCCATCGAGCACCACCAAATACAGACTGCGGTCGGTCAGAAAGAGCTGATGCGTGGCGTGCATGATCTCTTGCCCGCCGAAGTCCCAGACATGCATTTGGATCGTGTCATTTTCCTTACCCGCGACGACCTGAAGATTCCGTATTCGAATCCCCTGAGTGGTGTCCTCGCGCCGGGAAAACGAGTTGTCGATCAACCGCCGAACCAACGACGTCTTACCGACATTTCCGCGTCCAACGACAATCAGCTTCCCCTCACACAATGGTCGCCGCTGGGACTTCGCCCTCGTGCGGAAGTAGTAATCGAGAATCGGACCGGGCTTTGGTGCGGTGTCGTCACTGTCGTCCCATTTGTCGAACGTCACGCCCAATACCGAAATGGGAAGGTTTAAGTCAGGGTTGTCATGCAGGAATAACGCTTGGAGTTGAGCCAGCGATTGAAGAGTTTCCGGCAATGAAGTCAGACGATTGTTGGCAACGTCAAGGTATTCGAGGTCTGCGAGGCTTCCGAGTTCCGACGGCAACGTCGACAACTGGTTGGTGAAAAGATGGAGTTCCACGAGCCTTACGAGCTTTTCAAGCTCAGGCGGCAATGTAGTGAGCTCGTTGCAATCGAGGTCCAGAATCGCGAGATCTTCGAGCCGCCCAATTTCTCCCGGAACGGTGCTCAGACGATTGTGGGCCAGGTTGAGTTCAGTCAGGTATCCGAGGTCTCCGAGTTCCGGCGGCACGGTTGTCAAAAGATTCTTCGATAGGTTGAGGTGACTCAGAGCAACGAGTTGGCAGATCGTGAGCGGAACAGTCGCGAGTTGGTTGTTATCCAAATCGAGCCTTCGAAGGTTGGAAAGTTGTGCGATCTCTGGTGGAACGCTCGTCAATCCAAGTCCGCTAAGGTTGAGACGTCGACGGCCATCGCTGGCGGCTTTGGCGATGCGGGCCTGCGCTTCTCGGTAGGCTGCTGCGGCTCTCTCTTCAACGGATGTAGTGTCAGGAGCGGGCATGCGAGGCGTCCTCGGGGCGGTGGGGGATGCGAGCTGCGGCGGATTGGCGGGGTTCCATCTTGGAGTGCTCTGGCTCGACAGAGCCCTCCGACTCAGCGGCATGGCGATCTCAGCAACAAGTCGCTCCCGCCGCCAGCTTCGATGTCCTCAGCGGCACGTCCTCTGGGCTCGAACACGAGTGATGCTCGGCTTTGGTTCGCGGCCTTGTTGGAAGACGGATGGCAAAAAGATCGGGGACAAAAAGATGATTACGTCGGCGGGTTGTTGGATGGCTCGCGGTGCGAGATGTGGCGGAGGAAGACGCGGGTGGGGGCAGTTGATCGAGCTGCTTCGAGGTTACGAACTTGGGTGGCACGCCCTGAGTACTCGAAGGGCGTGTTCTTGCAGTCGAGCCCCTCGCCCTTCGAGTACTCAGGGCGTGCCACCCAAAATCACTGATTGATGACGCGCTCGCGACGGTGGAGGCAGGCTTTGGATGCGGGCCTTGTGCCGCTCAGTCGGAGGGCTCCGTCGAGCCGGAGCAGTCCAAGATGCGTTCTTTACGAGGACTTGTCCGGGTCGGAGTCTCGGTCGGGGTCGCCCTTATCGATGAAGCGGTCGGGGAGTGACTTTGGTTTTGGGGCCTCGGGCTTTGGCAGCGCGAGGGCGTTGGCGGGCTGCTTCAGGCCGGCGGGGGTGCCGATCACTTTGCCGCCGGGTCGCAGTCGCTCGTTGCCTTCGACCACGACTTTCATGCCCGCTTTGAGGTCGCCTTTGACCTCGATCCAACTCTCGGTCGCAATGCCCAGTTGCACGGGGACCGGACGCGCGGCGGTGGTCTCGGTCTTGTCTTTGTCGTTCGGCGGCATCGTCTCGACGACAAACACCATCGGAGTTGGGCCGCCTAAGACGATCGAGTCCTTCGGCACAACCAGCACGTCGCTCTTGCGATCAACCGGCAGCCAGACGCGAGCAAACATGCCCGGCTTGATCAGCGGCTCTCCGTCTTGCACCCGGTTCTTCAACGCGATCTTCACCGGGAAGCTGCGCGACTTCTCGTCAGCTCGCGGCACAACCGCCGTCACCGTTCCGAAGAAGGCTTCGTGAGGCAGCGCGTCGATCTCGATCCGCGCGATCATGCCTTTCTCAATGCGCGAGACATACGTCTCTAACACCTGAGCCCGCACTTCAAGTTCATCGACTTCAACAACCTCAGCGACGAGTTTGCCGGACTCGATCCATTGGCCAACTTCGGTGTGTTCGGCCACGACGTAACCGGCAAACGGCGAAACGATCGTGTGCTTTACCAACAGATCATTCAGACGATTGATCTCTTCTTCGGCAGAGGCCACTCGGGCCTGAGCCTGAGCGATCTTCTCTTTGCGCGGCCCGGCCATCACGAGGTCATAGGTCGCTTCCGCCGCCATGAAGTTCTCGCTGGCGAGATCAGCGGCAGTCGTATCGTCTTCGAGTTGATCGCGCGTGGAGGCTCCTCGGCCAACAAGTTCGGTCGTGCGCGCGAGCTTCGCTTTGGCGTACTTCAACGAGGCCGCCGCAGCCTTCATGCGATTGAGCGCTTGCCGCTTCTCTTCATCACGCGAGCCATTCTTGAGTTCGAGCAACTCTTGCTGACGCAGCTCATGCTCCGCCGTCGCAGCCGCGATTTGAATCTCAAGGTTCTTCGTCAGCAGTTTGGCCAAGGGCTGTTTCGCTTCGACGCGATCACCCTCGTTGACGAGAAACTCAACGACTCGACCGGACACCGCCGCTCCAATCGAACTGCGTCGACGAGCTTCGATCGAACCCACAAAGGCGCGGCCAGTGGCGATGCCTTCGAGACGCCGCACTTCCGCCGTCGTGACCGTTGCCGGACCGCCAAACTGAGCGAGAACAAAAGGAGGAACCGCTGCCAGCACAGCAGCAGACACAAGCAATCTGAAGCAATTCATGAAGACCACCGAGTCGATCAAGGAGTGCGAGATGAGTTCGAAGCGAACGAGTCTTAGTTCTACAGCGCACCATGTAGCTGAAATCGTGAGATTTCAGGCATTTCAACCGTCCGAAATCTGACGATT
>CAZNMS010000136.1:0-18988 GCA_964573505.1 uncultured Planctomycetaceae bacterium | reverse complement strand
CCGTCGTACCAGTGTTCCTCACCCATTGTGCCGGCCCGCCCGGTGAGGAACTCTTGAGGTTGAACTCAAGCAATTCTGTCAGAAGGACCGTTTGGCGCTCGGACGGAATCTCCGGACGCTTACGCAACAAGTGCCGAGATTGGCGCTGCCTCACACAGACGAGCATTCCGTAAAGCCGGAGCGAGTTCGCGACCGAACTGACTCGTCATGCATCTCACTGACGCAGGGTCGGCGGAGAGCTGACCTCAGCGATCCGTTAGTGTCCGACCATTCGATCCGTGCGACTCGCGCCTGATCGAACTCGCCCCTTCATTCTTGCTGAGGAGTCTTCCCGCAATGCGGATCACAACATGGAACGTCAACGGACTGCGTGCTGCTCTGCGAAAGGGCTTTGCTGAGATCCTCGATCAGATCAATCCCGACGTTCTGCTGTTGCAAGAAGTGCGCGCATTGCCCGAGCAACTGCCGCCGGAATGGGCTCAGCCCGCAGGATGGCACGTGCATTGGCATCCGGCTCAAAAGCTCGGTTACTCCGGCACGGCAATTTGGTCGCGCCGACCGATGGAGATCATTGGCACCGGGCTTGATGCGGATGATCCCGAAGGTCGAGTCGTTCGCGCTCGCGTTGATGGCGTTGATGTCGTCTCGATCTACTTGCCTTCCGGCTCTTCGAGTCCCGAGCGGCAGAAGCATAAGGATGCATGGCTCGTTCAATTCGCACCGTGGGCGAGCTCGCTCTTGAAGGCTCGACGCCCTTTCGTGCTCGGCGGCGACTTCAACATTGCTCATACCGAGCGAGACATCTTTTACGCGAAGGCCAATGAGGATCAGTCGGGCTTCTTGCCTCATGAGCGTGAGTGGATCGGCAAGCTGTTTGACAGCGGATGGAGCGACTTCTTGCGGCAACACTTCGGTGATGTGCAGGGGCCGTATTCATGGTGGTCAAATCGCGGCAAGGCTCGGGAACTCGATCGCGGATGGCGGATCGACTATCTGCTCGGGAACTCGCACGCGGCGAAGCGATTTCGCAGCGGCGACATCTGCCGAGCGGGCGGATTGACGGTCTCTGATCACGCGCCGGTGACGATCGACCTCAACGATTGAAGCTCACGGATTTCCGTCGACGATGTGCTGCAATTTTTCTGACACACTTACTTCGCAATGAGGATCCTCACATGAAGTCGGCTCGTTCGCTGTTCGTTGCGTTTCTCGTCGCGGTCTCATTGGGAGCGGCACTCAACTGGTCGAGTTCCGAGCAAGCGGCTCGAGCCAATCAGAAGCAACTGCGAGCGACCGGCGAACTCAAGTGGTTCAAAGGCAACATGCATACGCACTCGCTGTGGAGCGACGGCGACAACTTCTTAGAGAACATCGCGCAGTGGTATCAGGAGCACGATTACCAATTTCTCGTCTACACCGATCACAACACGCTCGCGAACAAGGAGCGCTGGGTCGACGTCGAGAAAGCAAAGAGCGGCAAAGCAGCGTACGACAGCTTGAAGAAGAACTTCCCCGCCGAATGGATCAACGAACGCAAGACGGCGGACGGCAAGTTAGAGGTGCGGCTCAAGACGTTTGAGGAGGTTGCCGCGCGGTTCAATAAGGCCGGGCAGTACTTGCTCGTGCAAGGTGAAGAGGTCACCGACTCGTTCGGCAAGTCGCCCATTCACATGAATGCGTCGAACGTGAAAGAAGTGCTGACGCCGCGCAAAGGCACGAGCGTCGCCGACACCATTCAGAACAATACCGACGCGTTGATCGCACAACGCGAACGCACCGGGCAAGCGATGATGATTCATCTCAATCATCCGAATTTTGGCTGGGGCGTGACGGCCGAAGACTTGATGGCGGTGCGCGGCGAGAACTTCTTCGAGGTCTACAACGGACATCCGGGCGTCAATAACTCGGGCGACAAAGAACGCGCCGGCACCGAGCGTATGTGGGACATCATCAATACGCGGCGACTGACTGAGTTCGACTTGCCGTTGCTCTACGGCCTCGCGACTGACGACGGGCATAACTATCACAAGATTCCGAGTCGCGCGTCCGAGCCGGGTCGCGGATGGGTCGTCGTCTTAGCACCGGAACTCTCGCCGACATCGTTGATCGACTCGCTCGAGCACGGTCGCTTCTACGCATCGAGCGGCGTTGCATTGGAGTCAGTGACAACGTCCGACGCGGGCCTTGAGGTGCAAGCGCAGCCGACCGACGGAGTGACCTATCGCATCGAGTTCATCGGTACTCGCAAAGGCTTCGACGCGAAGCACGAGCCGTATCTCGACAAAGACGGCAAGCCTTTGCGCGTCACCGAGAAGTACAGCGCCGACATCGGCAAAGTCTTAGCGACAGTCGAAGGCGGCGGTGCTCAATACAAGTTCGAGGGCGACGAGCTTTACGTGCGAGCGCGAGTGACATCCTCTCGCAAGCACCCGAACCCATCAGAACTCGGCGAGTTCGAGCGTGCATGGACTCAGCCACTCGCCGGACCTGGCGCGAAGAAGAAGTAGAGAGTTCGCGTCTAACGAGGCGCCGCCTCAAACGTTTAACCGCGACCCTCTGGGGAGCGCTTCGGGTGCGGGCTAATTCTCTCGATTCGCAGGAGACTCAGTCGTCAAGGCAGGTCACTGCTGACGCTGGCGACGATCGACAGTTGAGGTCGAAGGCCGCGTCCGACGCGCTCGCCAGAGGGTCGCGGTTAAACGTGCCGAATCAAAACTTGACTCAGAAGCGCTAGCGTCAGTTTCTCAGAGTCTTTCGGAGGTCTGCTCATCAGCGCGATCAGTCGCTCCTGTAACACTTGTCACATCCAATTCGCTCATCGCAGGCTGCTCCGGCCAACGGAGAGATAAGCGATGACTTTCGCCCCTCGCTTCATTCGGCTCGCAGGGACTTCGGCAATCGCCGTGCTGTAACAACTCTCACAGCATTGCAAGTCGCGCATCGCAGCTTGCATCAGCAGTGTCGTGAATGACCTGCGGCTTTGTGGCTCGATGCTCAGTCTCGCGGCACACTCCCGCGCCGATCGTCGAAACAACGAACGAAGCCTCTGACGATCACTCAGCACTCAAGCACAAACGCCTCGTGAGATTTCATTCCTCTTCACTCATCAAAGGTGAGTTCATGCCGGCTGCGAAGACTCCGAAGTTCACACTCAAGACGACTCCTCAAAAGCGTTCGGCGAGCAAGGCCGTCAAGAAGTCGAAGCACCTCACGTTCAAGGATCGCCTTTCTCGACTGACGCCGCCGCAAGTCGTCACGCTGCTCGGTCGAGACGGAGCGAAGCTGCTGAGTGCCGGATCGCGGTTCGAGATCGACCTCATTGAGAACGTTTGGCTCGGCAACGATCTGCTGCGCGTGACGTTCCCCGGCGAGGGACTCAATGCCTCGCACAAACGGGCCGATGCCATTGTTGTCCTCACGGCGTTGTCGGCAGCTCCCGACACGTTGCATGCAAAGTGCGATAGCTGTCCCGGCATCTGCGAGCACATCGGTGCGGTCTACTCACTCATCTTGGAGAGCAAGCTCGAACTCGGACTCGCGGCACCTCCTGAACTCGATGATGTGCCTGCGCCATTCACTGAAGAGCAATTGATCGAGCAAGCTCTTGAGGAGCGGCGAGAACGTGCGGCGACCGAAGCTATGCATGTCGTTGCGAGCGATCCGAAGTCTCCGTGGGTCGACTACACCGTGACCTCGAAGATCTCCGGCAAGTCGTATCGAGTCGCGCTGCGCGGGTTCGATCTCGGCGTTTCGTACTGCTCGTGCCCGGACTATCGCTCGAACACACTCGGCACCTGCAAGCACATCATGCAGGTCACGGAGAAGGTGAAGCGGCGCTTCAAAGCGGCTGACTTAAAGAAGCCCTATCGCCGCAAGTCGATCAGCGTCGCGTTGAGATATGGCCGCGATGTCGAACTGCGAGTGCTGCTCCCTCAGGAACTCGATGCTGAGACCGAGCGCATCATCGGCAAGCTGCGAGACGTGCCCGTCGAAAACATTCCCGACCTGCTGAAGCGTGTCCGGCGTCTGCAACAACTTGAGCAAGCCGTCACGATCTATCCCGACGCGGAAGAGTTCATTCAGCAGCAACTGCATGCCGCTCAAATGACCGAAGTGGTTGCAGAGATACGGCGCGATCTGAAGCAACATCCGCTGCGCACGAGTCTGCTGAAGACCGAACTCTTGCCCTATCAACTTGATGGCATCGCGTTTGTCGCCGGAGCCGGTCGAGCAGTCATCGCTGACGAAATGGGACTCGGCAAAACGATTCAAGGTGTCGGCGTTGCTGAGTTCCTTGCTCGGGAAGCGGGCATCAAACGCGTGCTTGTCATTTGCCCGACATCGTTGAAGTCACAGTGGCGAAACGAAGTTCGCAAGTTCTGTGATCGCGGAGTGCAGCTCATTTCGGGCAGCGGCGACGAGCGAGCGGCTCAATACACAAGCGGCGAGTTCTTCACCGTCTGCAACTACGAGCAAGTGCTGCGCGACATCTCGATCATCGAGCAAGCTCATTGGGACTTGATCATCCTCGATGAAGGACAGCGCATTAAGAACTGGGAAGCAAAGACGACGCGCGTCATCAAAGGCTTGCGTTCGAAGTTCGCGCTCGTGCTCAGCGGCACGCCGCTCGAGAACCGATTGGACGAGCTGTACTCGGTCGTGCAATTCATTGACGACCGACGTCTCGGCCCCGGTTTCAGCTTCTTTCATCGTCATCGGGTCACGAACGAGAAAGGCAAAGTCACCGGCTATCGCAACCTCGCCGAACTGCGGGAGAAGCTGAAGCCGATCTTGCTGCGTCGCACGCGCGCCTCAGTACAACAGGACTTGCCGCCGCGCACGACCGAGATCCTGCGCTTCACTCCGACCGACGAGCAGATGTCGATGCACACGAATCATCTGCAGCAAGTGAGTCGGATTGTCGGGAAGAAGTTCTTGACCGAGATGGACCTGCTGAAGCTGCAAAAAGAATTACAAGCATGCCGCATGTCCGCAGACAGCACGTTTCTTGTCGACAAGCAGGCGCCCGGATTCTCATCAAAGCTCGACGGACTCGCGGACCTCATGGCGAGACTCTTTGAAGAAGACGATCGCAAAGCCGTGCTGTTCTCCGAGTGGACGACGATGCTGAATCTCATCGAGCCAATCGTGAAGAAGCTCGGCCTCAAGTTTGTGAGACTCGACGGATCGGTTCCTCAGAAGCAGCGGCAAGCTCTCGTGAATGAGTTCCAAACAGATCCGCAGTGCCGACTCTTCCTCACAACGAACGCCGGTTCGACGGGGCTGAATCTGCAGGCGGCCAACACCGTCATCAACGTTGATCTTCCGTGGAACCCGGCGGTGCTCGAACAGCGAATTGCACGAGCCTACCGCATGGGCCAAAAGCGCCCGGTCGATGTCTACGTCCTCGTGACGGAAGACACTCTTGAAGAACGCCTGCTGGGCACACTGGCCGCGAAGCAGGAACTCGCCAATGCGGCACTCGATGTCGATTCCGAAATCGACGAAGTCGAGATGACAAGCGGCATCGACGAACTCAAGCGACGACTCGAAGTGCTTTTGGGGGCTCGTCCCGAAGCGGCTGTTGATGAAAGTCAGCGTCGAGCTGAGCAAGCCGCCGCCGAAGCCTCAGCGCGACAAGAACGCCTCGCCGCAGCAGGGGGAACGTTGTTGACGAGTGCCCTCAGCTTCTTGGGCGAACTGATGCCGCAACGTCCCGAGACCGAAGCCACTCGCCAAATGGCCGAGACGCTCAAGCAAAGTCTCGCGAACTGCGTGCAGCGCGACGACAACGGACAAGTAAAGCTAACCCTCGCACTCCCCGACGCATCCGTGCTGGAACGCTTCGCGGAGTCCCTCGCGAAGATGCTGGTGCAATAAGCCGATCAGCAGACGGGGATCGACGAAAGAATGACGGGCGAAAAGATGAAATGCAGACGGCAAAGGCGCTCGGCGCATTCCGCCTGCGCAAACCTGATGTCACGAGAATTGCACGCTTTTCATCTCTTCGTCCCTCATCTTTTTGGCATCCCTCTTCAGCCAATCAAAGGCCGAGACTGGCCGGACTGGGTCGACGACTCTTACGCCGCCGCTTTCGTCTTCATCGCGTGCGTGTGCCCGTCGTACGAGAGCAGCGTGCTCTTGTCGTCGACGACGGTCTCGATGTGGACCGGGCGGCTCCACAACTTCCACAAGTTCGAAAGCGTGTCCTTTGCGTAGTCGAGCTTCAGCGGCATGCCTTGATACTGGTGCTGTAACAACAACTCCCCGCGGTTCGCGTGATTGCCGTTCGAGACTCGGATTATCGGTCGGCCGTGATTCGTCAGGCTGTCGAGCAACTGGGCTTTGATCTTCAGAAACTCGCGCGAGGCGATCTCGTAGTTATCGTTGGACTCGTTGTAGGCGAACGTGAAGAGCTTGTGCTTCTGGCAGAACTCCGGCGTTAAGTACGAGTCGATGAAAGTCACGTCGTTATGCACGCGACGCACCTCGAAGATCTTCGAGCGGCCCTGCATCAGCTTCTTGTCCCAATGCTCTTTCTCGCGGTAGTCGTCGCAGCGTTCCCACTCGGGACCGAATTGGCCTTTGTTCCAACGCTCTTCAATGTCGCGATACAGCTCGATGCCAATCTTGTACGGGTTCAGCCGATTGGCACTCATCGCCATCGTGCCACTGTGATGATCGGCGTAGTCGATGACTTCCGCGTCGGTCAGCCCGTAACGCGTCATGATCGTCGAGTGCCAATAACTCGCCCAACCTTCATTCATGATCTTCGTCTGGCCCTGAGGAGCGAAGTAGTAGGCCTCGTCGCGAATGATCGACAGCACGTCGTGCTGCCATGGTTTGAGCGGCCCGTGTTCGAGTAAGAAAAGTAACACATCGCGCTCCGGCTGTTCCGGGAAGGCGCGACTAGCTTCTTGTGCTTGAGCCTTCTTCTTCCGCTCTTCCGCCTGCTTCGCGAGCACATCCGGGGGATTGATGAACCGGTCCATGTATTCCGTGTGCTGCGACGAAAACCGACCGACGACCGCCTCTTCGTCATCCTGCTCTTCTTCCGACTTCTCTTGCAGCTTGCCCTTCGGCATCTGAGTCGGATCTTCTCGTCGGCGGATATGCGGCGAGTACGGATCAATCAGATCCTCGAGCGACAAGCAGGCGTCAATGAATTCCTCAACGGCCTCATGCCCATAGCGGTCGATGTAGCGATTCACGCGCGAAGCATGATTGGCCATTTGGTCGAGCATCTTGCGATTCGTCGGCGCGAACCAGGCGTTGTTCTTGAAGAAGTCGCAGTGCCCATAAACGTGAGCGATCACGAGCTTTTGATCGCCGATGCCATTGGTATCGAGCAGGTAGGCATGACACGGATTGGTATTAATCACCATCTCGTAGATCTTCTGCAGACCATACGAGTGCCCCTTAATGAGTTCATCATACTGAGCACCGAACCGCCAATGAGGATACCTCACCGGGAACCCCGTATAAGCCGCGAACATGCTCAATTCTTCGACGTCAACGACCTCGAAATTAGTCTCAAAGAAGTCGAGCCCATATTCCCGCGCATGACCTTCCATAATTTTCTGGATATCAGCAAGGTCTTGCGGCAACTCACGGTGCAGGCTTAATGACATGTTGCTCGGGCCTTATTCGAAGAGTCTGGGGAGCGGCGTTTTCATTCGTCCCACCGCAAGAAATCACGATCGACTCGCCAACTGCCGTCTCAACTCAACTTCGAGCTCTTGAAGCTCGTCCCGACTTCGCTGTGCCAACTGCTCAAGCGGAGTTTCACTTTGCCCGAGCAACGATTCCAATAGTTGAATTCGCCCTACTTGCCGCCCTTCATCGCGTGCTTCCCAGCGTCTTGTTTGCTCATCGAGCAAGTAGAGGCGTCGACTTCGATAAGCTTCTCGCTTGGTTTCATTCAGGCTGATCATGTGCAATTCCTCGATCGCTTTATGAATTGTCGGCAGAGTACTGCACGCCGAACGTCTCTCATGGGGCGCCGCAACCAGTTCAAGATAGGACAAACTCACGATCGATTTGCCATTTGCCTTTTCAAGTCAGCTTCCAGCTTTTGCAGTTCGTCCAAAGTTCGCTTTTCCAACTGCTCACGCGGAGTCTCACTGTGGCCTAGTAGCGATTCGTATAGTTGAATCCGCCCCATTAGAAAGCCTTCATCGCGTCCTTTTGCAAGCCCCTCTTCGCGAGCCTCCCATTGTCTTGTTTGCTCATCGAGCAAATACATGCGGCGGTCGCGATAGGCTTCTCGGTCAGTTTCATTAAGGCTAATCATGCGCAATTCCTCGATCGCTTTGTGAATTGTCGGCAGAGTCAGGCACGGCGGGACGTGCTGCGGGTCAATGGTCGCTGCGGTTCGCAGGAAGAATAGCCATTGTTCCAAAGGCGTTGCCACGTTTTGGGGGTTCGCAGCAAATTTCGGCAGTTCCAGAACATGAATCTCGAGATCGCGGCATAAAGGGAACCCCGCTGCATCGGCTACTCGGAATCGTGAGTGCCAATTCGGGCGGCCGGGGAAGACATCGAAATCTGCAAAACAAATCACGATCGTCGGCACCAGATGCGCGAACGTATGCCCCTTTTCCAACTGCTCCGAATAGGACACCGACCAGTAATACAACAGTCGCTGCGGCATCAGTTTGAACGGCAGCAATTGCATGTCGATGTTGAAGATTTCCCCCGACTTCCGTCGAGCGCGTACGTCGACAATCGAAAGTTTGTCATTCGAAGCATCACGCTCGTTGTAGGGATTCACGAGTTGTAATTCGCTGAATGTTTCAAACTCGGTTCCTGTCAGAACTGCTGAAAGAATCGACTCCAACACATCCAGATTTTCTTGGCGTCCGTAGACTCGTTTGAATGCGTAATCAACTTTGGGATCGATATCGAGAATCATGCCATCACTCTCAACAAGCGAACGTGAACCGCACTCGTGACGGAATCACTTCCCCTTCCCCAGAAACCTTCTGATTGAGTCATAAATCGCGTCCTTACTCGGAATTTCAGAGAGTACGAGGTTCTCGTTCTTATCACCGAGTCGCTTTAGTTCCCTCATGAAGTCGCCCGAGCCGTAGGGGCTTTCGACTTGCCCATAGGCGTAGAGATTGCATTTCGGCAGGATGTCGGCGGTGAGTAGGTCGAGGCAGTCTTTGTTGTCTTCTCCCCAGTTATCTCCGTCAGAGAATTGGAAGACGTAGATATTCCAGTCGGCGACCGGATAGTTCTTTTCGATGACCTCTTTGCAGACTTTATATGCCGACGAGATTCTCGTGCCGCCGCTTTCGCGCGTGTGATAAAAGGTCTCTTCATCGACTTCTTTGGCGACGGCGTCGTGAATGATGTAGCGGCAATCAACGCCGTCGTATTGGCTCTTGAGCCATGTGTCGATCCAGAAGGCTTCCGTGCGGACGATCTCTTTTTGCTCGTCCATCATCGAGCCGGAAACATCCATGATATAGATAATGGCTGCATTCGACTCGGGCATTTGCACCGAGGCCCAAGAGCGGTATTCAAAATCGTCGCGAGTGGGCACGACGATCGGCTCGACGTGATCGTAGTTATTCATCGCGATCGAGCGTTTCAGAGCGTTCTTGTAAGTCCGCTTGAAGTGCCGCAACGACTCGGGACCGCGCTGCGCGATCGTTGTGTATTTATCTTTCACACTCTGAATCGAGTCCTTGCCCTTCGGTTCAATGCGCGGCAACTGCAACTCTTGCCCGAGCATCTCCGCCAATTCGTCGAGCGTGACTTCCACTTCTCGATAGTGACCATTTCCCGGATCGCTACCCGCCTGCCCGGTACCGTCACCTTGATCCTGCCCGCCCTTGCCGACCGGTTGACCGTTTTCACCCTCGCCCTGCCCGACTCCGCCTGAGCCCTTTGGGCCGTGTCGGAAATGCGGAATTTCAATGTTCGGCACGGGGATACTGACGACGTTCTTGCCCTTTCGGCCCATCATCTCACTGTGATTAATGTATTTGCGCAAGTTCTGCCGCACCTTGCCCCGCACAATGCCTTTGAAGCGGGTGAGATCACGTTCGATGTTGCGAGCCATATGAGGAACTCACGAGAGGAGTCATTGATCGAGCGCTGCGAGGTGCAGCAACTAAGGAAAAGCAATGGGACGAAGGCGACTCATGGGACGAATGAACCTTGCGCGAAGCAACAATTTCATTCGTCCCAAAATGTCCCAAACGTCCCATTCAGATGACACTCAGCGCGACGCGCCAACCTTCGCGTCGCCTCGGGCGAAGATACTGGCGACGTATTGCAACACGTCGGTTGCGGATTCGTCGTTGTAGCCGAAGTCGCGGATCAGACGGCTCTTCACGATGTCGATCTTCGCCTGCGTGTCGGCGTCGACGACGTTTGATACGAGGCTCGTCAGCTTGATCGTGTCCTTCTGGTCTTCGAAGAGCTTCATCTCGAGCGCCTTTTGCAGTCGCTCGTTCGTGCGGTAGTCGAACTTCTTGCCGTCGAGCGACAACGCTCCGATGTAATTCATGATCTCGCGGCGAAAGTCGTCCTTACGCGATTCAGGAATATCAATTCGCTCTTCGATCGACCGCATCATTCGCTCATCCGGCTCTTCTTGCTCGCCGGTGAATTTGTTGCGCACCTTCTCGCGGCAAGTGTAAGCCTTCACGTTGTCGATGTAGTTCGCACACAGCCGAGTCATCGCGTCTTCGTCCGCTGCGATCGCGCGTTGAACTTCGTTCTTCACGACGTCGGTGTATTCGTCCTTCACGACCGAAATCAGTTCGCGATACCGATCTCGCAACTGGTCGTCACCGACCAACGAGTGATGCTTGAGTCCCGACTCCAACTCCTTGAGCACCATGAAGGGATTCAGGCTCGTTGCCGTTGTGTTGACGACGAGCGCATTCGAAATCTTGTCCTGCACATAGCGGGGCGAGATTCCATGTAATCCTTCTTGCTTCGCCTCTTTGCGGAGCTGCGTGACGTTCTCAGCAGTGAAGCCCGGCAGCGTCTTGCCGTTGTAGAGTTTCATCTTTTGCAGCAGCGTCAGCCCGTGATGATTCGGCTCTTCGAGTCGCGTCAGCACGGCCCACATGGCGGCTACTTCGAGCGTGTGCGGAGCAACGTGCTTTCCGCGAACGCGCTTGTCGTTGTAGTCCTTCTCGTAGATGCGGACTTCGTTGTTGAGCTTCGTCACATACGGAATGTCGATCTTGATCGTGCGATCGCGCAGAGCTTCCATGAACTCGTTCGATTGGAGCTTGCGGTACTCGGGCTCGTTTGTGTGCCCGATGATCACGGTGTCGATGTCCGTCTGAGCGAACTTCTTCGGCTTGATCTTGTGCTCTTGAGACGCGCCCAAGAGGTCATACAAGAACGCGACGTCGAGCTTCAGCACTTCGATGAACTCGATGACGCCGCGATTGGCGACGTTGAATTCACCGTCGAAGTTGAAGGCTCGCGGATCAGAGTCAGAACCGTAGAGCGCGATCTTCCGGTAATTGATGTCACCAGTGAGTTCGGTCGAGTCCTGATTCTTCTCATCCTTCGGCTGAAACGTGCCAATGCCGATGCGGTCTTGCTCGGACAAGATCAGCCGTTTGACGACGACGTCTTGCAAGACCTTCGTCCAATCGCCGCCGTACTTGTCGAGCCGCTGCTTGAACATGAAGCGGCTGAGCGGGCAGATGTCGCCATTGATCTCGACTTGATGCTCGTCGGGCGAACGGCCTTCGTTGAGCCATGCACAGAGCTCGCTGCGCTGCTCATTGGGGATGAGTTGCAGCGGTTCCGAGTGCATCGGATCCCACATGATCGAGCCGTCGTCTTCCTTCCAACCGAAGGTATACATCGCGCCGGCGTCAGTTCGGCTATAGCGCTGCAAGCCATGCTTAATGACGCGAGCGATCGTGCTCTTCGAGCTGCCGACGGGACCATGTAATAAAAGCACCCGCTTCTCAGCGCCGTACTTCATCGCCGCGCTCTTGAAGACGTTGACGATGGCCATCAGCGGTTTCGTGAGACCGTAGATCGCGTCCTCGCCGCCATGATCAGGGTCATCGAAGAACTTGTAGCGCGTGAGTGTCTCTTTGCCTTCTTCGATGGTGTAGGTGCCGTAGCTCATCACCATGTCATAGAGGCGTTGATGAGCGGACCTTGTGACTTGCGGGGTCTTGCGGACGATATCGAGATACTCGTCGAAGGAGCCCTGCCAAGTTTCTTGTCGGTATGAATCGAGGTTCTGCCGACGACCGATTGTTTCGAGCAATGCGCGACCGTTATGCATCGCACCTCTCCCTTCCCTTAGTGAAGTGCTGGGCCGCTCGAAGACTCGTTCGACGTGAGCGGCGGAAAGTCGCTGATCCGGCTGCCCGATCATTGAGGCTGGCGGAGGTCGAGGACCATTTTCCCGGCCTGAGTCAGTCGTCAACTGGAGAGCAAAGTCGGTCCAGCTGAAGAAACAGGATGAGGAGTCCCATCCTCATGTCGTTCCGAAAGACGCCTCGAACAAGTTGCGAATCATGGCAAGCATCGAGAGGCCAAAGGCGTCTCACGAAACCCGCAGCGAATTTACGACTCGGCTTTGAAACGAGTCCATATCAATCTCGGAGTGTCTTACCGCAAGTTGAAGTTGGCGGTGCTACGTCCTGAGTGACATTGCCTTCCGGCAAAAGCGAATGCGGGTCTGCGCGGAAAGTAGCTGTGCAACCGAAACTACATGCACTCGCTGCGGCGTCTGCGAGAGGAATTGTCGCGGGTCAGAAAAACTACACGCTGAAATGGCGAGAGCGTCTTGAGGAAAGCGAAAGAAGAGGCACAGACTGGAAGTCCATGCTACGACGGCTCGCTCAGGACTCTTCTTGCTCGTCATCGACTGAGTCTGCGTCGGACTCGTCGTCGGCCTTTGCCTTTGTCGCGGGGCGGTCGATGCGGATCGTCACGGACTGACCGGCTTCGACCTTCACGGCGAAGCTGCCGAAATTGGGGATCTCGACTCGGATCTCGTCTTCGGAGGCAGCGGTCTTTTCGGCCTTCTCAGCAGCGGCCTCCATTGGGATCGCGGCGACTGCAACAGGCTTGAGCCCGACGGCTCCGAGAATCTTTTCGAGGTCCGAAGGCGCAACGTCCTGACCGAGCTTCTTGAGGAACTTGCCCAGCAACTTCCAAACGTCCTTCGACGTGAACTTCGGCAAGTTGTTTGCCACTTGGCGCAAGGACTCAGAGGCTTCTTCAGTCTTGCCTTGAGCCTTTAGCGCAGCCGCAGTCATCAACAGATGAGGGACACTGAACGGTCCGGGGTCGGCGATTGATTGCAGTTCGGCCAGCGCTTGATCGGGCATGCCGAGCTCTAAATAGCCTTCGGCCTTCGTGAGGCGCCGCATGACTCGCTGAGAAGAATTGGCAACCATGATTGAGTACCTCGTCGCGGTTGAGGAGCAAGATGCGGTCGCGGTAAAGCAGCACGCGTGCCAGAGTTCGATGACGCGATCTATCTTCCAATCGTACTTAGGGTTGCTGCCGCGAAACGTAGTTCCTGCCAGTTCGGGACGGCTGCCGTTGTGGCAGAAACCGCCAGAGGCAGCAAGGTACGCTGAGCGACCGCGCGATCGCTCAATGAGTTCCGGGAGATTGATGCTCACGAGCTTTGATCTGCTGCTCTGATCGCGGATGCAGCGGCATCGGGCAACGCTGTGATCACGTCGAAGTCTTGCTTCGCGGCGAGTTCTGAATTGGTCTTCGCCAGCTTTGTGATTCGGCTACCTTACCGGTCATCAGCGGGAGTCAGTTGTGTTGCAGCTTTAGGGAGATCGCATCGCATGGGCACAGCGCGAGAGTATGACGTTGAATCACGGCGGGGATTCTCGGTCATCACGTTTGAAGCCTGCCTCTCTGACTGCAAATGGGGCGACATCGAACGCGTCGGAGCGGAACTCAAGGCACTGCTGACCGGTGCTTCGCAGCCGTTTTGTTTGCTAGATCTGAGCAAGCTCGAATTCATGGGCAGCTCGATCGTCGCGCTGCTCGTCCGAGTTTGGAAGACGGTTCAAGAGCGGCAGGGCGGAATGGTCGTCGTGAATCCGAACACGATGACGAAAGAGGTCCTCGAAATCGCCGGCCTCTCAAAGGTATGGACGATTTGCAACAGCCGCCCGGAAGGTGAGCAAGCACTCTCGAAAGTGCTGCCCGTCGATAACTCTGCGAACGGAGTTCTCGCGGCCATTATCGGATGGACCATTGCCGGAGCGACGGTCGCAAGCTTCCTGCTGCAGCGCAATGGCGCGGTGAAGCTTGAGCCGCAGATCATTCAGGCGATCGGCTATGGCGGCGGCGGACTAGCGTTCGTCCTCAACGTGCTCGCAATCGTGAAGGGCAAAGGAGCATGGCGCTTCTTTGGTGTGCTCGGCGTCGTCATCGCAGCGGTGCTGATCGCGGCAGCCGCTTGCAACTTGCTTTAACGACGAGCTTGAGTCCCGGCCTGCTCACTCACCTTTCAGCATGCAGCGCTCGATCTCGCTCGGTCGCTTCTTCCATGTGCGAATTATTCCATATCGCTTCATTCACCTTCATAGGGCCTGCCAACGGAGATCAAGATGGCAACAGCACTCAGCAGCCAAACTCCCGCCACTGCCGACGACAAGAACGTCGAAGTTCGTCAGAAGGCACTGCAAGAAGAATTACGGGAGCTTGTCGACGTCGTCGGTCCGGCATCGCTCGTTGACTTGCTGCTGGAGCGAGCCTTTCAACTGAATGCGACCGACGTGCATCTCGACCCGAATGAGAGTGGGTTGCGCGTGCGTCTTCGCGTTGATGGCGTGCTGCATGATGTTTTGATGCTGCCCGCGACGCTGACCAATCAAGTCATCTCGCGGCTGAAGCTGCTTGCTGGAATGGATATTACAGAGCGACGACTCGCACAAGACGGGCACATTTCGAAAGCCGTGCTCAAGCATCAGCGCGACATCCGAGTCGGGTCGGGGCCAACAACGCTCGGCGAGCGATTGGTGTTGAGACTTATGCCCGACGACAAAGCGCTGACGTCGTTGAAGGACTTAGGTCTCGATCCCGATCAGTACGCGCTGCTCGAACAAGCGGTTGAGATTCCTTACGGCGTTGTGCTTGCTGTCGGTCCGGTCGGTTCGGGAAAGAGCACGTCGGTCTATGCCTGTTTGACGACTCGCAATCGTCCCGGCGACAGCGTTGTCACGATCGAAGATCCCGTTGAGCGGCGGCTTGAAGGCGTCGTGCAAGTGCAGATCGATCCGAAGATCGACTTCACCTTCGTTCGCGCGTTGCGCGGCGTGCTGCGACAAGACCCCGATGTGATGATGATCGGCGAAATCCGCGATCCCGAGTCCGCTCAGATTGCGGTCCGCGCCGGACTCACCGGAGTGACCGTCTTTAGCACGTTGCATGCGAGTGACTCGCTCGCAGCGCTCGATGTCTTCCGCGAGTTCGGTGTCCCGCCGATGTTCCTCGCAGACGGTTTGAAGTGCGTGATTGCTCAACGACTCGTTCGTCGAGTCTGCCCGCATTGCCGCGAAGAGTACGAACCGGATGCGCTCGCGAAGCAGGTGCTGAGCTTGAGCGATGAAGAAGCGAAGGCGCTCAAACTCGCAAAGGGCAAAGGTTGCGAACGCTGCTTCAACACCGGCTACTCGGGTCGGACCGGAGTGTTTGAGGTACTCGCATTCTCACCCGAATTGCGCCGCGCGATTCTCGACGGCAATCAGCATGCGGACTTGCGTTCGATCGCGTTGAGTTCAGGACTCGTGACGCTTGAGGAAGCATGTCGGCGCAAAGTGCTGAAGGGCGAGACGACGGTCGAAGAGCAGTTACGCCTCGTGTCTGCCTTCAGCGGTTAATTGAGCAGCGCACGATGTAGCTGAAATCGTGAGATTTCAGGCATTTCAGCCGTCCGAAATCTGACGATTTCGGCTACGGAAATGCGACGGTACTCCGTCGAATTAGCTGTGCGTCTGAGGGATGCTCATCCCGCACGACCGACTTAGCGTCCGTCGCGCTTTCGTTCTGAGTTCCGGCTGAAGCCGGAACGACGAACAACAACGTCTCGCGCTGCGTGTATTCGTTCCTACAACGAGTCCTTTCACGAAGGCAGACCACTCATGGCGCATCTGCGACTTGCGTCCGTCTTTCGCGTCCTGCTGACGACCCTGCCGCTCTTGATCGTTGTGAACGCGATGCTGCTCGGGCCGATCATCGAAAGCAGTGAGGCTCAAGAACCGCGACTGCCGCGCGACAACTTGCTGCTCTATCGCGATGCCAACAATCAGCCGCAGCGGGTGACGACGAAGGACGAGTGGCTCAAACGCCGCGCCGAGATCGTTAATGGCATGCAAGCGGTGATGGGCAAGCTGCCGGGCAACGAGAATCGGTGCCCTCTCGAGATGCAGATCGTCGAAGAGGTTGATTGCGGCTCTTATGTGCGCAAGCTCGTGACGTATGCGTCAGAGCCCGGCTGTCGGACTCCGGCTTACCTATTGGTTCCGAAGTCGGCGCTTGACGGATCAAAGCCGACGTCAGCGGTCCTTTGTCTGCACGGGACGGACAACGTTGTCGGGCACGGAACCGTTGTCGGATTGGGGACTCGACCGAACCGTCAATACGCGCAGGAACTCGCGGAGCGCGGCTATGTAACTTTCGCTCCAAACTACCCGCATCTCGCGAAGTACTACCCCGACTTGAAAGAACTGGGATGGGAGAGCGGCACGTTGAAAGCCGTTTGGGACAACATGCGCGGGCTCGATCTGCTTGAGTCGCTGCCCTATGTCCGCAAGGGAGAGTTCGCGGTCATCGGTCATTCGCTCGGCGGGCATAACGCCGTCTACACCGCTGTCTTTGACGAGCGCATTAAGGCCGTTGTTTCGAGTTGCGGATTGGATTCGTTCCTCGACTACTACGGCGGAGCGGAGTCGCATTGGGAGCCAGAAAAAGGTTGGACGCAGACGCGCTACATGCCCCGCCTGCGTGAGTTCAAAGGTCGGCTCAAAGACATCCCGTTCGACTTTCATGAGCTGATTGGGGCATTAGCTCCGCGCCGCGTGCTGATCATCGCGCCGTTGCATGACAGCAACTTCAAAGCAGACAGCGTTGATCGAATTGCTGCTGCCGCGCTGCCAGTCTTCAAGATGTATGGTGCTGCGGAGCGGCTGCGCGTCGAGCATCCCGATTACGCGCACGACTTTCTGCCGGAGATGCGCGAAGCGGCCTACAAGTTCATCGACGAGACGCTGAATGCTTGCCGCTGATGCGTCGGAATGCACCGCGAATGAGTGCAACTGAGGCGAGTGCTGGCATCCCTCCGGGATGCGATTTGGTGAATGGCTCCCTTCCGGTGGCGTCGCTGCGCTCAGCCACCGGCTAATGGCTGAGATCCCTTCGGGATCGACTGCTCCGCCGATCGAATTCGTTGCTTTACTCACCTACTGCGTCTCTTCATTGGCCTACGCTCAATGGGCTCGCGAAGTAGCACCGCTGATGATGTTGCTCAAAGGCAACACTGTTGCCGGATCGCCCGCGCGATGTTGCCGAGTCGCCTCAAGGCGGGCGCCTCGAAAGTGAATGTGCTCAGAATTTGAAGCAGTCGTCTCAATTCTGAATGGCGACTGGAACGCGTCTGAAACATCGAGTTTCTCGCAGTTCTCTCAGCAGAATTGTCGCAGCGTTGCAGACGATGCCGTTGCGATGAGCGTTGTTCGAAGGCTTGATGACAGATCCCGGCATGCTGCTTGCCTTAATGGTCGACGGGCTATTTCGAATCGTCGAAGCACGACGCTGAGTGTGTGAGAACTGCTACATGGCAGCCTCGCTCTCATTGTCGGCTCGTCCCGAACCCGACCGCTGAGGACATCGCATGCTCTCTGTCTCCGAATTCCGCACGCTCGATGAATTGGCCAATGTGCGCGTCACATGGAAGTCACTTTGGGATCAGACGCCCGATGCGAACTACTTTCAAACTTACGATTGGCTGCGCAGCTTTTGGCGGTTCTATGGCGAAGGACTGAAGCTCAAAGTGCTGCTTGTCTCGATGGCCGCGAAGCCGATCGGACTGGTGCCACTTGTCATCAAGCACGAACGCACGCAGCTCGGAATCGCGAGCGTCCTCACGTTCCCGCTCGGTGAGTGGGGACCGTTCTTCGGGCAAGTCGGACCGAGTGCGGTTGCGACTTATCAAGGAGCTCTGCCGCATGTCTTTCGCAAGCGCGGAGATTGGAACGTTGTCGAACTGCCGAACTGCGAGAACTCGGACGACAACCGGCGCCTCAAAGAAGCGATGACCGAATGCGGACTGGAGACGAGCCTCTCGGCAGCGATTCGACATCCCAAAATCAGTCTCAAAGAGAATTGGGATGACTATCTCAGTCAGCTCTCTCCGGAGATTCGGCTGAGATACTCAAAGGCCGAGCATGCTTTGAGGCGCATCGGTCCGATCTCGTTTCATCGGTGGCGCCCGAGCGGCACGCCGGATGGCAAGACGGTGCGACGATGGGATCTGCTGCAACACGTTGAAACGCTCAAACGTCAAAGCGATAGCTGTTCGAGTCGCGCGGACATCGAACTCTCGTTCTTGCGTGATGCGCATCCCGGAGCGGTTGATGTCGGAGCCGTCGACCTTTGCACGTTGAATGTCGGTCGCAAGACGGTCGCTGCGAGCTACTCGTATGTGACTCGCGGCAATGTGACGCCGGTGTTGATCGTTGCTGATCCACAGCATGCGGCAGAGGCGTATGACGTCTTATTCGGGCATCTCATTCGCGACGGCTTCATGCGCGGCGATCGGCAGATCGTCTTTCGCAATGAGCATCAAGAGCTTGCCGGCGGATGGGCGAATGACTCCGGGCTTGCTCTGACTTACGGCTATTACGCATGGGCCTCGCCGAAGGCTCAGATGCTGCGTCTCAGGCAGAAGCGGAAGAACAAACAGAATACGGCGGGACTGGTTCCGATGAGCGGCATCAGTGACACGAAAACG
>CAZNMS010000135.1:0-19023 GCA_964573505.1 uncultured Planctomycetaceae bacterium | reverse complement strand
CGTCCGAAATCTCACGATTTCGGCTACGAAAGATGCGCGCACGGCGCGCTGAAGTCACGACGTCAGGATCTAATGCGCGTGCTTCACTTTGCCGGTCAAAGTCTTGTCGCCGATCTTGATCGTCAGCGTGCCTTCGCCGTGCTCGTGCAGTTCTTCCATCGCTTCTTCGCTCTCGATCTTAAAGAGCGATGCTTTGCCTTCTTCGTCACCTTCTTGCTTCGTTGCGGCGAGCTTGAACTCTTCGACTTTCTCACCGTGCTTAAAGGACAGCACGATCTCGGTTGCTTCGATTGGCTTTGCGGTCTTCGCATCGCCGCCGAGCACATGCACGGTGATCTCATCCTTATCACCGTGAGTCACGACGACTTCGGCATGAAACTCTTCGTCGCCAAGTTCAACGATGTCGCCGCCGTGCGGTCCGCCGCTGCCGTGCCCGTGATCATCGGCAGGAGCCTTCACATCCTTCGGAGTGAACTCCTTGTATTCGTCGCCCTTCTTGTCGCCGCCACAACCGGCAACCGCCAACAACAAACCGGCTCCCAACAACGCACTCATCCCGCATTGACCAAACTTCATTTCTAACTCCTGTGAAAGTGGCTCGCGAAAATGCTGATCCGTAACCTCGTTGTAACTGAGTCGCGTTGCGACTCGGCGGCGAGTTGTAGGGAACATCAACTCGACTCACGAGATCACAACCAAAAGGCATCGCATGCATCCGACGCCCTATTCCCGCAGAGACTTCGGACTCGCCGTTGTCACCGGAGCAACCTCAATCGCGCTGACGCCGACTCCCTCTGCTGTCGCTGACGAGAAGCCGAAGTCAGCTCAGGCATCGGTACCTGAAACGGACGAGGAAGCGCGAGACATCCCCGAGCCCGTCTACTTGTTAGGCGCCGTGCTGAAGCACTACTCCGACAAGCGACTCGACGAAGCCGCGATCACGGGCATCTTGAAGGATATCAACGGCGATTTGGCGCGCGGGCGAGTGTTGAGCAACTTCCCTCTGAAGAACTCGGACGAACCCGACTATGTGTTTCGCGCATGGCGCAGAGACTGAGGAATTGTCGCTGAATCACGTCCCGCGTTCGTAGCATGGACGTCTACGTCCGTGCTTCCTGTTGGTTGCAAGTCCGTGCGTGTCGCTCTCGGACGTAGGCGTCCGAGCAACAGCGCCCCGACGCAGCGACAAGTTGTCGATGCGCTCGCCGTAAGTGCCTCAATGCGACTGCGGCACGCCGAGTGCGTTTCCGGGATCAGACGTCGTGCGGGCACGAAAACGCGGCGTCTTTGTGGCGATTTCGCAACACGGAAGGCTCTCTGATGCCGACTCGCAACCGCAGCCCCCATTCGCCGAACTCACGCGCTGCGTATTGGGGACAATGCCTCAAACGCTTGCTCGTCGAGGACTCTGCCAACACTCAAGTCGAGTACCTCTTCATGCTGATGCTCGTGATCTTTGTCGCGATCGCGGGCATCACGGTCATCGGGAACACAACGAAGACGCTCTTCGTCGCCACGAAAAATGCGATGCCGTAGCGCCATCTCATCCCGACAAAATCCGGTGCCGCTGCTACTCGATGATCACGAACTCGTTGCTATTGAAGACCGCGCGGCAAACGTGCGCGAGTCCGTGCTGCTCGATGAGTTTGATGGCGAGCTGCTCTTCGCGAACGCTCGCCGAACGTCCGAAGGCGAGCTGCCAAAGCCGCTGCACTTGAGCTGCCGCTTGCTCGCCTGCTTCGCGCTTCGCTCGCTCGGCGCTGTAGTCCGCCATTCGCAAAACGAAGGCGTTGTTGAGCAAGCTCAGTGCTTGCAGTGGAGTTGTTGTTACCTGCCGGCGCGGAGCAGTCGCGGACGGGTCGGGACAGTCGAACGTATCGAGCAGCGCGCTGCGTCCCCCGCGCGGGTTGAAGCGGTAGACCGTTCGACGGAAGAACTCATCGCCGTCAACGTCGAGCGGCTCGTAGTACGTCGTCCCGTTATTGGGAGTAATGCTGACGTCGATGACGCTCGGCCCGCCCATCTTCAGATTCAGCTTGCCCGCAACAGCAAGCGTCGCGTCTCGAATGGCTTCAGCTTCCAGTCGGCGCGGCGTCATCCGCCATAAGAAGCGATTACCGGCATCCTTTGCGAGCCCGTCCGCTCGGGGCAGCGACGATTGGCGATAGGTGCTCGATGTGACCATCAACCGATGCAGCGGCTTCAGTCGATAGCCGTTTGCTCGCAATTGCTCGGCGAGCCAATCCAACAACTGAGGATGACTCGGACGCCCGCCGTTGAAGCCGAAGTCGTTCGGTGTTTCGACGATGCCAGTGCCGAAGTGGTAGTGCCATAACCGGTTCGCGATCACTCGCGCGAAGAGCGGGTTCTCGGGGTGAGCGATCCAATCTGCGAGCTTGCGACGCCGCTCGTGATCATTGGACTCAGCACTGAGTCCGAAGTCGGCATTTGCTCCGAGCGACGCGACTCCGCCCGGAAACGCAACGTCCGCGAGTTTGTCGACATCGCCGCGAACGAGAACGTGAGTCGGTCCCGGCTGCTTCGAGATCACCGCATAGATCTTCTGCGTCGTCGACTTCACGAACGTCGCATGCTGCTTCGTGAGATCCGCAAGCTTGCTCTTGAGAGCAGTGCGCTTCGTCGCCGCATCGCCCTTCAGCCATGCAGCGATGTCTTCGTCGGAGACGTAGTCAGTCCCGGAACCGGCTGCCGCCGCAACGGCATCAGCAGCGAGCGCGCGGTCATACAAACTCGCCTGCAAGATGCGGCCTTTGAGTTGCTTATTGCCGCCGAGCGGAGCATGCCGCAGCCCGAAGATGATGTTGGCTTTGCCCGCTTCGAATGGCTGCAAACCGGCGCTCTTGTAGCTGCTGCCATAAGGCTGCCCGTTGCGATAACCGCTGATCGTGCCGTCTTCGTGATAGACGATCGCAACATGCACCGGCTTGCTGCCGGCTTCGGTCTCTTCAGGCCCTTTGAACGACTGAGTGCGACGAAAGAAGTTGCTGCCCGCCATCCAGCGCTTCGGCTCGTTCTCCGCATAGACGATCGCATCAAAGAGCCCGCCATCCGGTGACTGCAAGCTGATGACTCCGCCGCCCCGCTGCGCGTCTCCATCAACTTGCACCCATGCGGCGAGCGTCTTCGCGTTGATGTTCTTCGTGAGTGGAACCGTTTCTACATAGGACTTGCCGTCGACGACGAGTGCTCCGCCTTCAACCTTTGCTCCGTCGATCGCTTTGCCGTGCAGTGTGCCGATGCTGTCTCTGAGATCGACTTCGAACTCCCATTGAGCGAACGGTTGCGGGGGCTTCGGTGCCTCTGCTTTGCCGCTGCGACGAGCCTCCAAAATCTGAGCCCGCGCCTGCTGTTCGATCTGCTGTAACTCAGATTGCACCGCCTTAATTGCTGCTGCGAGATCTTCGATCTGACTCGCGACATTCGCTCCTCGCACTTCGCGGTCGCCGTGCGCTGCTCCCTGAATGGTCGCGATCAAGCGGTAGTAGTCCGTCGCTGAGACTGGATCGAATTTGTGATCGTGACAACGGCCGCATTGCACCGTCAGTCCGAGAAACGTCTGCCCGATCGTGCCGATGACTTCTTCAAGCTCATCTTGCACCGCGAGTTTCTTCATCCGCTCACTGCCGCCGACGACGGTGTTGTGAACTCCGGCAACCATAAAGCCCGAAGCTGCAGCACCGCGCGGACCGGGATCAAGCGCGTCTCCGGCAATCTGCTGCTTCACGAATTGGTCGTAAGGCAGATCCGCATTCAGAGCCTCAATGACCCAATCGCGGTACTGCCAGAAATTGGTTCGCTCGGCATTGCGCTCAAAGCCGTTGCTCTCGCCGTAACGAACAACATCGAGCCAGTGTCGCGCCCAGCGCTCGCCGTAGCGCGGCGAGTTCAGCAAGCTGTCGACGATCGCTGCATACCGAGCGTCGCTCGGGTCGCGTTCGAACTCAGCAACCTCTTCCGGCGACGGCGGCAGGCCGATCAGATCGAAGTAGACCCGTCGCAAGAGCACGCGCGGAGTCGCGGTCTCTGACGGCGTCAGTCCCTTTGCATTGAGCGTCGCAAGGATGAAGCGGTCGATGTCATTTTTACTCCACTTCGCATCCTGCACGGCGGGAACAGCGGGGTGCTTGATCGGTTGCAGCGACCACCAGTCGTAACCGGCACGCCGATCGGTCGTAAATTTGAAGCGATCGATCTCGGGCGTCCCCCATTGAGCACCGCTTTCGATCCACTTCTTGAAAACGGCTTTCTCGTCGGCAGTCAGAGGATGCTTCGGGGGCATCTCATCCGCCGCGATTCGCTGCCAAAGAACGCTCTTCTCCGGCTGTCCGGGCTCAATCGCCTTACCGCTTTCGCCGCCCTTAAACGCAGACTCGCGTTTCGTGAGATCAAGCCCGCCTTCCGGCTTCAGCCCGCTATGACAATCAAGGCAGCGCGCCGCGAGTAACGGAGCGATCCGCCGATCAAAGTCCTGCTTTGCGGCGTCATCAGCGCTCGTGCAGTTTTGCATGAAGCCGAGAAGCAGCAGCCCGACGAAGTAAGAAACTCGAAACGCCATCAATGCGTCCTTTGGATGTGAGCCATTCTCAATGCAACGCCCCCGAGTTCACCTCGGGGGTTCAACGGCCTTTGCGCATGTTCGAAGCTCGCGACAGTTCTGACATGCGCAAAGGCCGTCGCTCCTCTGCAAAAGGCCGGTGACGGAATTCTGTCGGAGACGTCGATCAAGAACCTCGAAGAGGAACTCAAAAACTCTCTCGACCGCTTCTTCTCCTCTCTTCCTCTGCGTGCTCTGCGGCCTTCTGTTCAATCTCTTTCTTTGATTCTGAGTGCGGATCAATCGAAGCGAGTAGCGACCTCTTCGCGACCAGTGAAAACGGCGAAGACATTGAACAGGAGATCGCAGAGCACGCAGAGGAAGACGAGAGAGAAGAGGCATCGAGGATACATCGGCCACTATCACTGCTGTGCAGCCTGATCGGCGCACTTTCGACATGCGCAAAGGCCGCTAAACCCCCGGCACGAGGCCGGGGGCGACGGTTTGTACGTAGCAACGAGATGCCCGAGACGCGACGCCGATCTTCTCGCTTGATGTCGCTGCGAACGCAAGTAGCGGCGCTGTCGCAAGCAACCGCACGAGCACGTCGCTCCCGAATTGCGATCACGCTGAGCCGCTGACAGAGTGCTTGCCCGCGCCGAACGACAGACGGCTTCGTCGTAGCAAGTATCCCGAACGCCGCGTCCGTGCGCGCAAGGACGAGGCGTCCGTCCTACGAGTCCGGTTGCGTCCTCACTCATCGCCGAAACGAAGGTAACTTCGATGACATCCCTCCGAGTTCTTCTCGTCGCGTTGATGTTCTCACTCGCTGCGACAGTGCAGGCCGCCGACTACCTGCGCGACATCAAGCCGCTGCTGCAACATAAGTGCTATGCGTGTCACGGAGCCGTGCAGCAGAAGTCGAAGCTGCGCGTTGATACGGCGAAGTTCATCAAGCAAGGCGGCGAGAGCGGTGCGGCGATCGTCGACGGCAAGCCGGACGAGAGTTTGTTTTTCAAAGTTCTCAGTGGCACCGGCGACTTGAAGATGCCGCCGGAAGGTGAAGGCGCACCGCTGACGGCTGAGGAACTCGCAAAGGTCAAAGAGTGGATCGCAGCCGGTGCTCCAGTGCCCGCTGACGAACGGCCGCAAGTCGATCCCGCGACGTATTGGTCCTATCAGCCGCCGCGCTTTCCGGCAGTACCCGCGCCGAAGAACGCTCAATGGGTCAAGACGCCGATCGACGCTTTCATTGCGGCGGAGCATGAGCAGCGCGGACTTACGGCGAGTCCCCCTGCAACAAAAGCGACATGGCTGCGCCGCGTTTATGTCGATCTCATCGGACTGCCGCCGACGCGCGAGCAACTGCAGGCGTTCTTGTCCGACGACGATCCGCGCGCGGATGAAAAGGTCGTTGATGATCTCTTATCCCGACCGCAGTACGGCGAGCGCTGGGGACGGCATTGGATGGATGTCTGGCGCTACTCCGATTGGTACGGCAGTCGGGGCATCAACGAGATCCGCTATAGCCAGCGCCATATTTGGCGCTGGCGCGATTGGGTCGTTGACTCGCTCAATGCGGATAAAGGCTACGACCGCATGATCGTCGAGATGCTTGCCGGCGATGAAGTCGCGGGCGGCGATGCGAGCGTCTTGCCCGCGACCGGCTTCCTCGGACGCAACTGGTACAAGTTCGATCGCAACGTTTGGATGTTCGAAACCGTCGAACGAACTGCCGAAGCCTTTCTCGCTGTGACACTGCGTTGCTGTCGTTGTCACGACCACAAATACGATCCGATCTCGCAGCAGGAGTACTATCAATTCCGCGCGGTCTTCGAGCCTCACAATGTGCGCACGGATCCGATCTCAGCGCTCATCGGCACGGAGAAGGATGCGACGCTCGGACAAGTTTTGAAGGACGGCATGCCGCGCGTCTTCGACAAAGAGCCCGCTGCTCCGACCTATCGCTTCATTCGCGGCGACGATCGCACGCCGGACAAATCGCAAGCACTCAATGCCGCCGTGCCGCTGAGTCTCGGCGGACTTCCGCTGAAGGTTGACCCGATCGAACTGCCGGTCGCGGACTACTACCCGGCACTGCGTGAGAGCATGCGCGCGACGTTCTTGCAAAAGGCTGATGCCGACATCGAAGCCGCTCAGAAAGCGATCGTCGCTGCCGAGCAGAAAGTCGAGACCACAAAGAAAGTGCTTGCGGACTTCGAACAGAAAGCCGCGACCGCTCCGGCTGACTCCGATGCAGCAAAGGGCATCTTCTTGAAGGACAACTTCGAGAAGGCGCGGCCCGATGTATGGCAGATCGTCGACGGCGACTGGGTCTATGAGAACGGCCACTTAACAGAGAAGGCCGTTACGAGCTTCGCGACGATCGTCACAAAGCAGTCGCATCCCGAGAGCTTCACTGCGAAGCTCAAGTACCGCGCGTTGCAACCGGGCACGTATCGCTCAATCGGCTTCAGCTTCGACCATCAAGACAAAGGCAATTCGCAGGACGTCTATACGAGCACCGGCGATGCGGCTCAGTCGGTGCAAGCCTTTCATCGCACCGGCGGTCAGCAGATCTATCCCCCGGCGGGCATCAAGAAGACGACGTTGAAAGTCGGCGACGTCACAACAATCGAGTTCACCGTCAAAGGCTCGCGACTCGTCATCGTTTTGAACGGGAAGCAACAACTCGATTACGTCATGCCGATCGCGCGCAAGCCCGGCAAGTTCGCAATGTGGGTGCATGCGGGCTCTGCCGAATTCCTCGAAGCCGAGATCACCGAGTTAGCCGTCAGCCGAGAGCAACTCGAACACGATGTCCTCTTATCCGAGCACGAACTGCGAGTCGCGCGCGTCAAAGCCGAGTTCGCCGTTGCCGAGAAAACATCGCTCGCCGCGCGACTCGCCGCTGAGCAAGCGAAGTACGCTACGCCGCCGTCATCCGACGCCGCAGAACTGGCGCTCGCCGCGAGTCGCGCCGAGCGTTCTGTCGGAATTCTTACCGCCCGCATCAAGGTGCTCGAAACCGAGTTCGCGCTGTCAAACTTAGAACCGCGAGCAAAGCTCGCCGCGCTTTTGGAGTGCGGAGATTCATCTCCGCTTTCCGGCGCAGCCGTTTTCGAAAGCGGCGTAGCGGCAACATCCGCCGACAAGACTGCTCGTGAAGAGCGAGCAACGACTGCGGCAAAAGAAAAAAAGGAAGGCAGCACAGCTGCGGAAAGCGGGGATGAATCCCCGCACTCCAAAAGGGCACGACTTGAAGCGGAGACAAAACTCGCTGCCGCAAAGGCCGAGTACGACAAAGCCGCGCAAGCCGCCGCGAACCCCGACGGCAAGTACGCACCGCTCGGCGAAGTGTTCCCGCCGACGAGCACCGGTCGTCGGCTCGCGCTCGCGAAGTGGATCGTGCATCAAGCGAATCCGCGCACGGCACGAGTCGCTGCCAATCACATTTGGAATCGACACTTCGGTCAGCCGCTCGTCGCGACGACGGAGAACTTCGGACTCAACGGTGCTCAGCCGACGCATCTTGATTTGCTCGATTGGCTCGCGAGCAATCTTGCCGTCAACGGATGGCGCATGAAGCCGCTGCATCGAGTGATCGTGCTCTCGGCGACGTATCGGCAAAGCACGAGCGACCGCGATTCGGATTCGGCAAAGCTCGATCCGAACAATCTCTATCTCTGGCGCATGAACTCGCGCCGCATGGAAGCAGAGGTCGTTCGAGACAGCGTTCTCTCATTGGCCGGAGCACTCGATCTGACGCGCGGCGGTCCCGAGATCCCCGAAGCGAACGGGCAAACGACGCTGCGTCGGAGTCTCTACTTCCGCAACACACCGAACGAGAAGATGCCGTTCCTCGAAATCTTTGACGTCGCCGATCCGAACTCGTGCTACCGCCGCAAAGAGAGCGTCATTCCGCAGCAAGCACTCGCCGTAATGAATAGTGCTCTCGCTCAAGATCACTCGCGTTTGATCGCCGAGACATTGAGCAAAGCCGTCGGAGCAGCAGACGACGAACCGACGCGCGATCGCTTCATCGCAAATGCCTTCGAGCACCTCTTAACGCGCTCGCCGACCAGTCAAGAGGTTGAGCGATGTCGGCGTTTCTTGAGGGAGCATCAGCAACTGCTCGCATCGGCTGTCACAAAAACGACATACCCCGGCAGCAGCGGCTCGAAGCGTGCTCCGGCAGCAACTCCGGCGTTGAGAGCGAGAGAGAGCCTCATTCAAGTGCTCTTGCTGCATAACGACTTTGTGACGGTTCGCTGACAAGAAGACGCCGCCCCCGAGCTTGCCTCGGGGGTTCAACGGCCTTTGCGCAAGCGCGACGCTGTTGCACCTTTGACATGCGCAAAGGCCGCTAAACCCCCGGCACGAGGCCGGGGGCGTCGTACTGATGGCAGCGTCATCGGAGAGATGCTGCAGGCCACTGCAAAGTGCTTTCGATCGTCGTTACCGTCCCGCCCCTCAATGAGATCAAACCCTTTTCGCTCTCAGTTCAAGTGAGTGCCGTGACTGACACAAACTCTTCGCAGGCCGACGGTCTTGATGTGCAAGCCATTTCGAAACTGGCAGATGCCTATCGCGACATCACGCGCGAATTGCACAAAGCCATTGTCGGACAAGATCAAGTCATCGAGCAGTTGCTCACCGCAATGTTCGCGGGCGGGCATTGCATGCTCGTCGGAGTGCCGGGACTCGCGAAGACGCTGCTCGTGCGGTCGCTCGCCGACACACTGAGCCTCAGCTTCAACCGAGTGCAGTTCACTCCGGACCTCATGCCGAGCGACATCACCGGCACCGAAGTCATTCAAGAGGATCGCGTTTCGGGCGTGCGTGAGTTCCGCTTCTTGCCCGGTCCGATCTTCAGCAACGTCTTGCTCGCCGACGAAATCAATCGCACTCCGCCAAAGACGCAAGCGGCATTGCTCGAAGCGATGCAAGAGCAGCAAGTCACCGCCGGCGGGCAACGGCATCCGCTACCGGCTCCGTTCTTTGTGCTCGCGACTCAGAATCCGATCGAGCACGAAGGCACGTATCCGCTGCCCGAAGCGCAGCTCGATCGGTTCATGTTTCAGGTCTTCGTTGATTACCCCGCTGAAGCTGAAGAGTTCGAGATCGTGCGTCAGACGACGGCGTCGCACCGACCGACGATCAACAAAGTGCTGTCGCTCGCCGACATCCAATTTCTGCAAGAGGCTGTGAGAAAAATTCCAGTCGCAGATCATGTCATTCAGTTCGCAATGCGATTGGCGCGAATGACTCGCAAGGGTCAAGGCGACGTGCCGGACTTCGTCAAGAACTACGTCAGTTGGGGAGCGGGCCCGCGAGCGAGCCAGTACTTGATCCTCGGCGCAAAGGCGCGAGCGATGTTGCAGGGCCGCTCGTATGTCAGCACTGACGATGTAAGAGCGATTGCAGCACCGGTCTTGAGGCATCGCATCGTGACGAACTTCAACGCCGAAGCAGATGGCGTCACGTCTGATGAGATCGTGCGACGCCTCTTCGAAGTGCTGCCGCCGGACGCAGGGCAAAAGGCAATCGACGACCGACTGCCGCCGGTGTTTAAGGCTTAGTGTCTCGTCGTTTGATGGGACGGATAGGACGAAGAGAACCGATAGGCCGGATGCGGCTTCCTATCGGTCTTAACGCGGTGCGACCACAAACGACCGTAGCCGAAATCGTCAGATTTCGGGGCCGCAGTGACTGAGTCCGAAGTCTCACGACTTCGGCTACAAGCTGTTTTCTATTTGTCGTCTTCGTCCTCTCTGTCCTATGAGCGTGCCGCAATTCCGCTCCTCAGAGGCCCCTCTATGTCAGCCGTTCTGGACCCGTTGAGCATGCCTTTAAGCGGCGTGCATTCCATCAATGCGAGCGCGGGCACCGGTAAGACTTTCACGATCACGACGCTCTATCTGCGCTACTTGCTCGAAGCGCGATGCGCTGTCGATCAAATCCTCGTGACGACATTCACCGAAGCGGCGACGGCAGAGTTAAAGGACCGCTTGCGCAAGCGGCTCAGTCAAGCGTTTGATCTGCTCGACGAGTTCTCCGACGAGAAGTCCGCCGCACGCGCGGTCAAATCGAAGAGCGTCTCTGCGGACAAGCAAGTGCTCGAAATTCTGCGCAGCGTCGGTGCGTTCGAGAGCGAGTCGCGGCATCGCATTTTGGAGCGGCTTGAAGATGCAAAGCTCAGCTTCGATCAAGCTCCGGTCTTCACCATTCACGGCTTCTGCAATCAGGTGTTGCAGCAATTGGTCTTCGAGACTGGCAGTCGGTTTCAGTTCGAGTTGCTGACATCTCAAGAGCCGCTCGTTGAAGAAGCCGTGCAAGACTTTGTCGCTCGGTATTGGACCGACCCGCGTTCGAGCATGGCGCAATGGCTGCCGCTGAGTGGCGATTTGTGGAAGCAGTTTCATGACGTCGCGAAGAAGGCCGTCGATAACCCGGCCGATCGCGTCGTGCCCGAATCAGCCGGCAGCGTGCTGCCGCAGGTTGAAGAGTTCGCGAAGTTCGAAGCGCGTGCGGCGGAGCTTGCCGAACTGTGGCGCGCAAGTCGGGACGACATCGACTTGCTCTTTGCTGCTGCTCAACGAGACGACGTGCTCAAGCAAGTGGCGCATAAGCCCGAGCAAGTGGCTGAGGCACTCAAGTTCGTCGATGACTTTGTGAATGCTCCATCTCCGTTCGAGTTCAAATGGAACGAGAGCGGGAAGCTCGAAAGCCTTTACGCGCGGCTGACTCAATCGCGACTGAGTGAATCAACGAAGAAGGGCAAAGAAGGCCGCGAGCCGCAGCACCCGTGCTTTGAACTCTATGAAGAGGTCACTTCGCTCGCGCAAGAGATTCAAGCAAAGGCCGAGCATGTTCGAGTCGCGATGCTCAGCAAACTTGCTGAGTTCACTCGTCAGCACGTTGCTCAGCACAAAGATAAGCACGGCACGCTGACGTTCTCCGACATGCTGCATCTCGTTGATGAAGCACTCGGTCGCCCCGATCGCCAATCGCTGAAGACGAGCTTGCGCGAGCATTATCGCGTCGCAATGGTTGACGAGTTTCAGGACACCGATCCCGTCCAGTTCCGCATCTTCCGCCGGATCTTCTTAGAGGGCGACGCAGTGAGTAGCCGAACTCGTGAGAGTTCGGATCTACGAGACGAAGACGGAAGTCTGACGACTTCCGCTACGACCGAATCGAAACTCGACGAAGTTGTTGCGCAAAACGATGACGAAGACGCTGACCCATTCGGCGATCCGTCTTCGTTCTACGACGACATCCCGGACGAAGTGCCCGGCTTCTATGACGAACCGCTCGCTGCTGATCGGGACGAGTCGCCTGAGCCGCAGTCCCTCGCCGACGAAACGCTGCTTGAGCAAACCGACTTCCGCGCGTTCGTGATGATCGGTGACCCGAAGCAGTCGATCTATAAGTTCCGAGGAGCGGATCTCAGCGCGTACCTCAGTGCGATTGCTGATGTGCCGGACTCGCATCGGCATCAAATGGACCGCAATTGGCGGTCAGACGATTCGCTCGTTCGCGCGGTGCAACAATTCTTCCAGTCGGCAGAGAATCCGTTTCTCAGCGAGAAGATCGACTTGCCGCCAGTGACCGCGCAGTTCCCCGATCGCTTTACGGCGGGACCGGCGTTTGAAGTGCGAGTCGTCCCGCGCGGCGATGACGAACAATCGAAGTCGCTCAACAAAGATGTCGCGACGTCGCGCGTCTTAGAAGAAGTCGCTGCCGACATCGTTCGCAAGATCAACGCGAAGCTGCCGATGCCGGACGAAGCGGGCAGTCGTCCCGTGAAGCCGGGCGACATCGCAGTGCTCGGTCGAACGCGCAAGCACTTGATCGAGATGCAGGCAGCGCTCGCAACTCGCGGCGTTCCGGCTGTGCTGCATGTCGACGAGTCCGTCTACGCATCGGCTGAAGCGGTTGAGGTCAGTCAGATGCTGCGCGCGATCCTGCAAGCAAGCGGTGCTCGTCACTTAGCGACGGCGCTGCGGACATCGTTCTGCGGGTTAGTCGCCAGTGAGATCGAGCATGTCTTGCACGACGACAACGCGCTCGCTGTTTGGTCCGAGAAGCTGCGTGAATGGAATTCGTTATGGCAGCGCGCGGGCTTCATCGTCATGTGGCGCCGACTGCTTGAAGAGCAGCAAGTCATTCCGCGATTGGCGGGGACGCTCGGCGGCGAGCGGCAGATCACGAACTTGCTGCATCTCGGCGAACTGCTGCATCAGCAAGCCGTCGAGCAGCATGCCGGTCCCGAAGAATTGTTGCGCTGGTTCGATCACATGCGGCAAGACGAAGACCGTTCGAACGAAGCCGCGCAACTGCGATTGGAAACCGACTCCGAGTCCGTGCAACTCATCACGATTCATAAGTCGAAGGGGCTCGAATACGGCATCGTCTATTGCCCGACTTTATGGGACGAGCGCGACATCGACCGAGACAAAAAGAAGGTGCAGGTGCTTTCTTCGCGACAGGGCGGCAACAAAGCGCCGCTTGATGCACCGGAACTCGATGTCGGTTCTGACTTGCTGCCGGATCGGCGCGAGTGGGACGCCGATGAGCAATTCGCCGAGCAACGCCGACTGCTTTACGTCGCCCTCACGCGTGCGAGACATCAATGCGTCCTGCATTGGGTCGCCGCGAACGGCATGTCGAAGTCAGCGGCGAGTGCGTTTCTCTCGCCCGATTGGGACGAGAAAGGCGACGACGCAACGCTCTCGACTCAGTTACTCGACTGGGCTGCTTCTCTGAATGTGCCGCGTGTCAGAATTATGACAGCACAGCAAGTCGCGACTCTTGATGATCCCGGCATGAGTGAGTGGGCTGCCGCTCGGCCAAAAGGTCTAGAGTGCCGACCGGTGCTGCGCGAGGAACTGCCCGCAAAGTGGCAGACGAGCTATTCGGCACTCGTCCGCATGCTGCCCGTGCATGCTCAGCATGAATGGACTGACCGAGATGAAATCTTGCCGGATGCAGAGTCGACGACTCCGGCACCGAAGAGCGGCGATCGCACTCCGCTTGCAGAGATGCCCGGCGGCACGCGAGTCGGCGATGTCGTGCATCGCGTTCTCGAAAGCGTGCTGCTGAAGCGACCGGAAGTCAGAGGACTTTCCGCAGCAATGGAACGCGCACTCGCACCGGAGATGCGCCGAGCGGCACTGGATCAGCGCTGGCTCGAACCACTCGCTGCGACGATGACGGCGACGTTGAATGCTCGAATTGATGCGCTCGATCCGCCCGCGCGCTTGCTCGATGTGCCGCAGGCTGACATCGCTTGCGAGTTGCCGTTTGTCTTGCGACTGGGAAGAAGCGGCGGCGCGGACGGGACTAATGACGCCTCTCTTGCATTCGATCTCGGGCAGCTTGCCGAATGCTTCGCTCAAGCGCGGCAGCCGTTTGTTCGCGAGTACGCCGAGCGCGTGCGCGGACTCGATCAAGGCCGCATCAACGGGTTGCTCGTCGGCTTTATCGACGTTGTCTTCTGCTGGCGCGGGCGCTGGTACGTCGTTGACTACAAGACGACCAATCTCGGGCCGCGCTTCAGCGATTACTCAACCGAGCGGCTGACGGCAGCAATGGCCGATCATGACTACCTCTTGCAGTATCACCTTTACTCAGTGGCGGTCAGTCAGTTCCTCAAGCAGCGATTGCCGGATTTCGATCCCGCGCGCGACTTCGGCGGCGTACTGTATTTCTTCTTACGCGGAGTCGACCCGCACTCAAAGCAACTCGGAGGAGTCTTCTTCGATCGCCCGGAACCGGAATTGATCGCGTCCATTGGCCAAACGCTGAATGGAGCCGAGCGATAAGCCTCGGGGGCATTGCCAATGGTCGCCTTTCGCTCCGCGAAAGAGCGTCTTCGTTGAGGCGTCATCACGCGGTGATGTCATCACTTACCGAGACGCGTTTGAAGACGCACTTTCGCGGAGCGAAAGGCGACCACAGCACACAACTCAAGCTCTTCGAACTTCGTCACTTCCGCGACGATGCTCTCGCTGTTCCTCAACGCCATTCGACTGACTCAGTAGTCCGCGATCGAGCCGTCTTTCAGTTTCGCGCCGGGCCATTTGTAGTTCTGCGGCTTCTTCGATTCTTCGATCAAGAAGCCTTCGTCGACTTCAACACCGAGTCCCGGTCCCGGCGGCAGGCCAATGTAAAAATCTTTGTCGTACTCGAACGCCATGCGAGTCGGTCCCTTCGAGTTAAAGCCGTGATTGGTCGGATAGAACTCGTGAATCAGGAACAGCGGGATCGCCGAGACGACGTGCAAGCTCGCCGCGATGCCTAAGAACGTTGCCGTGCAGTGCGGAGCGATCGGCACCTGATACGCCTCGCAGATCGTCGCGATCTTCCGCATCGCGCTAATGCCGCCGGTGTGACAACAGTCCGGCTGCAAGATGTCGAGGCAGCCTTCTTGCAAGTACGGGATCACTCCCCAAATGGTGCGATCGCGTTCGCCCGCTGCGAGCGGAATCGAGATCTTCTGCTTCAGCCGTTTGAAGACTTCGATGTTGCCCGGCACGGCGGGTTCTTCGATGAAGAGCAGATCGTAAGGCTGCACAGCTGCGGCCAATTGAATGAGCGTTGCCGGCGGCACGGCAGAATGAGCATCGAACATCACCGCGCCATCGGGGCCGACTTTCTCTCGAGCGGCTTTGATCGCTTTGACCATTCGCTCGATGTCAGCGGGAGTGCCGGAGTGCTCGTAGATCCCGTGCGGCGGCACCTTCTGCGCCTTCGGAGTGTGATAGACGCGGATGCGATCGCGCGTCGGACCGCCGAGCAGGCGATAGACCGGCACGCCCCACAACTTGCCGGTGATGTCCCACAACGCGTTATCGATCGCCGCGAGCGTATGCACCATGAACGCGCCGCCGCGAATGTTGCGATGCGCACGAAAGATCTTCTGCCAGAGATATTCGACGCGCGTCGGGTTCTCGCCGTCGATCAGTTCGAAGAGCGACTCCGCCAATACCTTTGCCGGTCGCGGGTCGACTCCTTTGAGATCGCCCCATCCGCTAATTCCATGATTGGTCTCGAGCTTCACATAGACGACGGGACCGACCCAATAGGTCTTCATGCCCGTAATACGAATGCTTGAACCGCGATCCTCAACTTGAGTGCCCGGCGTTTTGTCATCCGAGACTGCTCGATTCACGAACGTCATCCCGGCAACGACGGCACTCATTGATGTCAGCAGATCGCGGCGGGGCAGTGAGAATTGCGGTTCACTCATGATGGCCTCTCGTAAGAAGTGCGGGGCAAAGGCAGAGTGCGGTCGCGCGTCCCTACAACCGGACTAGCTCGAAAAATTTCCGCCAAACCCCGCGCTGGCATCGTTGCCAGTCAATGTGTCCGTCACCAGCATCCCCGCCCTCGCAGCTTCTGACCGAAAGTTCGCGAGAAATCCTTAAGACGAACGCCGGAAAGAAATTCACGAACGACGGAAGTCATCTGACTTTCGGACTCTTCGCACGAGTCGGAACTCTGCTGAGTTCTTCAAGTGGCTCTTTCAATCCGAGATTCGTCGAGCGGCCTCGTTGTAGCGAGGCCACTTGCACCGAGTGCATCTTCAGCATTTGTGGTTCGGATTAAGCGAGTCGCGGAGCGACTCGCCTATGTACCTCGAATTACAGATCTTGAGAGCTGCATCAGTGCTGCTGGCGAAAGTGAGCAGAGACACGATCGCCTCCAATTTGCCTTGAGTTGAGCGGGCCCAAATGAGTTTTGAACGCGGCATCCTTCCCGACCATTGGGATGCTGCGTGACTTCATTTGTCGGCTCGGCCCTTGTCCGTTTCTCGAATGACCGAGAAGCGTCACGCAAGAGTGGAGGATGGAGATGTCGCGTCTACAGCGAACCGAAAAGGTTCGTTATCCGTTGATTCATTGCGCCGGCTCGGCGCGCGAAATGGGACAGCAGCACGGCGAGCAAGCCCGCGTCCGCATTCGGACCTTTTTGGGTTACTTGTGCGAAGTCTTGAAGCTCGAAGACGAAGAGATCGAGCGCCGCGCGCGGCGTTTTCGACCGCTCTTCGAAAAGCATTGCCCGCAATTGATCCCCGAGATTCAGGGCGTTGCTGAGGGAGCCGGAATCTCTTTCGAGTTCGCATTGGCCGGACAGCTTCGCGGCGAACTCGCTCAACTTGCCGACGGAGCTTGCACAACGTTCGTCATCGGTCCGCGCGGCACTGCAGACGGCACGACGTTGATCGGGCAGACGAGCGATATGCCCGCCGAGATGCGCGAGTTCGGCTATGTCTTGCATCTGACCCCGGCTGATCGTCCCGAACTCATTATGTGGACCTTCGGAGGACAACTGGGCTATCACGGCCTCAACGAATTCGGTGTTGCTCACTGCGCGAACGCGCTCGGCGGCGGCCCGAAATGGAAGTTCGCGCCGTCGCACTATCCGCTGAAGCGACTGTTGCTCGAACAACGCACGCTCGACGGAGTGCGGCAACTCATGAGCGACTTCCCGGTTTGCTCGAACGGCAATTACGTCCTCTGCGACGGCAGCGGCGGCATCTTAGATGTCGAACTCACGAGCGACGGGGCGCACTTCCTTGAAGACGACGGCGCGGGATTCATCGCGCATTCGAATCACTACCTATGCTCGGCGCATGCTTGTCAGGAAAATTACAGTCAAAGCTTGCCGGACTCGTTCCCGCGTTTGCAGCGCATGCGTCAGTTGATCGCAGAGCAGTTCGGATCGCTGACCGTCGAGAAGATGCAGCACATATTGGCCGATCATCACGGGCTGCCGACGAGCATCTGTCGGCATCCGCATGACGGACATAGCGACCCGATCCTGCCGAACACCGGTCGCACCGTTGCGGCGATCATTGCTGAGCCGCAGCACGGTCGTTTTCACATCGCGAGCGGCAATCCGTGCGAGAGCCCGTTCATCGAACTGCAACTCGATCGCAGCGGTCGCCGACCGTTTGAATGACGTCGCTACCTCAAGCGGCGGCCTTCATCGACTCGACCATTCGCGACCTCGGGGCGTAACGGCTGCGGTGCCAGTGGCAGCGGTCGCAGTGTGTTCAAGAAGCCTTTGAAGGCTTCGTCGAGATTCGCAGCCGGAACGATCTCGGTCTTCGGATCGCTCGTCTTGCCAGTCACTTTCACGACGACCCATCCGCGCGTTGCTTCTTGAGTCGCAGTACGAACGAGATTGCTGACCTCGCTGACTACCGGCACCCAGAACTTGAACGGGCTCTTCGGCAACATTGCCTGCGGCAGCATCGACGAGAACACAAGATCGATGTCGCCCTCAAACGTCGAAACGCCTTGCCCGCGCATCTGCACTTGATCGCCGACAAGATCAATCGCGTCGAAGAGGAAGCGGCCTTTCGCCACTCGATACGAGCACAACGCGTAGTTGAATGCTGCCGCCTTTGAAGCCGTCGGTGTCAGCACCGACAGCACATTGAGGATGACCGGCAACTCGTAGAGCTTCGCCGGACTAATCTGCAATTGCCCCGTACCCGTCAGTTGTCGTGCGTCGGTGCCTTCGCCGCGCAGATCCATCCATCCCTGCATTTTGCCCTGCAATTGCTCGCCCGATTGCATGTACTTGCGAGCGAACGTCTGAAGCTGTCCTTCGGACAGCGCAACGCGCACGTGATAGCCCGCCGGAGCGTCGACCATCACTTGCCCATTGAGCGTCAGTTGTCCGTGCAAGAACCGCGAAGTGATCTGCTCACTGGGCTTGATGGTGTCGTCAGTGAAGATGCCGTCCAATGCGCGCTCGGCCCCGAATGTAAGAATTCCGTCACGCAGTTTGAACGGCCCTTCGACATCGTTGAGCTCGTACTTCTCGAAGACCTTCAACGAACTAATCGCCAATTGGCCGTCGACCTTTGCAACGTTGCCGTCCCAATAACCGCTCGACCGAATGCGGCCATTGACGTCATCGAACTTCAAACCCGATGAGATCGAGTTCCCATTCAACTCCGTCTCAATGGACCATGCGGCGGTCAGCGGGAAACGCGGATCCGACGAGCCTTTCAAATCGAGCAACCCCGACACTTCGAGATCTTGTCCGGCATCGAATGTCGCGAGCACCGCACGCAAGCCCGCCGACGTCGCACGCAGGAGATCTTGATCCGTTCGCAGTTTGCGGGCCTGCCAGTTCTCAAGCCGCATGTGCCAATCGCCCTGCTCGTCGATCGTCACGAAGCCGCCGTTGCGATGCACAACGAGCAACGCCTGATTGTGCCGCCCTTCAAACGACTTCACTTTGAGCAACGTCGGAATGCGCCGGTTCTGCTCGCTGCTGAAGTAGCCGGGGATGTATTCGTAGCTCGCTTCAATGTCGGTCAGCTCATACGGAAAGCGCGGCATCAAACTGCGACCGCGCGTGATCTCGATGACGGGCAGACGCACGATCGGCGGCGTGCCTTCATCCCACTCAACCTTCGTCACGACATGCTTGATCGAGCC
>CAZNMS010000134.1:0-19063 GCA_964573505.1 uncultured Planctomycetaceae bacterium | reverse complement strand
ACCGTGCTGCCTTCACTTCGAAGACCCAAACATCGCCGGTCTTCGCGTCGAAGCGGAATGAGTCGACGTCTTGCTTCTGCTCGCCGCTTGCATGCACTCGGCCTTTGATCTTTGCGGGCAGTTCGATCTTCGAAGCCGTCGTCACAACGTCATTGGGCTCGACTTCGTTGATGTCCTTAACCGGTTGATCGCCGCTCATCGCATGCGCAACAACCGCTTGCACGATGGTCGGCGGAGTGAAGACGTGCGGCTTGTCATAGATCTGAAACGTGCCGTTGATTCGACCGACAATCAGACGATTGCCATTTGCGATCGCGAGCGCCGAAGTGATATCGGGCTGCTTCTCGTAAGCCGCGATCTGCGTGAACTGATTCGTCTCCCACAACTTGAGCGATTGATCGTCAGCGACTGAGGCGAGCGATTTGCCGTCGGGAGCGAACGCGATTCGGAGCACCGCGCCTTCATGCGCGAACCGCGCGAAGACGAGCGGATTGATCTGCGGCTTCTCTCGCGACACCAACTTCCAAACGCGGATGCGATTATCGAGACCGCCGCCGAGCACGAACTCACCATTCGGGCTGAAGGTGACGGTGTATTGCTCCTTCAGCGGCTGACTCAGAGTGTCGAGTCGCACGCCGGTCGCCACTTGCCACAACTTGATGGTCTGATCGGCGGATGCGCTCCCGAGAATCTTTCCGTCGGGACTGAATGCAAGATCGAAGACCGCGCCGTTATGTCCGTCGAGCACTCGCAGTTGCTGCCCGTTATCTGCGTTCCAAAGCACGATCTTGCGGTCGTAGCTCGCTGTTGCGAGCACCTTGCGGTCGGGACTGAGAGCCGCGTCGTAAGCGATGTCCTTATGCCCTTCGAACAGTCGCACGAGCTTGCCGTCGCTCACATTCCAAATGGCGCCTTGCCCGAACAGACCGGGAATGCCGGAGCTTGTCAGCAGCCATTGTCCGTCGGATGAGAACTCGACCGAATTCACTTTCCCCGGCAGCGCGGTGATTTCGCGCACCACTTGCTGAGTCGCCGCGTCTCGCAGTTCGACCTTCTTGAAGCGAGCGACCGCGATCAGGTTGCTATCCGGCGAAACCGCGACGGCTGTAATCGGAGTTGCACTCAGTTTCGCCGCTGCGACTTGCGGAACGTAAAGCTCGCGCTTCATCGGCTCGCTGCCGTCGGGACCTTTTGCACCGGCATCAATCCACTCTTTGAGAAGAGCGATGTGCTCGGGCTTCAGCTTCTCTTCGCCGTCCGGCGGCATGACGGGTTTCACTTGCCCCGTGACCATCAAGAACAGTCGGCTCGACTTGAGATCGCCTGCTTGCACGGCCGGTCCGTGCTTGCCGCCCTTCGAGAGTGCCGCAAAAGACTCAACCGAAAACTTGCCTTCGCGATCCGCATCGTTGTGGCAGCCCTCGCAGTACTTCTTCAGCAACGGAGCGATCTGCTTCGAGTAATCCGGAGTCGCTGCTCGCGACTCAACAGAGGCCGCTACCGAGAACACAAACGCGAGACCCAATAAGAACAGTCGCATCTGAGAACCCTCTCAAGAGGATGCCATTGATGGTGAGGGGACCGGTCTTGAGAGCTCACTCATGAAGCCTCTGCCAAAGACCAATCGGACCTTACTGAAGCCTCAATGGCGTCGAAAGCAACGACATGTTCGCGCGGACGCGCGCGTTTAACCGCACCGCCATCGGCGTGCGTTTTGCGCCCGCTGGAGACCGCAAGTCTCACCGGCATCTCGCGCGGTCCGGTTAGAGACAATCGAGGAATGACTTCAGGATCTGCGTCGCGTAGATCGCACGCCTACATCCGACAGTGATGCCGCACGGACGTAGGCGTCCATGCTACGAATCCGAGACGTTCTTCTCCGACTACGGGCTTAGAACTGCGCCAAGAACCGCAAGTCGTTCTCGTAGAAGCGGCGGATGTCTCGGATCTGATGACGACGCATGCAGAACCGCTCGATGCCTAAGCCGAACGCGAAGCCGGTGACTTTCTCGGGGTCATAGCCGACGGCTCGCAGCACGTTCGGATCGACCATTCCGGCACCGCCAATTTCGAGCCAGTCTTTGCCCCAGCTCATGTCGACCTCGACCGACGGCTCAGTGAAAGGGAAGAACGAAGGCCGGAAGCGGATCGTGACGTCTTGTCCGAGATACGTTGTCGCGAAGAGTCGGAGCACGGTCTTGAGCTGCGCCATCGTGACGTCTTCGCCGAGCATCAAGCCTTCCATTTGATGGAACATGCACGAGTGCGTCGCATCAATGGTGTCGGGGCGATAGACGCGACCGAGCGACACGATCCGAATCGGCGGCTGTAACTTTTCCATCACCCGAATTTGCACGGTCGAAGTCTGACTCCGCAACAAGCGCGGCGCGACGGGGCCGCCGGCCGCATAGGACGCTGCGGCCAAATAGAAGTTCTCAAGCGGGTCACGCGCCGGATGATCTTCGGGAATGTTGAGCGCTTTGAAGTTGTGATACTCGTCTTCGATCTCCGGTCCATCAGCGACCGTAAAGCCGAAGCGCCCGATGATGTCTTTGAAGTCTTCCATCGTCTGAGCGAGCGGATGTCGCTTGCCGAGCAGCACCGGCTGACCGGGCAACGAGATATCAATCCCCGTCAGCGAGACTTTCGGCTTCTGTAACAATTGTTGCCGCGTTTCGAGTGCGGCCGTCACTTTGTCGCGCACCTCATTGAAGAGCTTGCCGACAACGGGTCGCTGCTCTGCGGACACTTGCCCGACGACGGCCTGCAAGTCCTTCAGTCGCCCCTTCTTCTTGCCGAGGAACTCAATCCGCACGTCCTCAATCTCTGCGGCCGTCTTTGCAGCGGCGATCGCGGCGAGAGCACTCGTTTCGTAATCCTGAAAAGCAGCGGCGTGATCCATAGCAAGCGGCTTTGTCTGCAAGAGTGAGTTCGATGAAGAGACGGAGATGCGACTTCTGAGGAACACATCCGTTTTTGGGTACGACGGACTTGCAGTCCGTCGCTTCTCACGACGTTCGACGGACTACAAGTCCGTCGTACCAGTGTTCCTCACTCATTGTGCCGGCCCGACCGGTGAGGAACTTTGCTCGAAGATCGGCTCCCTATGCGAAATCAGCCCGTCGAACAACGAGGCTCGACAGGCTGATGATTCGATAGGACGAACGACTTAAGCAGCGCCCGCGAGAGCGGCTGCCTTCTTCGCAAGTGCTTCCTTCACGAGACCGACGATCTCGTCAAAGGCTTCTGGAACATTGATGGCGAGTTCGCTGAGCATCTTGCGGTTCAGGCCGATGCCGGCGAGCTTCAAACCATTGATGAACGACGAGTACCGAAGTCCTCGGGCTCGCACAGCGGCGTTGATACGCAGGATCCACAGCTTGCGGAATTCGCGTTTACGCACCTTTCGATCGCGATAGGCGTAAGCGCGGGCTCGGATCACTGTGACGACGGCCTGTCGCCAGAGATTGCCTCGACCGCCTCGAAAGCCCTTAGCTTCCCGAAAAATCTTCTTCTTTCGCTTGCGCGAGTTACGACCGCATTTAATACGCATGGCAAAAACTCTCTGATGTTAGGAGTGTGAGAAACTGGAATCCGAACTACAGGCTGGGGCGAAGAACATTGATGATCTTCTTCGCGACAGTACCAGTCACGAGAGCACCCTTACGGAGCTGACGCTTCCGCTTCGGGGTCTTACCACTCTGCAAGTGGCCTCTGTTCGGACTGCGTTTCGTCACTTTGCCGGACGCGGTCACTTTGAATCGCTTCTTCGATCCTTTGTGTGTTTTCTGCTTTGGCATTTCTCTCCACCGTCTTGAATAGAGTGTGAATAACCTGCTGGTCGGCGACGGCGCGACGAACGCGGTCGCTCAATCGAACGGACGTTAACTCGGCATCCATTGCCGAACTCGTCCCGACAGCGACATGAGCCGCCAGCATGGTGTGAGAGCATTCTTGCTCTCGTGAAATCGCCCCAATGCGCTCTTGGGCGGGGCGAAAGGGGGCGGGACTATGAGGTCTCACCCCGCCAAATTCCAGCGATCGCACAGCACCCTGAAAGATGCTGAGAAACAGCTCGGGAATTCGCCGTCCTGACCGTTAAAGCCGACTCGCACTGGCCAAATCCAGCGAGTCGGCGGGACGGAACAATCAACGTAATGTCGACGCCAATTGGCTATGCCTTCGGGGCAACGACCATCGACATCTGCTTGCCTTCGAGCATCGCGCCTTTTTCGATTTTCGCGATGTCGTCCAGCAACTCTGCAACCTTCGCCAGGATTTCTTTGCCGCGTTCATGGTGAGCGTGCTCGCGACCACGAAAGACGACGTTCACTTTGACCTTATCCTTGTGCTCCAAGAATCCTCGCGCCTGCTTGACCTTGAATTCGATGTCGTGATCGCCGGTCTTAGGTCTTAGGCGAATTTCTTTGAGGACCGTCTGATGAGCCTTTGCTTGCTTCGCGGCCTGCTTCTTCTTCGACTCATACTTGAACTTGCCGAAGTCCATGATGCGGCAAACTGGGGGCCGCTCGTTGGGGCTCACTTCTACCAGATCGACTCCGGCCTCGCGGGCCATACGTTGCGCGTCGATTGTGGGAATGACGCCGAGCATTGTTCCTTCTTGGTCGATCACTCGAATCGGGCTGATTCGGATTTGGTCGTTCATTCGCTGCTGCGGCTGCCGTTGCGGCTGCTGCGAATCAGGAATCCTGGGATTGCGTTCGATTGCTGTGTCCTCACTTTTAGGTCGTGATACATCGAAGGTTCATTCGGCAGCCGACAACGGCTGCGGCTCTTCGATCAGAAAATGCGGAAAACATAAGGATTTCCGGCCAAAAGGGCGGTGCCTTGTATCGCTCGTATTTACAAGCGTCAAGAAGTTGATTTGACCGAGAGTGCGTTCGTGTCTGCTCGGTCCGATGAGATCGTTGCCGGAATCAACTTCATTCAAGCGCGGTCTTCCGAAGCCGCGTCTACGTTTCGACCAGTGACACTGATGCTCTTGAGTGACTCAGTGTTAAGACCGCGAGACGGCGGCCACTGAGGCTCGCAATGCGCAATCATGCCGAAGTCATGCAGAGACGAATGGCCTGTGAGCGTGCGCTGAAAGTCGTCTTGAGTCGCTTTTCGCGGTTCTCGTATGACTCGCGCCCCTTCCGCTGGCGAACTCACTCTGCCGGCCTCTTCCCTTCTTCTAGGTCGAACTCATCGACCTCATCTCACCTCTGCGCTCGCAGGCTGCACTTCAAGGATTCGGAGATGGCGCTGCTCAAGACCTCTTTGTCGCGACTGGTCAGTCGCAAATGGCAACCGTTCGCATTGGGCGTCGGTGTTGTTGGTGCGTGCCTCGTATGTTGGGGTTGTCGCACGACTCCTGTGAGCGGACGGCAACAACTCGTGCTCGTCCCGGAAGCTCAAGAGATGCAACTCGGAGCGACCGCGTATCAAGACGTGCTCAAGAAGGAGCCGCCTTCTCAGAACAACGTCTATGTCAGTGCTGTTGAGCGAGTCGGCAAACGCATCGCCGCAGTGGCCGGTCGCGATGACTTCGAATGGGAGTTCAAAGTCATCAAGTCCGACACTCAGAACGCGTTCTGTCTGCCCGGCGGCAAAGTCGCGGTCTATGAAGGCATCATCCCCATCTGCGAAAGCGAAGCGGGATTGGCCGTTGTGATGTCGCACGAGATCGCGCACGCCTTAGCGCGGCACGGCGGCGAACGCATGACTCAGCAGAACATCAAGAACCTCGGCGGCAAAGCCGTTGATTGGGTCATGCAGGAGCAAGACGACTCCAAAAAGAAGATCGTGCAAACCGCCTATGGCGTTGCGTCTGAGTATGGAGTAATTCTTCCATACAGCCGCAAGCACGAGAGCGAAGCGGATCTCATCGGCATCGATCTGCTCGCAAAGGCGGGCTACGACCCGAGCGAGGCTCCGCGATTTTGGGAGCGCTTCGGAGGAGCAAAAGGCGGCAAGCAGCAGCCCGCATGGATGTCGACACATCCGTCGGACGCGCAGCGAGCTGCTGATCTGCGAGCAGCACTGCCGAAGGCAATGGAGCTCTACAACGCCGCGCCGGAGAAGATTGGTCTCGGCATCAAGCTCGTCACGGTCGAGTCAACGAACATCAAAGAACCGTCGCTCGCCGGTTCAACGCGATTTCATTGAGACGTGCGCGGCGTACTCGTTCCCAAGCTCTGCTTGGGAACGCACGCATGGGAAGCTCTGCTTCCAGTGACGCCATGCTCGCGGAGACGGCGTAAAGCGAACCAGACGGCAAGCAAGAGCTTGCCGATGGGGCGTTCCCAAGCAGAGCTTGGGAACGAGGAATTAACTGCAAAGGACTGCTGATGTTCTTCTTTCTGAAGCCGATTCGCATGTTTGCGAAGGCGCTCGTTGTTGATGCCACTCCGCAGCAGATGGCATTGGGATGCGCACTCGGAGTGGCGATTGGACTCGTCCCGAAAGGCAACCTGATCGCGATCGTGCTGATGGTCGTGCTCGGCGCGCTGCGAGTGAATCTCGGCGTCGGCGTGCTGACGGCGATCTGCGTTTCTTGGATCGCGATCTTCATCGACCCGTTCTCGCACTTGATCGGTGAAGAAGTGCTGACGCACGAGTCTCTGCAGGCCACTTGGACCGAGCTCTACAACTTGCCCTTCGTCCCATGGACCCGCTTCAACAACACAGTCGTGATGGGCTCGACGGTCTTAGGACTCGTCCTGCTCATCCCGATCTATTGGGCAACGCTGCCGCTGTTTGCGAAGTACACACCGAAGTGGGGCGACAAACTCGCGAAGTACAAAGTCGTGAGCGTGCTGCAAGGTGCGGAGATCACCGGGAAGTTGAACTGAGCCGCGATCGCAAGGTGCCAGCAACAAGAGATAGGACCCATAGGACTTAGGCGAGCGGCAGATAGGAATTTACCAGTAGCCGAAATCGTTAGATTTCGGACGCCGTGGTCGAGCCCCCGAAATCTAACGATTTCGGCTACGAAGACCGCGATGGCTAATCGGGACGTTTCCATCGGCCGCTCGCCTTAGAGGACAGATAGGACCAATAGGTTTTCGGCATTCGTCCTCTGAGTCTTATCGGTCCTATTCGTCCCATTGGCTTCAACGTTCGGGCTCTCGCACGAGCGTCTCTTAAATAGGAACCGTCAAGGATGACGACTGAAACGCAACCTGCTGTCACAGAAGTTACAGCCGCCTCGAACGCTCAGCCGGCTCTCGCGACGACTCCCGTCAGGAAGACGTCGGGCTTAGGTCCGCGCTGGAGCTACATCATCTCGCGCGGCTTGATCGTTGCCGGAGTTTGGGGATTCTTCACTTACGGGTTTGATCCGCTCGTGAGATTCGGGCTCGTGACTGCGGGGCAGACGGCGGTGCGGGCGAAGGTCGACATACCGGTCTTCGAAACGAAGTTCTTCCCGCCGCGCTTGAAGATGACGAAGGTCGCGGCAGCCAATCGCAATCAGCCGGGCACGAACCTCTTTGAGTTCGCGGACCTCACTGGCGAGATCGACGGCTTCGCGCTCGCGAAGGGGTCGTACATTGTCGACAAGGCATCGATCACTGGCCTGAGTTGGGGCACGAAGCGAGCGGACTCAGGGCTGCTGCCCAATATGCCCGTTGAGCCCGAAGACCCGAATGCTCCGAGCATTACCGACGAGTTGCAGAAACTCGGCAAAGACTGGGGCAAGAACCTGCTGGAACGCGCGAAGCTGGAGTACGACCCGCGCCGTCTCGAAACCGTGCGATTGGCTGATCAGCTTGAAGATGAGTGGAAGGATTCGATCGACGCCGTTGAAGCAAAGGTCAAAGGGCTCGAAGGCAAAGTGAAGCTCATCAAGTCGACCGTTGATGGCGCGAAGAAGGGTGACACGAATAAGAAGATCGACAACTACCTGAAGGTCGCCGACGACAGCATGCGGCTGCTGAAGGAATTGGAGGTCATGAAGCGCGAACTCGAAGTGCTTCCGGGCAAAGCAAAGGAAGACCTCAAAGCACTCGACGAAGCCCGTAAGCGAGACACCGCTGAGATTCGTCGCAAGCTCAATGATCTCGTGCTCGACAGCGATAGCCTGTCAGAATTCTTACTCGGTCCGACGCTCAATCTCCGCGTGCAACAGACGCTCGAATGGTTGAACTGGGTCAATGGTCGCGTTGACGAGATCGCTCATCCGCCGAAGCCCGAGCGGTTTGTTGGCGAAGACATCTTGTTCCCCAACAAGTTCCCGCTGCCGAAATACATGGTGCGACTGGTTGAGCTGAAAGGTGAGGGCGACATCGGCGGGCATCGCATGCAGGTCAAGGGCGACATCAAGGATGTGAACTCGGACCCGAAGCTTGTCGGCAAGCCGTTTGTGGCGCGACTCAATGCAACCGGCTTCGGCCAAGCGGAAATCAAAGCGTCGTTCGATCGCACTCAGGAGCTGCCGGTCGACGATCTCGATCTCGAATACACCTATGAAGAGCCGATCAAGCTCGATCTCGGCGACAAAGACTCGTTCGTGCTGCACGTCTCGGCCGAGCGTTCGAAGTGGACCGGCTCGATTCGTTCCGAGAACGGCAACCTCTCGGGCACGATCTATATGGTGCAGCGCCCGGCTCGCTTTCAGCCTGAAGTGAAAGAGAAGCTCGACGAGCGACTGCAACGGCTCATCACTCATTCGCTCGACGGAGTCAGCAAAGTCGAAGCGACTGTGACGCTCGCCGGCACCGTGAAGCGACCGCAGATGAAGCTGAAGACGAATCTCGGTCCTGCAATCGCGAACGGCATCAAGGACGCAATCGGCAATGAACTCTCGGCTCAACAAGACGCGCTCGTCGCTCAGCTTGATGAGAAGTTCAAAGCGAAGAAGGCGCAGCTCATCACGCAGTTCAACGGCAAGTACGGCAACGTGACCGAGCAACTCAATCTGCAAGAGACGACGCTCAAGAGCCTCGTGCCGAAGACCGGGAACATCGCGCTCGATCCTTCGAAGCTCGACGGGATTAAGTCGATCTTTCGATGAGGGCGAGAGGCGAGAGGCAAGCGGCAAAGGGGCGAGCGGGCGACGACTTTTTGCGACGCTCTCAGACCGGCTTCTTCTCTGACGAAGGACCTTTGCGTTGATGAAACGGTGAGTCCGCTTTCGGTCGGGACGGATTCCCGACCTATGGCTGCGAGACCCGTCTTCTCCGGTTTTCGTGTCGCCGATATAAGCCCGCCGCTTTGCGGGCGGCTATGGATGGCTGCATCGTGTTTCAGTTGAAGGCCCCAAGGATCGGGACCATGCGAATTGCTTTCTTTGAAGACTCCGGAACACTCGGTTTTGCACCGCTCACTTTGACGCGGCCAGTGTTTGAATTGCTCTGCGGTCAGTTCTCGGCGCGCGAGCGCGGGCTGCGATGCCTCGATGTCACTGAATGGGGCGCGTTCCTCAGACCCGTTTTGGCGGATGTCTATAAAGAGGAGCATCCCGAAGCGCGAGTCAATGATTGGAGCTGGCTGGCGCGGCAGAGAACGCTGCTCATTAATGGCCGCTGGCTCGCGACGGGCGATGCGCTTGAGCAAATCAGCAAGGCCAATGAGAACAACGTCGGGCTCGTGAATGGTGAGATCGCCTTCATGTGGCTTGAACGGGATGAAGCTCCGCTGCTCGATGAACTGCATTGGGACGACAACCTCGCCCGCATCGCCGCTTCACGCGACGGCATCGACGCCGGCGGCCAAATGGCGCAGCGATTATGGGATCTCGTCGACTTCAATGGCGACGTGCTTTGCACCGACATCGCCGGTCGCGATGTGCCTCAGTCGCAAACGCCAATGGGCCCGCAAGTGCCGCTCGCTCCGCATCAACAGATCGGACCAATGGGCAAGCTCGGCCATCACGTTTCGATCTTGGGCGATAGCTCGAAGGTCTTCGTCGATCCGACGGCGAGCGTTGACCCGTTCGTTGTGATCGACGCGCGGCTCGGGCCGGTCTTCATTGATGTCGGTGTGAAAGTGCAAGCCTTCACGAGACTCGAAGGCCCCTGTCACATCGGAGCGGGATCGCAACTCTTCCGCGCGAACGTCAAGGCGGGAACGTCGATTGGTCCCGTTTGTCGCATCGGCGGCGAGATCGAAGCCTCGATCATTCAGGGCTACTCCAACAAGTATCACGACGGGTTTCTCGGACACAGCTATGTCGGCAGTTGGGTGAATCTCGGCGCGCTGACTTCGAACAGCGATCTGAAGAACGATTATTCGAACGTGAAGGTGCCGTTGTCAGGAGAGCTGATCGACTCGGGCTCACCGAAGGTCGGCTGCTTCATTGGCGATCACACGAAGACCGCGATCGGCACTTTGTTCAACACCGGGAGCGCGGTCGGAGTGATGGCGATGGTGCTGCCGGGCGGCGAGCTTTGTCCGAAGCACATCCCGAGCTTTACGCGTGTGTGGCACGGCGGACTTGATGAGCATTTTGATCTCGACAGCGGCATCAGCACCGCCGCGCGAGCGATGGGCCGTCGCAACAAAGAACTGACCGCCGCTCAGACAAAGCTGCTGCGCCAACTGCATAAGCAAACGGAAGAAGAACGTCAGCGAGCCTTCGACCGTCAGCACGCCAAACACCGCGCGAAGAAGCATGCCGAGAAGGTGTGAGCGTGCGTCGTCGCTTGACTCGCCGAGTCGAGCCGCCTGCCTCACTCAACGACGAGCGGGTGCTTCAAACTCATCTTGTGGCTTGTTTGAGAAGCGGGCTAGAAGTCCCGCGACTGGCGCTGGCTGAGCCTGCGCGGTTGTCTTTTTCGCGATCTACCTATGGACGGGATTTGAACGCGCTATGCAGTCGTCGCTGTCATCATCGAGCCATTTCGCCCTTCAAAGCGCGCCGTTAGGCGGTCCTCATTTTCCGCTGGCGAATGCACTCAATACGTGTTGGTGCTTTTGCGAGGACATCGCCGGTCTTCGCAGTCAGGCACGCGGGCTTGCTCAAGCTGTCGGACTTCCGTTCGAACTGCGTAGCACGACAATGAAACCATGGTGGCGCTGCGTGCCACTTTCTTGGGTGCCGAAGCAAGCGAGTTCACTGCGAGATCCGAGTGTGCTTGAAGGCTCGACGCCGAGACTGGTGATCTCGTGCGGAAAGCACGGAGTCATTCCGTCGCTGACGTTGAAGAAGAAGTTCGGCGATCACGTTTTCTGCGTGCATGTGCAAGACCCGAACATCGACCCGAAGAACTTCGATCTCGTCATTGTTCCGCAGCACGATCGCACGCGCGGCCCGAACGTCTATCTATCGCTCGGGGCACTGCATCATGTGACCGACGAGGTGCTCGCTGCGGCTCGCGTCTCTCCCGAAGCAGAGCAACTTGCCGGTGATGACCGACCGCTCGTTGTCGTGCTGCTCGGCGGACAGAATCGCTACTACGGCTTCTCGGCGACCGAAATGGAACGCTTCATTGGCAAGTTGAAGCAAGCTGTTGCTCAATCCGACGTGCGACTCGCGATCCTCAAATCTCGCCGCACCCCCGACGACATCGCTCGCCGCTTCGAACAAGAGTTCGGGCCGCAGCATTACGTTTGGGACGGAGTGAGTACTAATCCTTACATGGCGGCGCTCGCGTTGGCCTCAACAGTGATCGCAACGGGCGACTCCGTTTCGATGATCACCGAAGCGAGCGCGACGGGCCGACCGGTCTATGTCGAACATCTGACCGAAGTTCGCCGCGCCATCCGCTTCAGACGCTTTCATGAGCAGTTCGCCGAAGCCGGTATCACGCGTCCGTTTGAAGGACACTTCGAAGACTGGTCCTATGAAATCCCCCGCGACACGGAGCGTGTTGCTCAACTCATTCGAGAAAGGATTCGATCCCTATGAACTTCTTTAATGCCATTCAGCAACGCACGACTCGCTTCGACTATCCGTTTCCGCATTGGGAGATTGGTAAGCCGCTGACTCAAGCGATCCTCGATGAAGTTGCGACGACGCGGATCATTGATGCTCCGCGCGTCTACGACGGAACGCGGGCTGCCGATAACGGCGGCGGCGGAGTCGACGGTCAACTGCGGTGCTATGTGACGACCGACAACGTCAAGAGCTTCCCCGCGATTGAAACGCTCATCGACGAGATGACGTCTGCGGAGTGTGCTGAGGCGATTGGCGATCTCATTGGCCGAGACTTGAGCGGCCAGTATCTGCGCGTCGAAGTGGTTTGTGACCGCAAAGGTTTCTGGCTCAAGCCGCATACCGACATTCGCGAGAAGCTGATGTCGATGCTGCTCTATGTGAATCCCTTCAATGAGTCCGAGAAGCTCGGCACCGACATCTATGACAGCAAGCTGAATCATGTGAAGACGCTGAAGTACGCCGACAACTACGGATACATGTTCGCGCCGGCTCACAACACATGGCACGGTCTCGAGAAGAAAGAGATCGTCACAGAACGCCGCGCGATCATGATCAACTATGTCACTTTTCCGACATGCTGGAAGCTGCCGGAATTCCGTCAACGTCGAGCAGTGGCGTAAGTTGCTCGCTTGAGTGAGTCACAAACAGAGGGGGCAGGCAGCTTTTGCGCCTGCCCCCTTTTTGTTTCTGGGCGAGGTTCATTTCCGGCTCGCGTTGAGTCGCAGAGCCGCGCCCGTTAGGAAGCGGAGTTTTGGCTATTTCGTAGGGGATTCCGCTTCCTGACGGGCGCGGCTCTGCAACCTCATCGTGAACCCTGCCTGTTTTTGCGGCGCGGGCCGCAGTCTTGCGCATGCCTTAAAATCGCACGCCGATGGCGATGCGGTTAAACGATTTAGACACACCTCTGCTTGACTTCTCTGTCTGTAACTCTCGTTACCTCTTCGCGAAGAGATCGGACATGACGAAGTGCTCGATGACTGATCGCAGTTTGTAGCCGTCGGCTTTGCTTGCTTGAGCGATTGCTTTGATCGCTGCTGCATCGTCGATCGTCATTGCTCGACGCAGCGCGTACGTGCTGAGCTGCTCGATGAAGGCTTCGGCGAAGCGATCGAGATCTTGAGCGAGCAACTCTTTGAACTCGTCGGTGCCTTTAAAGGCGCGACCGTCGGGAAGCGTGCCGCTCGCATTGACTGCCGGGTTCGCTCCGCGACCGCCGAGAACTTGCTCCTCAGTGCGCCAGCGCCCGATCGCGTCGAAGCTGTCGAAAGCAAAGCCGAGCGAGTCGATCTTCTGATGACATGACGCGCAGATGGCATGAGTCGCATGCGCTTCAAGTTGCTGCCGGATCGTTGCTTTCGGTTGATCGCTCGGAGTCGGTTCAAGCGGCTCGACGTTTGGCGGCGGAGGCGGCGGAGTGCGACCGAAGATTGCTTCTGAAACCCAAACGCCGCGATGCACCGGTCGATGCCGCGTGCCGTCAGAGGTCAGCGACAAGATCGAAGCGTGCGTCAGCAATCCGCCGCGATGAGAACCGGCAGGCAGTGCGACTCGCTGAAAGCCGGGAGCAAGCACTGCTGCCGACTGACGCTCGGTTGAGGCTGCGGCCATTGGACGAGCTGCGATCCCGTAGTGCATTCCCAATCGCGGATTCAGCACCGTCCAATCGGAGATCAAGAACTCGCGCAGACTGAGATTGCCCGAGAAGACTTCACCGAAGTAGCCCGTCGTCTCGAATACCATGCTGCGCTCAAGCCACTTGTCGTAGTCGGGATAGATGCCGGCATCCGGCGGGAATTGGCCGACTCGATGCAGTTGCAGCCATTGCTGAGGAAACGACTCGGCAAAGCGAGCGGCCTTTGAGTCCGCGAGCATGCGTCGCAGTTGTGCTCGCAGCACTTCCGGTCGCTTCAACTCGCCGGCTTGAGCGGTAGCAACTAATACATCGTCCGGCAGCGAACTCCATAAGAAGAACGACAACCGCGAAGCGAGTTCCCAATCAGTGAGCTTGTCCCGACGTTCGGTCGAAGAGCCCTCTTCTAGATAGAAGAAGTTCTTCGAAGTCAGAACCGCAATGAGTGCTCCGCGATAGGCCGACCGAAACGATTCGCCGGCAGCTAGCTCTTGCTCAAGCACTCGCACGTGCCGCGCGAGTTCCGCCTCGGTGATGGGTCGGCGCCATGCACGAGAGGCGAAGCGCCGCAAGCACTCGCGCGCTTCAGCGATGTCGCCGGACTTCGACGGGAAGAAGCCCTTACGCTTCTTCTGATCGGCTTCGGGAAGCAGCGGTCCGTCCCACTCGACCGAGTCAACGATCAGCAGCGGAAAGATCGGACGGTCTTCATCGTCGAAGAATTTGTAGCCCGTCGGACGCAGTTGCCGCGTTTCGCGCGTACTCGTGAAGACGAACTGCGAGACTGATGACGTATGCCCGTCGCTGAGCATGCCCGGCGATTGGTGCATCAACGAGTAATGGCCTTCGGGCAAAAAGGCTTCGATCTCAACGACCGTCGGATTGTCTTCGGCAGCTTCAACGTCTCGACCGACGATCGCGCGTTTGAGGCTTTGATGCCATAACGCCAAATGCGGCAAGCGACCTTTGAACGACGGCACTCCACTGAGTTGCACGCGGACTCGATAAAGCCCCGGCGCGGTTGCGTGAAAGAGTTGCTGACTATGTCCCGGCATGATCAACCAGCGCACGGGTTCTTTGAGTCCGAGTTCTGCTCGCTGCTTCTCTTGTCCGGCATTGGCTTCGCGCCGTCCCGTTTGAGCTTTCAACGGCTGATCGGGAAAGGCTCGACTGACGATCGTCTCGGCCGCGCGGAAGTAGCGATCGACATGCGACGGCGAGAGCGACAGCAACGAGCCGATGCGATCGAAGCCGTGCCAGCGCGGGTCGTCGTTGAAGGCGCCGGGCAACGTCACATCAAAGTAGACGCCGAGCAGGTCGTAGATCGTATGCCCGTACTCTTCGCGACTGAGTCGGTAATGAGCGACGGGGCCGCGTCGCGCCATTCGCGCGGCTTCACCTTCTTTCAAACGGGTCGAGAGCCATTCAACCGCTCGTCCGAGTTCATCCGGTTTTGGCTGAGGCTCTTTCTTCGGGGGCATCTCTCCGGCGTTCATACGAAAGACGACTTCGCCCCAGCGCTGCGCGTGCATCTGATCGGTGAAGTCGAGCTTGAGCGTATCGAGCCGCAACTCGCCCTCTTGCTTCTGCGCGTCATGACAGCGCAGGCAATACGTCTTGAAGAACGGCAAGACGGCTTGCTCAAAACGCGCCGGCTGATCCGCAGCGAACGACATCGAGTTCGTCAGCGCTAACGCGATGACGGCAACAACAAAGAGACGGTGCATGACACTCGGCATTGAAGTCCTCGAAGCGAAAGGGGAACTCAGCAGCGACAGCGAAGCAATCAGCGGCGGAACTTTAGAATCATCGTGCACAACTTCAGCGCGCCGTGCGCATCTTTGTAGCCGAAGTCGTGAGACTTCGGACGCAGTCACTGCGGCCCCGAAATCTGACGATTTCGGCAACGGTCGATTGCGGTCGTACCGCTCGCCTACGTCGCGGAGTGACTGAGATCTGCGCGATGACCGAATTGAGTTCTCGCGTTCAGGGCTCAATGATCGACTTGCTGCTGAGTCGATGCTCGACTCAGTCGCTAACGCTGAGTCGCAACGTTGCCCTTTGCGTTCTTCAGGAGTTCCTTACCGGACGGGCCGGCACAATGGATGAGGAACACTGGTACGACGGACTTGTAGTCCGTCGAACGTCGTAAGAAGCGACGGACTGCAAGTCCGTCGTACCCCAAAAACGGATGCGTTCTTCAGGAGTTGTTCGTCGCATGAAGTTGCAGTCGCTGCGAATCAATCACTTCGGCCATTTTGCAAACTTCGAGCTGCCATTTGGCGATGCCTCTTTTGTCGTGCTGCACGGACAAAACGAAGCGGGCAAATCGACGCTGCTTGAGTTTCTCCGCAAGGCGCTCTTCGGCTTCGATCATCTCGAACGGTTCTCATTCGGAGACGGCGGCGAGATCGGCGGACGACTGACTTTCGAACTCGCGGATCGGCGGCACGTCGAGCTTGCTCGTCGCAAAGGCAAGAAGAATACCGTGAGCGTGCAGATCGACGGGCAAGACGCGGGACTCGATGAAGCGGGTTTCAAGCGGCTGCTCGGTGATCCCGATGCGAACCTCTTCAAGTCGATCTTTGCGTTCGGACTCGATGAACTCCGAGAAGCCGAGCAAGCGTTGCAGCACGAAAGCTTGCGCTCGGCACTCTTCGGCGGCGGGCTCGGTTCGGCACTCAATCCTCAGCAGTTGCTCGATGACTTCGATGCGCAGGCGGCTCAGCTTTTTAAGAGTGGCGGCAGCAAGCCGCTCATGAACTCCATCAGTCGCGAGATTGGCGATCTGACAAAGCAGGTCCGCCAATTGGTTGTGAAGCCGGATGAGTACGACGTGCGCGAGAGCAAATGGCGCGACGAGCAAGCGCGGGCGACGCAGCTTTCAATGGAAGCGAAGCAACTGCGCGCGGAGATTGCTCAGCTCAATACGGTGCTCAAAGCGTTGCCGTTATGGACCGAGCTACGAGCACTCAATGCCGATCGCGAGCTGATCGTGCTGCCGCCGCAGTTTCCGGCAGATGCACGGCGCGAGTTCGAGTCGATCGTCAAAGACCTGCAGCGACTCGAAACGGAGTGCGGTGAACTGCGTGCTGATCTCGCGAGTACTCGCGCTTCGCTCGGTGCGTTGCACGTTGACGAAGTCGCACTCGCAGCGCAGATCGAGATTGCAGAGTGCTTCGAACTCGCCGGTCAGTACCGCGAAGCACGAACGGAGTTGCCCGATCTCATTCGCAAGCACGACTTCTGTGCCGCAGAGATTGAAGCGGAGTTGCGCGAGCTTCGTCCCGGATGGAGCGTCGAGCACTTGCGATCGTTCTCGCTGAGCGCGGCGACGCGGCATGAGCTAACTCAACTCGAACAACGGCAGAGCACGCTGCGCACGGAATCAACGACGTTTCGCGCGAAGCATGCGGCTTCGACGGAGCAAGTGGAGCATGCTCGCGCGGAACTCGATGCGCTCGATCCCGAACGCGATGTCGCAAAGCTCGCGCTCTTGATCGATCGCGCGAACGAGCATGCCGCTGACATGAAGGCGCTGACTCAATGCCGCGAGACGCGAGAGAAGCTGCAACGCAGTTTCGATGCGCAGCGACTGCGACTCTCTCCGCCACTGCCGGTATCGGCGAGCGACGTTGAACGATTGCCCGTGCCGCCGAAGGAGCTTGCGTTGAAGTTCGAACGCGATGAGCGCGCCGCTCAATCGCGATTGGATGTGCTGCAAGCGGAGCGCACTGCGAAAGAGAAAACGCTGCGGAAGCTGACCGAGCAATTGCGGAAGCTCGATGCTCAGCACGGCAGCGTGCCGAAGATTGAAGAGCTCACTGCAAGCCGAGAACAGCGCGATGCGCAGTGGCAGTTGATCCGCACGCAATTCATCGAAGGCGATGCGCCGCAATCGCCGGTCGCTCCGCAAGAGTTCGAAGACTCGATGCACGATGCCGATCGCATTGCCGACGCGATCTATGAGAACGCTGATACGGTCTCTCAACGCGAACGCTTGAAGGACGAGATTGAAACGGCATCGCACGAACTCACTGCCGCGAACGCTGAGTGCGAGAGTCAGCAAGCGATCGTCACTCAGCTTGCTGAAGAGTGGCGGAGACAATGGTCACCACTCGGCTTCGAGCCGCTGCCGCCGGAAGCAATGGCGCGCTGGCTCGACGAACACAGAAAGCTGACCGAGCTTGCTCAAGAGCTTGCCGAGCGAGACATCGAGATCAGCTCGCTCTCGCAGCGCTGCGCGGAGTTTGAAGCGGCGCTCCGCACGGCCATTGCGGATGAGAATCTCGCGACGGTCATCGCGGTCAAAAGTGATGTCGCGACGATCGTCTCTTCGGCGAAGCGCTTCGTGAAAGCGGCTGAGTCGGCGACGGAGCAACGCAAACGAGTCGAGCGCGATCTCAAGAAGGCTCAGAAGGCCGTCGAGACGCTTGCCGCCGAATTGACCGACTGGCAAACACGCGACGAGCAATGGCAGCGCGATTGGCTGACGCTCTTAGATCAGCTTGAACTGACGCGCGAATGGTCGGTCGAACTCGCTCGCACGGTGATTGGTCGACTGGCCGAGACTCAGACGAAGCTCAAACAACTGCGCGATCAGCAAGCGCGCATCGAATCGTTGCAAGCGCGGCAAGCTGAGTTCGAACCGCGACTCGCGAAGCTCGCAGAGCAGCTCGCGGAACCGCTTGATGCCGAGCGTCTCGAAGTCACTGCGCGACGATTGCACGACCGCGCGCAGAACGCCGTTCGTGCCGAACAACAACGAGAGCAGCTCAGTGCGACCGAGCAGCAGCAAGACAAGAAGCTCGCTGCGAAGTCAGCGGAGCATGTGCGCCGAGTCGCGGAGCGCAGCAGCTTCTGGCAGCGCGCCGGATTGATCGCCGATGAATCTCGTGCCGACGACAACGATGACCCCGCGAGCCGCAAGCCGGAGCTAACGCCGGGCGATGCACTGCAACGGGATGCCGAGTTTCGCAAGCTGGCGGGACTCGCCGAACGCGCGGCGGAACTTGATGAGCAGCGTCAGCAACTCGCGCGGCAATTAAAATTACTCCGAGGCGATGCTGCTGAAGACGAGTTTGAAACGCGGCTGCAAGCGGCGGTCGAAAGTGAGCTGCATGACCGCCGCGATGAGCTTGAACTCCGACTCAAAGAAGTCGAACGCGACGAGAAGCAGACGCTCGAAACGGCGGGCGGATCGAAGCGCGACTTTGAAGCACTCGACGGGACGAGTCGTGCTGCTGAGACGCAAGAACTCATCGCGCGCAAGCAGACGGAACTGGCGGCGACGGTGCATCGCTATGTGCCGCTCGTCTTCGCTCGGCACTTGCTGTCCGAAGCGATTCAACGCTTCGAGCGCGAGTATCAGCCGGAACTCATTCGCGAGATCTCGCAGCTCTTCGCGTCGCTGACTGGCGGTGAGTACGTCGAGATCGAGCGTCCGACGACGGACCGCGAAGCGATCTATGTCCGTCGCAAAGACGGAGCGGAACGCAGCCCGGATCAGCTCAGTACGGGCACGCGCGAGCAACTCTATTTGGCGATCCGAC
>CAZNMS010000133.1:0-19158 GCA_964573505.1 uncultured Planctomycetaceae bacterium | reverse complement strand
TGCTCGATCTCGGCACTCAGAACATCACGCTCTCGCCGCGTGCGTACCTCTACGTGAATGGTCTCGCGAGCGACAGTGACTCTGCCGGGCTGACCGCAACCGTCAGTTGGGGCGACGGACTTCCGGGGGGCAACGTGCCGATCAGTAACGGCACTCTCAATCTCTCGCATGCGTTTGAACTCGCGGGCGACTACGTCGTCAACGTCACGCTGCGTGACACCGACGGCGGCGTTGTGAGTAAGACGCTCTTCGTTTCGATCCCGCGCATCGGCAGTCCGTCGAGCCGCGCCAGTCAGCTCTATCACACGTTGCTCGGTCGCGAGCCCAGTCGCATCGAACTGGCCGACGCTGTCCTTAATCAGACGCTTGCCAGTTCGCTCGTGAACGGAGCCGGCTTCCAAACGCAACGGATCAGCGAGATCTACAACGCGCTGCTGCATCGTCAGCCGACCGAAGACGACGTGCTGACGTTCCTCGAACAATTCGGTGACGGCGACGTCCGAGCCGGCGTCACGAAGTTCCTCGCGACCTCGCAGGAGTACCTCGCCGCGCATCCGACTTCGGCGTCGTTCGTTGACGGCCTCTTCCGCGATCTCGTCGGCCGCGCAGCGACTGCCGAAGAGCAAGCTGCATGGGAAGCGATTGCCAATGACGGTCGCAATCGCGGCCAATTGGTCGACTCGTTCCTCTTGAGCAAAGTTTATCTGCGAGCGCAAGTAAAGCCGCTCTTCACGAAGTATCTCGGACGATCCGGCACCGGGACGGAGATCGAGACCGCACTCACCGCGCTGCGAGCGAAGACTCAAACGCTCAACGGCCTCACGGTGCAAATCGTGACGACGCAAGAGTTCCGCAATCAGCGTCACGGCCCGATCGCCAATCCGAGAATTCTGCAACGCTCACGACCTCGTGCTGCGGTCGATAACTCGCCGCAAGAGTCGGGAGTAACAATCGTTACTGCGGGGCAACTCACCGTCATCACGCTGCCAGCAGGCACGAGTAACGTCGATTACACCGGCTTCCAATTGACCTCGGACGAAGACCGCAACGAGTTCGTTCTGCTCACTTCGGTCTCTTACACGATTCCGGGAGTCGCGACTCCGGGCACGAAGATCTTCCGGCAGACATTCACGGCAGCAGGACTTCGCGGCGTCATCATCAATGGCACTGACGGGGCTGACGTCATTCAAGTCAACGTCGGCAAGCTCGCAAGCGGTCTGACGATCGGTGAAGGAGCACAGACGGAAGCGATCGACGCGCTGATGTCGATCTACGGTCGGGGCGGCGACGATCTCATCACCGTGCTCGGCGAACGGAGCTTGAGTACGAGTGCGACCGGCACGATCAGCTTCGACGGCGGTGACGGCAACGACACGCTGATCGGCGGCAACTTGCAGGACGACACGCTCATCGGCGGGTCGGGCAACGACTATCTCGATGGCCTCGGCGGCAACGACGTTCAGAACGGCAACGAAGGACTCGACACTCTTGTCGGCGGTGGCTTCGCAACCAGCAGCTCGATCGAAGGCGATGCCGACATCCTCATCACCGGCGATCTCGACGAAGACGTCGACGTCATCGAGCTTGCTCCCGAGCACTCCGACCTCGTGCAAGTGATCTACGGCTTCGCCCCCGATGGCGCGTTCGAAAGTGATGTGAAGGGAGTCGGTCGCACTGTCTCCCGCGCGGCACCGGATCTCTCGACGATGCAGTTCCAACTCTCGAACGATCAACTCGCCAATGAGGACACCGACGCCATCAACGTGCGTCTCGACGGTCGCATCTTGAGCCTCACGGGAGTCGGCGGTTACGGCTTCCAATTAGAGGGTGCATGGCGGCGCGAAGAGCGGATCGTGAGTTCGAGCGAAGAGTTCCTCTACACGGTCAGACGGCATGAGGTCGGTAATATTTATGACACATACGTCATTTGGGATCGCTCGAATCCGAATTTGAGGCTTGAGTTCTTCAGCTTCTTTGACTTCTTCGGCCAGTTTGGCGGCGGCTTCGTCGAGGGCTATCACCTTTATCGAAGGTCGAACGAAGTTGCAGACGTCTTCGTCTTCGACGGCGGTCGCATGACGCTCAAGAGCGCGATGGGCGATATCCCGATCGTCGCTCCGCCGATGCGTATCTCAACGACATCCGATGAGGTCGCTTACTCCGGCGAACTCGACGGCGAGTCAATCTTCTTTGGCACCGGCTTGTTCAATGGCGAAGCCGTCGGAATGGACTTCACGACGACCGGCACAACGGCAGGCGATCAGCCAGTAGACAACACCGGCAGCTATGTCGCTCGGTCCGAGAACTTTGTGCTCAGCGACCTGGGTGCCGGCCAACCGGGAGTCACGTCGTACTTGCTCGAAGCCGACGACGAGTCCACTGCGATCAATCTCGGTTCGAACAGCTTCACGTTCTACGGTCAGACCTATACCGGAGCGGCTTCGATCTACGTGAATCCAAACGGCATCATCACGTTTGGCTCGGGCACGTCCGCCTACAGCTCGGTCCCGAGCCAACCGGCGATCATTCCCTACTCTGGCGACTATGTGACCTACGACGGCGGTCCGGTTGGCGAAGGGGTCGTGCTGACGAAGATCGAGAACAACAAGCTCATCATCGAGTGGAGTCATGTGAAGCCCTATGGGACCTATCGCAACAGCGCGACGAACTCGACATGGCAAGCGGTGCTCGATCTCAACACCAATGGTCGCAACGGCGGTGTGAGCTTTGTCTACACCGACATCAATACGACGTTGAGTTCACGGCAATCCATAAGCGGCATGATTAAGTCGGGCGGCAGCGAGAAGCTGGAGATTCCTCGCGACCTCATCGGCGAGTTCAAGACAGCGCGGATCGACTTTACGTCACAGCGCGACGCACGCTCGCAAGGCAACTTCGCGCAAGTGAAAGATGCCTTGAGCAAGGTCGGAATGAGTTTCGGTGTGACCGATATGGGCTTCGGCATCGCGCTGGGCAGCTACATCAAGGACAACGTCATCGAGGATGCGCCGATCAACGACGGTGTGCCCTACATCTACTTCAACGCGATGGCGCGGAATCCGAAGATTCAGCAAGGCGGACTCGAACTCTCGTTCGGCGGCACAAACGGCCTCGCGTTGCTCTTCGATCCGGCGGATCCCTTCTTCTACTTCGAAGGAGCGGCCTCGGCGCTCGGCGAAGTGGCACTGGGTTACTCGCACAAAGGCCAAATTCCTTACGAAGCCAGTCGCGGCATTTATGGCCCAGTGGGTGACGTGTATGGCAACGTCTACACCCGAGCCGACATCGGCATTCCAATCGTGCCGGGCATCGACCTCGGCCTGAAGGGCGATGTGGTGTTGGATCTCGACGCCAACAACGACGGCACGTTCTTGGGCGGACAATTCACCGCAGACAACTTCAAGAACCTCATCAAGCGGAACAACTCGTTCAACACGACGAGCGTCTTTAACGACGTCAGCCTCGGAGTGAATGGCGAAACGAGTCTCGACTTCGGCAAGAAGGGCTTTGGCTTGAAAGTGCCGGTCGGCAGTGCGTCGCTTGCTTTCAAGGGCGGCAACGCAGATGGCAACAACGCTCGCTTCGGCTTGATCGGCGGCACGGTCGATCCCTTCAAGGGCACCATCCTGTCGAAGTTCTCGACAACTCAAACCGTGACCGTTCAGGCATACTCCGACTCGCAAGGCAAGTTCGCGACAGTCTTCGGCTTCGACAACATGAAGCTCAGCGGCGCGACGTTGAGCGGCCAGATTATTGTCGCGAACTCGGGCGTGGGTGTGGTCGCGAGTTTGCAGTCTGTGATTCCCGGATTCGGTAGCGCTGGCGTCGCTGGCGAGATTGGCTTCGATGGCAACTTCCTGCTCTATACGAACTACAGTCGGCGTCTGAGTCTCGGCCCCTTCGATGCCTGGATGAATGTCGGAGTGACTGCGGGGTCTTGGAATTTGGCGGCTTACATTTTCAGTCGGCAAAAGACGGTCGTGCCGTATTACTTCACGGGCAACTTCAACGCCGGAGGTAGCGTCGGCATCGGAGTGGGCGACATCTACGCCAACGCGAGTGCGACCTTCTTCGTCGACATCGCGGGCAACATCTCAGGCAATGGTCGAGTCGAAGCCGGCTTCAACAGTCCGTGGTGGAACCCAGTCCCGAGCTTCAGCGTGGGCCTCGGCTTCGGCTTCAGCCGCAGCGGCTTCTACGTCGATCTGCCGAGCCCCATCCCCGACGTCCGCGTGAACTTCTAACTCTTGGAGTGCTCCGGCTTGACGGAGCCCTCCGACTCAGCGGCAAGCGACTCTCTTCAAGCAAGTCGCGTCGCCGCCAGAGACGACATCTCGCGAGGAACTCAGGCCTCTCATCGAAGTTGGTCTTATCTGTGTTTGATCTGTGTTCCATCTGTGGCTCAAACCTCTTCTTCAACAGAAGCAAAGACGGTGTTGGCCACAGATCGACACAGATGAAACACGGATAAGACTTCAGATCGAAGCCATCTTCCTGCCCCCCATCCTGGAGTGCTCCGGCTTGACGGAGCCCTCCGACTCAGCGGCACGCGACTCTCAACCAACGACCGAAGTCGTCGCCAAAAACGACTCAGCACGAAGCCATGTTCCTGTCCCTAATCTTCCTGTCCTTCGCCATTGGAAGACCGGCATGACAAGAAGATTGGGGACAGGAAGATGAAGACCTTGAAGCACTGTTACCGTTACCTGTTGGCATCGAGTGGGTTGGCACTGTGATGTCTTCAACTGGCGACCAACATTTTACGACCATCAATCTCAATGCCGCTGAGTCGGAGGGCTCCGTCAAGCCGGAGCACTCCAGGGAAGGCACATCACAGTGAAATCGCGTCGTTCACGAAATCGATTGCCGATCGTTGCACAGCGACTTGAAGCGCGCGTTGTGCCGATCATCAACGGTACTGCGACGGCGCTCTTTCCGATGGTCGGCATCATTGGTGACAGCCTCGGCAATAGCGGCACCGGGACGTTGATCGGCGACAAGTTCGTGCTGACCGCAGCCCATCTTGCTGAGGACGTGCGGCAGACTTCGGGACGTTTCACCGTCGGCGGGCAGACTTATCACACCAGCAAGATCTATCTGCATCCCGGTTATGAACCGAGCCGACTCGGTGATGACGGAGCGGATGACATCGCGATCTATGAACTCAGCGAGCCCGTCAAGAACATCGAACCGCTGCCGTTGTTTCAGGGCACTCCTCATGTCGGTGACGTGCTGACGTTGATCGGCTTCGGAGCCGGCGGCACGGGCACGAGCGGTTCAACGGGCGACTTCGGCACGAAGCGCATCGGCTCGACGCCGATTGATCGAGTCAGCTCGACGCTGCTGCATTGGAGCTTCGACAACAACACCGAGAGCAATACCGCTGCCGGTGACTCGGGCGGCCCCGCGCTGCTGAGCGTCGACGGCAGCTACTTCATCGCGGGCATCACGTCGGGCGGAGATCTGCCGGATGCGTCGATCGGCGATCAGTCTTACGACACGCGAGTCGATGCGTATCTCGATTGGATCGACTCGATCATCAACCCGACGCCGGTTGATCCGACTCCCGATCCGGCTTCGCTGCGAGTCGTCGCAAGCTCGAACACACAACTCGAAGGCACGGGAGCAGCGTCTCCGTTCTCGTTCTCGATCATCCGCGATGGGGATACGACCGAGCCGATCACCGTCAGCTACGCCTTCAGTGGCGGAGCGACCTTTGCTGCCGATGCGGCTGACTTCGGCGGCTCGTTCCCATCAGGCACGGTGACCATTGACGCCGGACAGACAACGAAGCTGATCACCGTTTGGCCGAGCGCCGACGCGAGCGTCGAATCGGATGAGACCTTCGTCATCACGCTCTCAAACCCGAGCACTGGCAGCCTCGCGCAACCGACGGTCGAGGTCACACTCGAAGACGACGACGCGACCGTTGTCTTCGTCGATCACGGAGCGTTGACGATTCAAGACGTCGACTTGAGGAACTCGCAGATCACCGTGAGCTACTCCGCGAGTAATTCCGAATACACCGTCTCAGCAACGTCGGCGATCTTCCTCGCGGACAATCTGCCGTCGAGCACTCTGCATTTCGCGAGCAGTTTGATTGCGGGGCTCTCTGCACAACTCGGCGCGGGCAACGATCGACTCGACCTCTCCGCGACCTCATTGCCGAGCACGGTCTATGGCGGCTCGGGTAACGACACATTGATCGGCGGCGCAGCGAGCGATGTGCTCTTCGGAGGAGTGGGCAACGACTCGCTGACCGGCAACGACGGCGCGGACTCACTGAGCGGCGAACTCGGCGACGACCGACTGACGGGCGACGCGGGCAACGACCTCTTGAGTGGTGACGGCGGTCACGATTGGGCGAGCGGCGGAGCGGGCAGCGACACCGTCTACGGCCAAAGCGGCAACGACACTCTCTCGGGCGGCGACGATGTCGACACGATCGGCGGCGGAGCAGGGATCGACACGTTGCTCGAATGGACCGACTCGGCCTTCGTCGCGATCACAGCAACGAGCATCCTCGGCCTGAATGGCGATCCGTCCGACATCCTCGCGATCCCGTCAACGATGGAAGCCGTGCAACTGATCGGCGGCGCGAGTGCGAACAAGATCGACGCCTCGCTCAGCAATCGCGCGGTGACGATTGAAGGCGGACTCGGCAACGACACCTTGATCGGCAGCCGCTTCAACGACGTCTTGATTGGCGGCTCGGGTAAAGACTCGCTGCTAGGCGGAGCAGGCCGAGACACCCTCAACGGCGGAGCGGGCAACGACTACTTAAGCGGCGGCGCTGACGACGACTCGCTCATCGGCGGCACGGGCGCCGACACCCTGCTCGGCGAAGCTGGAGCGGACATCGTGCGGTACGACCTCTACGACCGAGTGCTCAGCGACGCTTACGACATCCTCCGCCTGTCGTAGATTCCTCTTTCGTAACCTGTTCGCGCCGTGCGCGTCTTTTGAAGGCGGATTGCAATCCAGTAGCTCTGCTCTGCAAACGGTGAAAAGCGTGTTGGAACGAGAAGATTTTTGCGGCCCTTGTACGACGGACTTGTAGTCCGTCGATCTGCCGCTGCGACGGACTACAAGTCCGTCGTACATTTTGGTTGCTGCACTGCCGCGCTGCGTTGTTCGCTCCTCTGCGGTTCATCGTCCGATTTGATCAACCGCAGAGGAACGAAGGTCGCAGAGAAGACATCACCAGATGCGCCTCTTCCTCAAGGTTGCGGGCGCAGAATTCGACTTGTGCAAAGGCCGTTAAACCCCCGCGACCCAGAGGGTGCTCCGACTCGGGGGCGAAGATTTCAGCAGGCTACCCCGAAGCTACGGTCATGCCTCGACGGTCTTTGATTAGTGCCGATTCGCGTTCCCCCCTCAGATGCTCGGTTCGGGTTCGATCTTGTGTGAGTTGGGAACTCGGTTTGAGTCGATTCGCCTTTGACGCATGGTTCGCACCGAATCTTGACGGCGATTTCGTAACTGCTTTGAGAATCTCATCCCGCTGCGGCTCGGGATGGAATCCCAAGCTACTTGTCCGGAGAGTCTTCTTCGCACAATGCGTCTGTCGTTTTTCCTACAAGCGGCATTGCAATCGAGTCAAAGCTCGCGCGACTACTGAAGGGTCGGCGGTTTTTGTCCCTGAGTTTTGATGAACTCGCGGAGTGCTTCGGCTTGCTTCTTACGCGTCTCGGCGGGGGCAAACGCTGAGTACGGCAAGTCGGTCTTCAAGGTCGCCCGCAAGATCTGCGAACTGCGGGTGCGGGTCTGTGTTGCCTCAGAGTCCAACAATTTGCCGAGCACCGTCAGCGCTTCTTGTGATCCCAGTTTCGCAAGCTGCTCGGCAGCCAGCAGAAGAACGGGTTCCTCGGGATCGTTGAGCAGCTTCATGAGGTCGGGCTTTGCGGCTTCACCAACGAGTTTGCTTAAGACGACCGCCGCCGATGACCGCGTCACGACGTCTTGCGACCCGATGGCTTTACGCAGCTTTGGCGCGTCGTCCGCGACGGCGCTGGCTTCGAGCGATCGCAGTAGTGCTTGCCTCAAATGGTCGCTCGCGCAAGCCGGGCCGCAGCCCAATATCTCGTCGGTCAGCCCTGAGATCTTTTGGTTGTAGATCACCACAAAGGCGGCATAGAGCAGATCGCTCTTCGGCTTTGTGTTTGCTCGTTCGAGAACCACTTTCGCGCGCCAACGAATCTCGGGATCAGAACTCTTCACGGCGTTTTCGAGCGTCGCTGTGTCGCGAGCCGCCGCCTGTAGTAACTGTTGCAGAGCCGCTTCGCGCACAAAGAAGTCGTCGTCACCGAGTTGCTTCACAAGCTCTGCCGTCGAACTGCGATCGCCGACAGCAAGATGATGCTGCTTGAGCAACGCGCTGAGTTCTTCCTTCGTCGGCGAGATTCCCGCTTGCTTCAGGGTCGTAAGCGATTGACCGGCAAACGGATTCTCTTGAGCTGCGAGCGGTGCAGCCCCAGCAAGCGCGGTTGCCAGCACGCTCAAACGCAACGTGCGAGCGAGTGCGGCATGACCGGCTGATGCTCCGCGCGGAGTGCGGCTCGATGCTGAGTCCTCGAAAGACGCTCGGCTGCGATTTGATGTCATTGTCATTACATCCTTCTTGAGGTCGCATAGTCTGAATTGAGGCATCGGTCGTACTACTCGTTCTCAGTTTCATGTCGGCTTGCTCGCATTGTGGCGCGACGCTCCGCGTCGCGATTCTCGACGCGGAGCGTCGAGCCACATTGGTGGCGGCTTGCCGTTAAACGACCGAGTAGGCAGCACTTCGGGCACTCTTCCCTCACGCATTGCTGCCTCTCGTCAGTCTGTTGCCGACTCTACTTCTCCTCCGTCTGCTTCAGTGCAGTCGGCGCGGCAGGAGTCAGCGCGAGCACGACTCCCGGTCCGGTCACGAAGATCTGCTTGCCGTCCGTCGTCAGGTTGCCGACCGGCAGTTCGTCGATGGTCGGCGGGACGAATGAGCCGATCTCAGTTCCGGTCGTCGGTTGAAGACGCGCGATGCGATTTGTCTGAGGCACATAGATCGAGTCGGCGGTCAGCACTCCTCGCCCCGTGATCGTCTGCAGCGCGCTCTCCCACTGCATGCGACCGCCCTTGAGTCCATAGCCGCGCACCGTATGCGGACCGCTGACGATCAGCAGGTCGCGATGAATGCCGATGACCTCGCGGCACGGCATGCGGTTAAGAGGAGCGAGCGGTGCTTCCCAGCGCAGCGTTCCGGTGCGGCGATCAAAGGCCATCACTTGATCGGAGTCGGCTCCGACAGTGATCAGCAAGTCGTTCCAACATTTGACGTAGTTCGCTTGAGGAGCAGCGACATTCGGCGTCACGTTCGTTTGAGGAACGCCGCGTCCCATCATGGCCTGCATGTTGAGATCCGCTTCGGTTCTCTTGCGCGGATACGCGCTCGCCCACTCGATGCGACCCGTCGTCAACTGCAGCGCGAAGATCGCTCCATAACCCGTCGACACGAAGAGCGAGTCGCCTTCGTTCTCGATCGACAGCGGCGCCCAAACTTCGGCGTCGTTCGAGACTGCATCGAACAGCGTGCTGCGCCACTTCGTGCTGCCGGTCGCCGAATCAAGCAGCACGATCTCTAACTGCTTCTTGACGATCGTCGCGACGAGCAACCCCTGCTTCGTTGCAATCGGCTGACTGACGGCGCCGGCCTCGATGACATCGGCCTTATCACTGAGTCGGCGATTCCAGCGCAGCTTGCCGGTTCGCAAGTCGTAAGCCGAGAGGTGATTGACCCGACTCGCGTTTGCTGTCGGATCGAAGTGAAAGCCGAATTGATTCTCATCCGTCGCGACCGGCGCCGCCTTCGAGCCGTAGTCGAGTTCACCTTCAATGTTGATGGCGAGATCTCCATCAACGGTCACGGCATGCGCGAGCCGATCTCCGAAGAGAGTGGCATCGACAATGCCCTTCGGACGCAGCGGCGCGTTCGCAGCGACGCGCCATCCAATGAGTTCATACATCTGACTTTGTTCGACGCGCGGATCGAGCGGGAACTTTGTTTTGCGTCCCATCCAAACCACTTTGCCGGACTCGACGTCGCAGCACACAAGACGCTCCTGCGACTTCACGAGCATCCGCGATCCCGCCAGTAAGACTGTGCTCGCCGGAGTCCAATTGAGACTCACCCATGAATTCGCGACCTCCTTACGAGTCATGTCGGGCCATGTCGCGAGGTCCGTCAGCAACTCCTTTGTCTGACCGCGTTCGTCGACTTCCATCAGCACCTGCTGGCCGTTCCGCACCATGATTTGAATGCCGCGATTGGGCTGCTGACGTTTCGGCGGCTTCTTCAGCACAAAGAGCGGCTGATAAGACCACTTGAGCGCGACATCCGTCTTGCCCGCTGCGGTCAGTGGATCGTTCGCGAGCACTTCCGAGCGAGTGCTGTTCGACGTCTGACCTTTGAAGCGATCGAGATCCGCTCGCACGAGCGCTCGCACATCCGGCTCGAATAGCCCCGATGTCTTGCCGAAGAGTTCTTCTGCCAATGGAGCCGCACCACTCCGAGCGAGCGCCACGATCAGTCGCACGGCGATGTCTTTCTCCGGCACGTCGCAATCGGGATGAGACTGTAACTTTAGTAACAGCGCCGCTGCCGGGATGTAGCTTTCGCGTTCGAGCAATCGACATGCGAGTTCGAACGCTGCGTTGTCACCCGACGCACTGAGGAAGTACCGCTGCACGACTTCATTGAGCGTTCGCTCGCGAGCTTCAATGGCGTCGAAAGCAATGTCCTCAGGCGCGACTGGGCCGAGCAGCAATCGCGTCTGACCGTTCGCCTGCAAGCGATACGCCCTTAAGCCCGCCGGTCCCGCTGCTGCGATGCGTCCTTCGGCTTCTTCAGCCAGCGGGCGATAGCTCTGATAGATGTGCTGCAACGTTTCGATGCGACCCTGCCGCTGAGTCGCAAGCACCGCGCCGCCTTCGTCGAGCACCTTCTGCCACAAAGTCGGAGCGAGGTCCGCGCGATTCGCAGCAACCAGTTTGTCGGCTTGCTCGAGCAAGCGTTCGAGATCCTCATTCGTCGTGAGCGACGTCGCCGGAGTGAGTTTTTCGTTGTCAGCAGAAGCCTTGCGGGGAGTTCGAACTCCATCCGCATCAATGACAATGTCTGCCTCAAACCCAATGGCCTCAATGCGCTGAACTGGAACCGCGCGGGCCGGCTGCAAGGCCGGCTTGCGTCCGCCAAAGAAGCCCTCAATCACGTTCTTGATGGCGTTCCCCCCGTCGGGCTTCTCAGCAGCGGGAGCCTTCGCCGGTGCATCGTTCTGAGCAGGCTTCGCGGGCATCGGCTTCGCGTCTTCGGCGATTGCAGTCGAAGACAACATCGCGATCAGCAGCGCGAAGACAAGCGGAATGAATGCGATTGCAGAGCTGCTGCGACTCAATGAACCGCAGCAAGTTCGCGGCTGTACGACGGACTTGCAGTCCGTCGCTGCGTCCGATCGTCGCCTTTCGCTCTGCGAAAGGCAGTGTCGGCTATTGCTCCGCAAAAGCTTCCTTTCGCGGAGCGAAAGGCGACTATCAGATGCGCGACAACTCGGAGCACGATTGATAGCGCCACTCATCTTCGCGCGGGGCATCTGCCGAATGCGTTTCATCGTGATCGTCCCAAAGTCCATGCGAGGAACTGCTCGGCAAACAGCAAGCCGACAAGCAGCACTAAGACCGAGAACCACAATTCGCCTTTGCTGCCATCAGCCGAGAGCGACAGCAGTCCTTCACCACTCACGATCTTGATGTTCGCTCCCTCGAACGCCGCTTCCATCATGCTGCGATCAACGCGATTGAGATCGCTGTCAGCCGCATGCAAGTTCGCGGCAAACAGAGTCGGCGCGTTCGTCCCGTCGGGCTTTGTGAGCATGACTTTGTAGAAGCCGCGCTGCTGAGTGTCGTCGTAGTTCACGATCCACTGAGGAACGCTGCCTTCGGTCGGAGTGGTGACATCGGGCACCGCCTGCCGCGTCACTGCTTCGCCCTTCGGATTGGAGATGACGGCTTCGGCGCGGAACTCGTTGATGTCGATCGGCTGCCGTAGCGACTCACCAACAAGCAACCCCGACGAATCGCCTGCCGTCCGCGCTAAGAAGCGAGTCAGCTCTTGCAGCACGATCACATAGCTCGGCTCGCGCGGCCAATCGGACCAATCAGCATCGGCTCCGAAACAGAACTGAGCGACTCGCCCTTTCCCGAATGCGCGCTCGACGAGTGCCGGAGTTCGATCCGCATCAGACAGTCGCAGCACGACGGTGCCGGAGTGACTCGTCCCGGCAGAGTTGCTCGGCTCATCGAGCTTCCACCAACGAAAAATCTTCGCGGCTTCGAGCAGTGCCGCAGCCTCTCCTTGAAAGACGCGCACAGCCGGATGATCGGTCTGCGCGACTTCGAAGCCGACGAACGTCTGAGCCGTCTCATCTCCGGCAACGCTCACCATTCGTCGCGGCAAGAGTCCTGCTCCCTTTGCGAAAAGAGTCTCGTCATAGGCTTGCTCATCAATCTGCCCGGACGGGAACACGACGAGCCCGCCGCCGGCTGCGACCCATGCTTTCAACGACGCCGCACGCGGAGCACTCAGCCGATAGGCGTTGCACAAGAAGACGACTTGATACGGAGTCAGCGACTTCAACTCGAACTCCGAATCGCTGACGACTTCCGCATCAATACCGGAAGCAAGCGTGCCGGGCGGAGTGAGTGCTCGCTGTAAGAAAAATGACTCCGACTTCCCGAACTCCGTTGAGGGATCGCCGTCGACAACGAGCACCGGAATCGCCGCTCGCACCCGCGCCGCGAAGTATCCGACGTTGTCCGCCGCGAGAGCATCCGTCGCTGCCGACGTCGTCAGCTCGGCTCGTACTTCGATCGGCTCTGACGGCGCATCGGCATCATGACTCGGGAACGCATACGAGAACGGCACCGACGCCGTGCCTCCGGCGGGGATCGATTCGCAGTTCGCAGTCAGCGGCACTGCTCCGCCGGCGACAAACTTGATCGGCACATCGCGCAGCGTCTGCGGGCCATGATTTCTCACCGTGACGTTGAAGCGCGTGCTCGTTCCCGCGAGCAACAGTTTGTCTTCCGCAGCGATCTCAACGATCGACAGATTCGCCGTCGACTCCGAGCCGACATCAACGACAAAGCAGCCCGCGCTCTCACGACTCAAGACTCGCACCGCATCAAAGATCGCATCGGGCTTTGTGGCGTCAGTGGGACTCGCAGTCGCTTTCGAACCGCTCGTGCGCTCGGCGGACTGAGTCTCGTCGCCAATCCAATCACTGCGACGCAGATCGGCGACGAGATAAACGACGCGATTGAGTTTGTCCGCATTCCGCTGCAACGAAGCGTGAGTCTCGGAGCACGTGCGCTCCCAGCGGCAGCGCAAGTCAGACGGTTGCAGTGCCTCAATGTCTGCAACGACCGCCGCCATTGTTTGAGCGTTGATAGGCCGATCATTCAGCAGAGGCCAATTCGGACGCGACGTCAAAATCAACGTCAGCGAATCACCGGCATCGCGATCGGCAAGCTCTTTCACGAAGTCAACGAGTTGCGTCTTCGCAGCTTGAAACGCGCTCGTCCCCGAGACCGTTGCACTCATGCTCGGCGAATCATCCAGCAGGACGATTCGCTCATACCTCGCCGCTTCGAAAAGGCCGCGCGCGATGCTCGACGGCAAGAACGGCCGCGCCACTAACAACCCGACGAGCAGCACTAACAAACAACGCAGCGCGAGCAGCAGCCATTCCTCAAGCTGAATGCGGCGGCGATTGCGTTGCTCGGCCTCAATGAGGAAATCCATTGCCGCCCACTCAACGATGCGAAACCGCCGCTTGTTGAGCAGATGAATGATGATCGGTGCCGAGACCAGTAACGCGCCCGCCCCCATCAGCAGCGGATGCAGCATCCATTGGCTCAGCCATGCGGTCATAACGGCGAGTTCCTGTCAGGCGATCGAACAGCCAGCAAGTCACGTCGGGACAAGATAGCAACCGCCTCTCCCTCAGCGAGCACCGCGAACGGGCTCGCTGAGGAAATCACGAGCGAAGCAGCTCCGCTCCATAAGGCGAGCGGCAGGTGAGTTCATACCCGTACGACGGACTTGTAGTCCGTCGATCTGCGACTGCGACGGACTGCAAGTCCGTCGTACAGCAGATCGCCGGTAACTTCTCATCTGCCGCTCGCCTAACGTCGCGAGAAAGGTTCAACGCCCGATTGACTCGTGCTCCAACTCCAAAGGAGTTGCATCTCATAGCCCGGGGTTGCCGCGACTCACGGCAAACCGGGAAGAGCGGTGTGAAATATTTATTACACAAACGGGGAAACGTCATTCGTCACTCGGCGATGTGACGCATTCCGTTCGGAATAGAGACCGAAACGAAACGTCGACTTAACGTTGTTTGCCGCATCGCCGAGCAATGCTCACCGAAAGAAAGACGCTCGAATGCTCTCCATCACGCTCTGCCGCAAGTTGAAGCTCAAGCGTTGCCCGCGAACTTCATGCACCGCGCATCGTCGACTCACTTCATGACGGTCTTCGGCAAGACCGTGTCTACCGGCTCGGTGCGATAGAGCGGCAGGTAGCGGTAATAGACCTCAAGCGTCAGTGCCGCGATGCTCGTCACCATGATGCGACCGCCTTGTTTGGCCCATGGATCGGGAGTCGGTAACTGCGGATCCCAACTGCCGAGAGCGCAGCCTTCTTTCGCTTGAGTCTCGGTCAACACGCGGCGCATCTCGCGGTTCCATCGATCCCACTCGGGGCCGGGCAAGTTATGCATCACCTGAGTCGCGTAGTACCAGTAGTAGCAGTTTCGAGACTTCGGATTCGGCAGCAGCGTCATGAAGTAGTTCATGCCCTCAACGATGCGCGGATCTTTGCGTGACGCTCCGAGATACTGAGTCCCCAGTAAGCCGACTGCAGTCATTGTGGGAGTCGGACCAGTCTCAGCGTTGTAACAAAACAGTCCGCCCGACTTTCCTTTCGAGACCGTATTGAGCCACTTCTTCGCACCGAGCAGCGACTGCGGATTGACCTGCAAGCCGGCCATTTGCGCGCTCTTCAGCGCCATCAACTGCCAACCAAAAACCGAAGTGTCTCCATTCTTCGCAGCCGGGTTCGGGGCATAAACCCAACTTCCAGTTTCGCGTCCTTGCGCGCTCTGAATGAAGTTCACCGCAGCTTGTGCATGACGTCCGAGTCGCACGTCGCGCGAGAGTCCGTATGCCTCGGCCAACACGATCGCAGCGATGCCGTGCGAGTACATGATCTGCTCGTCGCCCTTCGCAACGAGACTTCCCGTCTGCAAGTCTTGATGCGCGATCAACCACTCAAGCCCGCGTTTGATCGTCTGCTGAAACTTGCCTTCCGAGAGATGCGTCTGCCCGGCAGCGAGATACGGCAGCAACGCAAAGGCGGTCGCAGCGGTATTGGACTGCACCTCACCCGCGCCGCTGCATGTGCAATTGCCGTCTTTGCAAACGTGCTGATTCAAGCTCCAACTGCCGTCAGGATTCTGATGCCGAGCGAACCAAATCAACGCGCCTTGCACGGCTTGCTCGGTCTGCTTCGTGCCGCCGGTTTCAATCAGCAGTCGAGTTCGCTGCGCACCAGTGCGACTACCAAACGGCGGCGCTGTTCCCGCGCGTCCGATTCCGAGAACTCGTCCGGGATCATCTGCGCCTCCGGGCCCAGAACCCGGAGCAGAGATCGCACCGCTCAGCAGATCGCTCGTGCCGAAACTGTCGACGGACAGGATTCCGTTCGAACTCGGATCACCGAAGCGCTGAGTCTCAGCGCTCTCTGCGAAGTTCTCGTCAACGGCCAATTCCATTGCCGGAGTATCGGGAGCCGAGATGGTGTCGAGCGCGATTTCAGTCGGTTCGATCTGCGGCTCATTCAATTGGAAGTTGGCGAAGTCAGCTTCGCCCGTAGTGGTGTCGATATGAGCGGGCTCGAAAGAGATCGCTTCTTGAATCGGTCGAGTTACGTCACTCATGGGAATGAAGGCAACGGCCAAAAGCACAACGCCATGAACGGCAACGCTGATCGCGAACCACTTCGAATCTGAGCGCCACCAATTCCGACTTCTCGCTGCGATCTCGGCCCTTGAGGGGAAGCGGTACTGCTTGATCAACGCGACTGTTTGCTGCCACTGGCTCATGCGACCTGCTCCTCGTTGAGACAAGAATCGAGGTCGCGGCGGCCCCCAAGAAGTCATCGAACGAACAACTCGCGTTCGTTCGGCAGGGCAAGGCCAGCAAGAACGCCGCCTCAGTCGCCGCAAATGAAATGCGACAGTAACGGCCCGCAGAGCCACTTCTGTTCGTCTCAATCTGGAGAGAAAGTTCGATCTCTCAGCGCGAGCGCGGCACCGCCTGAATGCCGGCGAGAGGTAGGACGGACATCTTGCCCGTCCATTTGGGCGAGAGGGGCTTCAATTCGAATTTCGGCCATTTCAATGACCGTGACGGTCAAGGCCGAGAGGAAAGGGGGGAACGCTAATCGGCACTCATCAATGACGATTTCGTTGAGACCGTTTCTTCGAAGTTCGAGCGCGCCGTGTTCGTAATCTGACTCACCGAGCCGAACACTCATCGAACCCGATGCTTCACTCAAAGAGTCAAGCTACGACATGCACGCGCGGGGCGCTGAAGTTACGAACGAAGGACTTACGCCTCGTCGGGAACTGCGCGGCGAAGACGAGGTCGCTGCGCGGCAGTCGTAGCATGAACGCCGACGTCGGTGCTTCACGTTCGTTGCAAGTCCGTGCGGGTCGCTCTCGGACTTAGGCGTCCGAGCTACATCGACCCGGCGCGTCACGAGCGCAATTCATCAAGCACGGCGATGACCTCTTGCTCGGGCACGCCCTTCACCGTTTCGACATGCCCCATCTTCGAGGGCAGCACGAAGCGAAGCTGACCGCCGACCGTCTTCTTATCGAGACGCATCTTGTCGAGGATGTCGGCGTTCTCGAATTGGAACGACGACGGCAATCGAATCGGCAAATGCACGGCCTTGAGCAACGCGTCTTGTCGCGCCGTTACGCTGGCGTCGATGCGCCCCAATCGTTCGGCGAGCCGACTCGCGTAAGGCATGCCGATCGCCACTGCTTCGCCGTGCAAGAGTTCGCCGTAGCCCGCTAAAGCCTCAAACGCATGCGCGAACGTATGCCCGTAATTGAGCACCGCTCGTAAGCCCGTTCGCTCGAACTCATCTTGCTCGACGACATACGCCTTCAACTCGCAACTACGCGCGATGATGTGCCTCAAGACAGCGGGGTCTCGCGCATTGAGTCCGGCGATGTTCGCTTCGAGATACTCGAAGAACTCCGCATCAAGGATCACTCCGTACTTGATGACTTCGGCCAATCCCGCGCGGTACTCGCGATCGGGCAACGTCGTCAGCACGCCGGTATCAATGAAGACGCCGAGCGGTTGATAGAACGCGCCGATCATGTTCTTCGCGGCCGGGTGATTGATGCCCGTCTTGCCGCCGACCGAGCTATCGACATCGGCCAGCAGCGTTGTCGGCACTTGAATGAACGGCACGCCGCGCGTGTAGGTCGCAGCTAAGAATCCGGCGAGATCCCCCATCACTCCCCCGCCGACCGCGATCACCGCCGTCATGCGGTCCGCTTTCATCGCGACCATCTTGTCATAGAGGCTCTGCAAAGCCGCGAACGACTTCGATGTCTCACCGGACGACAGCACGATCAATTGAGCGTCCCATCCGGCTTGCTGCGCACTGTCATGAACCGTCTGCGCATGAGGAGCGACATTCTCATCGGTGACGACGAGCGCCTTGCGCGTGCCGGCATGACCGGGATACCGCTGCTGAAACCAGTCGCTGATCGACGCGCCAATCACCGGCAGCCGATTGCTTGTAATAAGAATGTCATAGCTGCGATCCTGCAGATTGACATGCACCGTGAGATCTTGAGTCATCATGCCCCTGCTGCCTGAATCACATTCGGAAGCACTCGCGCCATGACGTCCGCGAGCTGCCCTTGAATGACGGCGCCTGCCGCCTGCTTGTGTCCGCCGCCGTTGAACTTCTCGGCGACCGTCGCAACGTCGATCCCCGATCGGCTGCGGAAGCTGACCTTCACCGCGCCGTTGAGTTGCTCGATCGCAATGAATGCCGCTTTCACACCGGCAATCTTGAGGCACTCATTCACGAGATCCTCCGTGTCAGCCGGAACGGCACTTGTCTCGCGGAAGTCGCGTTGAGCGACCCACAAGTAAGCAACCTTTCCGTCTCCGTCGACGACGATGCGCGTCAAGACGCGACCGAAGAGACGCAGCCGCGCCTTCGTCTGCTGCTCATACAGTTGTTGATAGAGCGACGCGGGCTCGACCCCGAGGTCAATCAACTGACCGACGATCTTCATGGTGCGACCGGTCGTCGAAGGGAAGCGGAACCATCCAGTATCGGTCGCGATCGCGCAGTAGAGAGCGTTCGCCGCTTCGAGCGACAGCTTCACATCGAGGTACTGCGCGAGTTCAAAGATCAGCTCGCCCGTCGCCGCTGCGGTCGTGTCCTTAACAACGATGCCGCCGAGATCATCAGAACTCACATGATGGTCGATGACGCCCTTTCGCGCGGGAGTCGTCTTTAGCACCGTGCCGATCTCTTGAAGCTGAGTCCATGCGCTCGTGTCGACGACGATATGCGCGTCGGTATCGCGCATTTGGTCGGACGTCATTCCGTCGCCGTACTTGAGCACCCTCTTTGTTGGATCAAGGAACCCGAGATTCGGAGGCGGCGCTGACGGGTTCACAATGCGAACCGTCTTGCCGAGAGCTTGCAGGATATGCGCCAGTCCCAATTCCGAACCGATCGCATCCGCATCGGGCCTCACATGACTGGAGAGCACAAACCGCTGACAGCCGCGAATGAGTTCCACAAGCGGCTTCCAATCGAGAGTCATCGAGTGCTTTCTAGGAGAACGTCGAGTTCACTCCGGCGATGTGCGTCATCGCAGTGGGAAGAGCGACCTACGAGCGGCGGAGTTGTAAGAGGTCGCCCCGCGAAGTGTGAGCTTGCCCCACTCCCCACTCCCGACTCCCGACTCCCGACTCCCGACTCCCGATCAAGCACGGGCGAGAGCAGTCTCGCCGCAA
>CAZNMS010000132.1:0-19187 GCA_964573505.1 uncultured Planctomycetaceae bacterium | reverse complement strand
CGGCAGGCGACAATGCGCGCCTTCGGCAAGCCCCAAACGCCGGCAGTACTCGGTCGCTTTGATCCAACTGACGTTCGTGATCGGCAACTTCGGCGACTCCGCATCGTCGGCGAACGTCGTTTTCATGATCGCGTCGTAGTCCGCGACAGTGGTCTCGTACTTCGCAAGAAAGAACGAGCGACCAATCACGACGCGATGCCGGGGCTTCTCGTGCTGAGCGACCGCAGCGTCCTTCAGCGAACCCATCAGGAACTCGCCCTTCGGGATCAGCACAAACTTCATGCCGATCTTGTTCGTCACTTCTGTGACTGCGGGCTTCGTTTCGGGCGGAGTGATCGGCTGAGGCTTCACCGGTTGAGGAGTCGTTATGGTCGCAACGGTCTTCGGAGCGCCATCGACTTTCGGCATCACCGAGTCCGTCGATCCGCCACTGTCAGTTTTATTACCCGTCGCAGCGACCGCGTTCTTCAGCGGCGACTTTTCTTTCGATGAATTGCTGTTCGTGTCGTCGTCTTCGTTGCCCGCGATCTTCTTCGATGCGCGTGCATCATCGCGGTCGGTCGTCGCCTCTTCCGATGACATCTCGTCGTCGGCTGCTTCATCGACGATCTCGGGCAGAGGCCGATTGCTCTCTTTGAGCATCTTCCATCCGACGATTCCGCAGCACGACGCGACGACAAGTAGCCCGAACGCAACGGCCCATCCGGGCACGCCTTTGACGGGCGCTGTGAAGCCGGGACTTGATGACGATGGAACCGCATCTGCTGCCGCATCAATGAAGGCGAGCGGATCCGGCTCGGGTTCAGGTTCGTCGTCAACGATCTCAGCAAAGACGATCTCGTCGTCGTCGCCGCGTCGCTTCTTGCGATCGAGGATCGCTTCAAGGTGCGCGTCGTAGTTCGCCTTCTTCTGCCGATTGAGCAAGACCGCCCGCGCTTGAGCGACTTCCTTCAGCAGTCTCTGAGCAACAGCGAGATGCTTTTCGGTCGCGTTCTGCTGCAAGTAGGTCTGCACGCGATGAACCGCTTCCAAGATGACTTCGGGGTCATCTTCAAACGGATCGAGCCCGAGCAGCCGATAGTGATGCGGGGGCTGATCCTTCTTCGGAATACCGAGCCATTTGTGATAGGGATCGAACTCAGCCATAGCAGCATCCATCACGGATTAAGGCGGCAGCAGCAGTCGTCGTAGCATGGGATTCCATCCCGTGCTTCTCGCGAACTCATGATCTCAGGCTGCAACGGAAGACGGGTTTTGGCCACAGACGAAACACAGATAACTGTTGGCCTATTGAACTGAAGCGGCCCGCTCTCCACCGACCCTGTGTCGGTGGGAGCAACGACTGATTCGCTAACGATCTCGAAGTTAGAGTTCTCGCGAGCGGTCTCCCGGTCGTCATTCGACGACGACGGCTTTGCTCGCATCCTTAGCTGCCCAGTCGCTGCTTCCACCGACACGGGGTCGGTGGAGAGCGAAAGACGAGGCGCTGATTGGCAGTGCTAGCCGACCAGTCGTGCTCCCGCCGACGCAGGGTCGGTGGAGAGCGACTCCCCTTCAATCGGTCAGTGTCAGGACAACTCGTCGCTGTGTCAGGACAGCGACCAACGTTGCGCGCTGTCGAACTAACTCAAGCCGTAGAACTTGACGGCGTTGTCGTGAAACAGCTTCTTTTGGAACTGCTCTGACCGGTTGCTGACGATCTTTTTCAACGCATTGACCCAGCCTCCGAAGGGAGCAGTCAAAGTGCAGACCGGCCAATCGCCGGCGAACATCACTCGGTCTTCGCCGAAAGTGTCCATGCAGAAGTTCGTGTTCGGTGCGAGGTCTTCCGGAGTCCATGAATCGCGATTGGCCGTCACGATGATGCCGCTGATTTTGCAGACGACATTCGGACGAGCCGCCAATTCTTTGACGCCTTTCTCCCATGCAGCACGCAGCGCGGCGTCTTTGTTTTGCACGCTGAGGTTGCCGCAGTGATCGAGCACGAACTTTGTCTGCGGGCACAGATCGGCGAGCTTCGCGGCGTCGAGCAATTCATTCGGTCGCATACAGAAATCAAACCGCAGCCCGAGATCGCCCAGCAACTTCACGTTGTCGACGAACTGCTTCTGCAAGCACATGCCCGGCTTGCGGTCGTCGTCATGCAGAACCGTTCGCACGCCTTTGATGTATTTGCTCTTCGCGAAGCGTTCGGCATACGCCTTGAACGACGCGAGTTGCGGCGAGCCTCCAATGACCGCCGCCTTCATCGGATTGTCGCCGCGTTCGCAGAGGTCGATGACGTACTCGGCTTCGCCAGCTTGATTGTCCGGCGCGACGTTCACTTCCATGTAGACGGCCTTCGTGACGTTCTGCCCCTTCGAGGCTTCGAGGTAGTCCGACATCACGAAGCTGCGATTGATGCGTTGCACTGCGTCGCCGCCCAACCATGGAAGTTTGAACTTGCTCAAGTCCCACAAATGCAGGTGAGTGTCACAAACGGGCAACTTTGATTGATCCACTTTTTGATCTCCGGCAAGCAGCTCAGAAGAAGAGGTCAGCGCTCCGGCGGCGAGTGCGGCAGCAGAGGCAGTTACGAAGTCACGTCGAGTCAGTGAGGTCATCGAGGCATCCTTAATCATGCGAACTGACGGGGCGAAAAGGGCGGGCAGAGTACTTCCGCCTCTACGGTCTTTGTAGCAGTCTCAAGCGGGAGAGCCGTTGAGTCTGAGGTGCGTGCGAGATCGGCGTTTCGATCGCTTTCGTAGCATGGGCTTCTAGCCCGTGCTTATTGGCAGTTGCGTCATGAAGGCGAACATCTCGAAGACGGCACGGACTGGAAGTCCATGCTACGACGACATGCTTCGAGACATCTTCTCTGTCTGCGGAGTCGATGAAGACGCACTTTCGCGGAGCGAAAGGCGACTATCGCTTCGCGCGTCGCTTGCAGTTTGCAGGCGCGCGACTGACCCTATCGTCGGTCGACATCGAACCCTTCTTACTACTTCATTGACGGAGACAGACAGGATGAGTCACTCAATTCAGCGTCGTGAGTTTCTTAAGCAGTCGGCACTGCTGACGGGCGGGCTCGCAGCGGCAGTCTATGCTGCTCCGAGCGGTGCTCAGGATTCGAAGTCACCGAACGAGAAGCTCAACATTGCATGCGTCGGTGTCGCCAACAAAGGCCGGCACAACATTGATCAGCTCACGAGCCAAAACATCGTTGTGCTGTGCGATGTCGATGAGAACTTCCTCAATCAAGCGGCACAGAAGTGGCCGAACGCACGGCTCTATCGCGACTACCGCAAGATGCTTGAAGCTGAGGCCAACAAGATCGACGCCGTCGTTGTTTCGACCTCGGATCACACTCATGCCCCCGCGACTTCTGTGGCGCTCGATCTCGGCAAGCACGTCTATTGCGAGAAGCCGCTGACTCATACGGTCGCTGAAGCGCGAGCGATCTCGAAGCTCGCGAAGAAGAAGGGCGTCGCGACTCAGATGGGCACTCAGATTCATTCCAGTGAAAACTATCGCCGCGTTGTCGAACTCATTCAGAGCAATGCGATTGGCAAAGTCACTGAGGTTTATAGCTGGTGCAACAAAGGATGGTCGGACGGCCGCTTCAGTGCATGCGATATGGCGGCTCCGAAGAATCTTGATTGGGACTTATGGCTCGGCCCGGCAAAGCAGCGTTCGTATTGCGGCAACATTCACCCGGCTAACTGGCGCCGCTTTTGGGAGTTCGGTGCGGGCACATTCGGCGATATGGCGTGCCATGTAATGGATCTTCCATTTTGGGCACTCGACTTGAAGTATCCGACATCGGTCGCGTGCGAAGGACCGGAATTGCATGCGGACGGCGCCCCGAGCTGGTGCAAGGCGACTTACGAGTTCCCCGCTGCGGGCGGCGGTTCGCTGAAGTTTCATTGGGCGGACGGCAGCGCGAACTTCGACAAAGTCAAAGCGACGAATGACCCGTCGGGCAAGCCGCTTTCTCAATGGGGACTCGGCGTCTTGTTCGTCGGTGATAAGGGCATGCTGGCTGCGGACTACGGCCGACGACTGCTGTTGCCGCAGGACAAGTTTGAAGGCTTCAAAGCTCCCGAGCAGACGATTGCGAATTCGATCGGTCACTGGAACGAGTGGGTGCAAGCCTGCAAAACGGGCTCGCCGACAACATGTAATTTCGAGTACTCAGGTCGTCTGACCGAGTCCGTGCTGCTCGGCATCGTCGCGTTCCGTTCGGGCGAGAAAGTGCAATGGGACGGCGAGAAGCTCGAAGCAAAAGGCAGTGCGAAAGCCGCAAGCTTTGTGACGAAGGAGTACCGCAAAGGCTTCGAAGTCGTCGGGCTGAGCTAATCGCGAGGTCTCAGATACGACTCGTTGCGTCGTAGGATGGCCGCTCTCGGCCGTCTGCTTTTTGTCTGCAAGACGACGGCCGAAGGCGGCCATCCTACGCGCGACGATCAATAAGCAAACGATGCTTCGATCGCTTGTTCGAGCCCGACCGGCTGATGTCAGTCGGTTTTTCAAAACCAATGAAGTGCTATGTCCGCTCGTTTGTGTCAGCAGTGTTGCCAATGGGTATGGAGCCGCGACGGACTCTGCCCCGACTGTCTCGGCTTGCTGCCGGATCGGTATGACGTCGACGACATTGCTCAGCGTGCTCGCGCCTTGACGGGCTTAGTGCTGCGGTCGATTGGGCACGTGACGTTGCGTCGCAAGAAGCTGCCGACCGACGGAGTGCTCTACGAAACGCAATTGGGCTTCTTCTTCTTGCCGCATCACATCGTCTCGTCGACGAAGATCGTTGAAGAGGTCTCGACGTCGCTCTTGTGGCGCATCGCTGCCGTGCTTTGGATGCCGTTGTGGTTCGTGCTGCCGTTCGTGAAACGGAAGCGAGTCCGGCACAAGATCGTTGAAGAAGCCGAACCGATTCGGCTCGAAGGCAACCAGTTGCATCTGCTGCCGGAACTTTTGCCGCGCGTGCCGGGTGCGTTTTTCTTAGCGGCAAAGGAAGTCGCGTCTGTTCGCGATCGTCGCAAGGTTTGGGTCTTCGATCGCTTTGCCGCGCCGCCGCTGAGCATTGAGCCCGTCAGTCCCGACGCCTTTCGTGAGCATCTGCGGGATCTCGCGTTGCGCGATCCTTGGCGCACTGTTTTGGATGTCGGCTGAGACGCTGACGGCCCATGTGAGTTTTATTACTGCTGCTTGCGATCCGATGCGGTCAGGCCGGCGGCCATATCGTCTTCGAGCGCCTCCATCTCTGCTTCCATCTGTTGATAGTGCGTGTAGAGCGGGCCCGTGATGCGGATCGGCTTGATGTCTAAGTGGATGTTGAGCACGGTGTAGTCTTCGCCGCCGTAGTCCGTCGTGAACCATCCGACGCTGTCTTTGCCGCGATAGAAGCGGAACTCAAATCCGTCCGACGGTTCTGACGCCGCATCGCCCGCATTGAACGCGAGCCCGATCGCTTCGCTCTGCTTGTTGTCGATCAATCGTCCGAGCAACTCCGGCACGACGCAGTTTCCGAGGATGTCTGCGTAGAACATTTTGTGGTTGTAGTACGGGTCGAAGTCGTCGGCGTTTGGATCGAGAAATTGGTCGTCCATCTTTTCAATCGCAGGCGTGACTTTGTGAGTGCTGAGGTCGATCGAATCGCCCTGATCGAGGTAGCTCAACTGCACGTTACGGAGATTGAAGCCTTTGATCGCTCGATCTTGTTTCGCATCAGACAGCTTGAGCAGCAGCACTCCCTTATGCCCGACGACGCGGGCTTTGTTCCCGCCTTCAACAACGAGCGCAGTGTTCTCGTCGACTCCGATGCCGTACTCGAGTCCCAATGAATGCATCGCGGCGATCGTGCGAGCAAAGCGACCGCGAACGAGTGCGTGCTGATCGACGAACCAATCATGGTCGAGGAACCCCAGTCCCTTTCCGAGTTCCTTGCCGGCATTCACTCCGAACTTCAGCGCATTGAGTGGATTAGGACCGTCGCGAAACATGTGATGGCTCATGATCGCTGCGCCGGCGCTGGTCCCGGCGATGACGCCGCCTCGGCGATAGACGCTCCAAATGGCATCGAGCAGCGGCGTTCGCTCACCGTTCGGCAAGACGAGCGCATCAACGATGCGGTCTTGTCGGCCTCCGAGAAAGAAGACGCAGTCAGCTTCGCGGACTCGGCGAATCCATTGAGGATCATTCACGACGTCGGCGGGATTTTCGTCGAAGCCCTTTTGGGCGAGCGGCACAACGAAGGGTTCAAGTTCGAACTTCTCGAGCGTTGTGACGACGCGTCGAACATCTTTAACGGGGTCAGTGCAAGCGGTCGGAATGACGGCGACCTTTGCTCCTGAACCGCCCGCGAGTTCGCGCAGCTCTTCCCAGATATCGCGATTTCGGAACCGCTCGCTGCCGCCCATGATGATGAGCGATCCGGTGATTTCTTCTTGCCCAACAGCGACGTTCGCTGATTGCCAACTCGTCAAAGCGATCAGCAGGAGAGCTAAGAGTCGTCTCACAAGTCACCTCATCAAATCGCGACATCCGCTGCCGACTGCGGTGCCGTAGCGTCGTGCTACGAATCGTTCGCGGAACAATCGCGAACTCGGCGTCCTACCGGCTTCAATGTGGATGGCAAAGACGAAGAACAATGTTGTTACGTTCGGACTGAGCTGCCGTTGGGACAGGCTTGCCGAGCGGGCGGAGTTGTGCGCGACATTCGCCGCAGACGTCAACGTGAAGAACCGCGTTTCTCTTGTTGAGCGAGGCGAAATAGCAAAGTCCGATGCGTTGCTGCGAAAACGCATCGGACTGAGGCGAGCGGCAGATGAGTTGATACCGGTAAGACGGACTTGTGGTCCGTCGCAGTCGCAGATCGACGGACTACAAATCCGTCGTACAAGGGCCGCAAATATCTTCTCGTTCCAACACGCTTTTCACCGTTTGCAGAGCAGAGAAGACATCGCCGGTTTCGCACATTCCTCAGGGGGCCTGGCGCAGCCAGCTTTAGGAGTCGTGCATCGAAAGGTCAGCGCGTCGAACGCAACTCGTAGCTCGACTCAGAGAGTCAAGCTACGTCTCGGTTGCCGCTGCTATTGCTCGATGCTGAACCGCACCGGGACGAGCACGCGATAGGCGATTGCTCGGCCTCGATAGGTTGCTGGCGTAAAGCGCCAGTCGGTGACGGCGGTCAATGCGGCGTCGTCGAGTAAGCGAAAGCCACTCGATCGAAACAGCTTGAGCCGAGTGACCGTTCCGTCCGCTGCGACGGTCACGTCGAGTTGCACGACGCCTTCTTGTCCTTGCTGATAAGCCGCAGCGGGATAAGGCGGAACGGCATTGGCGGGCTTCAGCGGCAGACTGTCGGGCTTGCCTCCCGGCGGCAGTTCGGACGCAGCAACTTGAGCACTCGCGGAGCTGTTCGCGCCACGAGTGGCTGCTCCGTCCGTCGTTCCTTTCTGCGGAGCCGACGCTTCAGCGAGGGCAGTCTTCGCAGTCGCAGTCGGAACCGCCTCTGCCTTCGGCTGCTCTTGAGGCGTTTCAGCGACAGCGTCCTTCTTCATCGGAGTATTGCGAGCGACGAGCGCTGGCGCGGGCCGTTCAGGCAACTCATCCGGCAATGGCGGCTCTGAGACAGCAGCTTGCTTCGGAGCGATGGCTGCGATTCGCGAAGCTGCTTTTGGCATCGGCTTCGGTGTTGTCTCCGTTTGAGCAACTCGTGCGGGAGTCGGTTGAGGCAATAGCGGCATTGGCGCGGCGGGTTGAGTCTTTGCCGAGTCGTCAACCGCAATGACCGCACGATCGAGCGACTCCGGGATTGGCGGCGCGGCGTCTGCTTCGATGCTGTGCGTTTCCCGCTCTGTCACTTTCGCTACATCGTTCGTGCGAGGACGCGGCTGCTCAAAGACGGGCTCGCTCAAACGCTCCGGCAACGACAGTGACAAGATTCGCGCATCGAGTTGTTGCTGCTCATCAACGACCGGCTTGAAACGCGATGTACTTTCAATTGCAGGAGCGTCGTCAACGGGCCGCTCATTGGCACGCAGCACATCAACGGCAACGGGTTTGAGCAGCTCGACATCGCGCCGCAGTTCCGCGTGTTCTTCTCCGAGCACGGAAACGAGCGGGCCGTCATCAATCGGAGCTTGTGTCTGCGGAGCCCATGCAGACGAAATCGCCGCATCCGCATCGCCCCAGCGAACTTCAAAACTCGGCGGCAAGAAGCCCGCTTCCTCAACGCCGACTAAGATCGCTCCTGCCGCTGCAAGATGGAGCGAGCCACTTGCGAGATAGGAAATCAGCGGATGAATCTGAGTGGGCATTACCGAGATCGGTTTGAGTAACTCTGAGATCACTAACGCGAATCGCTTAACCGCAGCCGATAGTCGCCTTTCGCTCTGCGAAAGGGATTGTCGGCTTTTGCTCCGCAAAAGCTTTCTTTCGCGGAGCGAAAGGCGACTATCGACTGCGGGTTATTGATCCTCAGGTTGTGATTCGCGCGGCAAACACATGAGACGAATGGGACCGTTGGGACGAATGCTTTTTTTCAAGCTCATTCATCACATCCGTCCCATAAGCCCCATTGAGTCGAAGCGCGAAAAGCAACCTGACGATCGATAAACGCAACGATATCGCCTCGTTACTTGCGAGCGGCGTACTTCGTCTTCAGACGCTTCGCCAATTCGGCAATCTTCGCTCCGCAAGCCTTGCGCGCTTCGGCGAAGTCCTTCGGGTTCGGATTCGGCGTTTTCACGTAATCGAGAATGATCTTCTCGGCGTCTGCCAGTTCGAGGCAGGCGTCGGGAACTTCCGAAGCGATCTCGATTGGAATAGTCGTTACACCGTTGCGATCACCGTGCAAGAGGGCTCCCGGATAGATCGTCATGCCGCCGACCGAGACGGGCACGTTGATGTGCAGCATGTGACAGAAGCCGTGAGCGCAGATCGCTCCGTTCGTGAAGCACGGGTAATCAAGCGGCTCGACTTGATCGAGATCGCGCCCGGTGCCGGATGTAATCAATCCTGCCGACCCGAAATTCTTGTAAGTCGTACACATGACTTCGCCGAAGGTCGCAGCGGCACACGGTTGATCGAGATCTTGAAACACGATGACCGGCGGACCGGGATACTGCTCGAAGGCTTCGAGCTGACCGGCGATCCCGGCATAGACATCACCCGAACGCGGCGGATCCATACTGCGAAACGTCGTCGTCAACGCATAGCCGACCATTGGCGGCAGCTTCGGGTAACAAGCCGAAATGCTCTTATCCATGTAGCCGCGACTACGCGGGTAGAGGTCCCAAAGTTCGACGACATTGCAGATCGTCGGAGTGTCAAACTTCTGCAATGCGGCCAAAGTTTCTTTGGCAACGCCGGGGAACATGCTCATCAAATCGCCTCAAGAGGTAGAAGAATTCGGGCTCAACGCGGGCGGGAAGGTGATGAGTGCTGCCCTCGATTTCAACTTGCTCTTCCGTCGTTAGATCGCGGCTCAGAAGCACATTCAGCGGCCAGCACTGAGACGGAACGAGTTGATCTGAGATGCTTCTCTCTTCATTGCCGCAAGGCGGGTCTCAGTTCCGCGAGACAACTCGGAGCTCGTTGGTTGTCGAACTGCCAACGGCCGATGGCCTTGTCGACGTTCAAAGAACTCTCTGCCTTCGGAGCCTGATAGAAGAAGCTCACAGCGTCTTTGAAGATCTTCTTGGCAGATAACGCCGTCACAAATGTGGTTCGCCATGCCGGATGTTGGTCGTTCGCTTGTCCCGCTCGAAAAGCAGAAGAGCAAAGGTTTGACAGAGTCGCTGTAAGAGAACTCACGATTGCCGGCCTCTTCGCGCGGCGCCGACCGACTGCAGTGGCAGCAACGGATTCACGAATGAGTTCAAAGCACCGTGATCCCAGCGAGGTCGATTCATCGAGTCCCGCGCTCCATCTCGCCACCTCCACCGTGTGCGTTAAATTACATGCCCCGCCGCGAGTGCAGATCCCGCGCTGAACGACATTGGGGAATAACTCCTACCTGACGTTTCCGACAGAACCTCAGAATTGATGTGGGGCACGTTTTCAACGTGCTCCACGAGTTCTGTCCGAAACGTCCTACCCGTACTTGCCAGTTCGGGGACTGCCGCAACTTTGTGAATTTCGAGGGCTAGATCGGTTTCTTAACAAAGGGCGTCTTGAGGCCGTCCGAAAACGATTCATAGATTGCGAAGGCAATGTGAATTCTTCGTGAATCTTCCGGCGGAGGCTCCCCGATGGCACTCGATCTCGGTTGTGGCGTTTTCTGGATCTCGCTGACTTCAGTGGTGAGCTTTCTCGCGACTCGACGATTGCTGCAGCAGGCGACCGGAACTCAGCGAGCAACAGTCGCCGCCATCGTTGTCGCTCTTGGCGCGATCTACTTCTTCTGCGGTTGGGATCAAATCTGGCTGAGCCGCCTGCTACCGAATTCCGCACTGATCGTGCTCGGGAACTGGTTCCCAATCTTGGCGTCCGCCTTAGCCGGCATCGTGAGTTGCGTTCCTGAACTACCAATGTGGCGCCGGCTTTTGGCAATGAGTGGAATGCTTATTACCGCCTGCTACGCATTGGCGTTTCCACTCTTGGGTAGCACTCCCACTTGCGCGTCCGTGTGGCGCGACAACATTTGCCTGCAATCGACGTCCTACACCTGCAGCGCCGCGAGTGCTGCAACTCTGCTAAATCACTACGGCATTGATGCGACTGAGGCCGAGATGGCCGAACTGTGTCTCACAAACTCGCTCCGCAACGGGACTTCATGGCAGGGGCTTTATCGAGGTCTTGTACTTAAAACTGCAGGCACAGCCTGGCGCGTTGAAGTTTTTCGCACAGAGATCGCGAACTCACACGCATTGCACGGAGCTCCCTCTATTCTCGTAGCCTGCCTGCCGCACGAAGGGCAGCACATCAATCCCATCTATCGCGAAGCCTGCGGATGGGTTCCCGGTCAAGCTCATGCCGTTGTCTACATGGGAGCCTTTGATTCGAAGACATCGATCATCGGAGACCCTCAATTTGGACGCGAGCTTTGGACCGAAGCGGATCTCAATGCCCTCTGGACCGGTCTCGCCTTCCGCCTCGTTGCTCGTGAAGGTGATGGTGTTTGCGTTGAATAACCTTCTCGCACCAATCAGCGGGCTGTTCTGAATCAGTAGGCAGTCCCGCATCCCTTCTTCCCGGACCAAAAAAATGCCGGAAGCGACTGACGATCCAATCACGCGAGCCTTCATCGGTCATGCGATGAAAGTGCACTCCGACGTCGGCCCCGGCATTGACGAGCGGATCTATCATCAGGAGCTGACCGGTCGCCTCACAGCCGCAAGCATTGAGCACCTCTATAAGCCGCGCCTCGAACTGCTTTATCAGGGCATCGTCGCCGACACGTTCGAGCCGGATATGGTCGTCGCCCAGCACTTCATCCCCGAACTGAAATGCTTACGAGGGAGCTTCGAGAACTCGCATCTCGTGCAACTGTTTTGCTACTGCAAGTTCTTCCGCCTGCGTATCGGAATGCTTTTGGACTTCGGCAAAGACAGCCTGTTTTGGAAGCGCTACTACTACAACTCGAAGACCGCGCCGTTTCCCCAGATCGAGTTGCCGTCGTTCGTGACGCACCCGGTACTTGCAAACCGCATCATCGATCTCACGCGGATCATGTTGGCTGAAATTGGCCTCGGTTATCGCGAGACAACCTATCGCGGTCTTGTCGCAGCGGCCCTGCTGGCCGACGGCGTGAGCATCGTCCGAGAACCGAACGCAGTCGTGCTGGCGAAGAAGCCCGTCACGTTGCCGAGCATCATGGTAGAAGGCGAATGCGCGGTGCTCGTGACGGCTCTTTACGACGGCATCTCGGCGACCGATCGGGCCGTGATGCAGACTCACCTGAAATGGCTCGGTCTCAAGTGGGGAATCATCCTGCACTTTGGCAAAGCGACGATCGATGTCCGCTTCGTATCGGCTCCCAAACGCGGACTTCCAACAGATTCAGAAAGGCCCATTGATTGAAGACAACGCTCTTCCGGTGCTTCAAGGAGGTCGCACAACAACAACAACAACAACTTCACCGCCTCTTTCTTTCCCCAATCATTTGGTCTTTCTGAATCTGTTGGGGGAATCAGTCCTCGATCTTGATCCGGAACTCATCGGAGTTGGTTTCGAATGACTATCTTGAACGCCAATAATTCGGGCGACGGTGATGATGCGAGATTGCGACAACGACGATCTTGGTGTCGTCAAATCGGTAAATGAGCTGATAGGGAAAACGATCGCCAACAAGCTTCAATCGATGCCGGTGATCAAGCTGCGGCCAGCTTGCTGGACGGGCCGCGATTTCTAGCAACGCTTGATTCACCGCCGCATCGAACCTCTCGGCAAGCTTGCTGCTTCTCCCAAAGTAGAACTCGAAGGCGTCGGCGAACTCTTTTGATGCATCGGGATGGAATTCGAAGTCAATCATGCGACGCCACTCGCGCAATCGCTTGCCGTCGGACTTCCATCCACGGAATGGTCGTCAGCCCTGCGTCGACCTCAGCCGAACGATGTCGCACCTCGTCAAGCCATTCGTCATCCAGTGGCACGAATTCGTCCTCCGGCAACCCCTTCCAGAGATCGGAAATCAGCCGGGCTTGTTCAACCTGCGGCAATGACTGTGCTTCTCTCAAAACGGTTTCGTAACTCGATGCAGGCATATCTAAAGCTCTTTCTTCTTTCCCCAATCATTGGGTCTTTCTGAATCTGATGGGGGAATCAGTCTTCGATCTTCATCCGGAACTCGTCGGAGTTGGCTTTCAGCTCGGGCGCGTACATCGCAGACGCCTTCGTCGGCAGCGCGCTGAACTTGCCGGGGATTTCGGCTCGCAGGCGGTAGCTCACCGAGTGCTCGCCGCGCGGCAGGTGACGCACGAAGAGAGCCACTCGTTCGTCGCGGTACTCGACGTAGGCGTGCATTTCGTTGCCGTTGTAGCCGCTGCGGACTTCAACAGCCTCCGTGCCCGACGCCTTCATGTCTTCGAACAGCAAGTACTCGTAGTCGTTCTTCGAGTCGATCTTCAGTTCGACTTCGATGAGATCCCCGCTCTTCACCGTCGAGAGATCCGCCATCTCGGTGCGTTTGAATTTCTCGACGCGCTGCGAGACCACTTGCCCGCGCGAGCCCGCGACGTTCGTCTGCTTATCGTCTCGAGTCAGCTTGAAGAATTTGCGTTCGACCTTCACTTCGAGACCCGCCTTTGTGATGAAGTCTTCGAGTGTAAAATTCGTGACATAGGCGTTGAAGTAGACCGGTCCCGTCCCCGTACGGCGGACTTCGACCGTATGGGCTCCATCGGTCAGAGCCGCCCCTTCGATCACGAGCTTGTTGTCGAAGCTAAAGAGGTTCGAGCCATCGACTTTCACGCTCTTCTTCACCGCTCCATCAACGAGCACTTCGATCGTCATGTCAGGCCGATCCTCGCCGCTTGCTTTGAGGTAATCCGCGAGCGACTCGATGCAGTACGCCGTATCGCGCGTGCTCCGCCAGTACGTGCCGTTCTTGCGGTTGTTGAGGATGTACTTCACGAGCCGTGACGCTCGTCGGCCTTTCGGATCGGTCGCACTGAGTAATTTTAAGTACCAAGCATTGGCTTCGATGTCGCTGCCGTACCAGTACCACCAACCTTGCAGCGGCAGCTTGAGATACGCCGTCTGATTCTCTTCGTCTTCAACAACGAACTGCTCGATGTTTTGCAGCACGAGATCACGTTGCTCGGTTTGCTTTTGCTGATGCAGAGCCAGTCCGAGCATCGCCTTCGCATAGACCGACAACTCAATGCGATCACGATAGAGGAAGTCACGCATCTCGGTGCTGACCGCTCCGGCGTCGCTCAGCACGAGGAACACGAACGCATCGAGATCGTCCGCATGCACTTTGTAAGGCGCGGTCTTCGACGGCGCGTTCTTCAGCTTCTGCACTTCGCCGGCTTCGTATCGCTTCAGCCATTCGACGCCGCGTTCAAGCGTTCCCGGCACGAGTGCGACATCATTCTGAACCGCCACTTGCAGGCCATGCACAACGACTGCGGTCGTATGCGGCCATGAGTGCTCTCCATAGCCGCTGAACCATCCCCAACCGCCGTCGCTGAGTTGCATCGACGTCAGCCTTTGCACGCCGTCTTTGACCATCGAGTTGACTTCCTCGACGTCGAAGACGGGGTTGCGATCGAACGCCTTCCAGCGCTTGGCGCGCTCTTTGTCGTCGCCGATTTCTTGAGCGTTGAGGTTCGTGCGTTTCTCGCGAATGGCCGCGAGATCAAGCTGCATCTTCTGCAAGATGCGTTGCGTGATGACCGTCGGCACAAAGCGATTCAATGTTTGCTCGGTGCAGCCATACGGGTAGTCGACGAGGTACGGCAGCGCGTCGACCATCGCTCCGGCCAACGTCGGTGAGTACCGCAATTCGAACCGCGATTGCTCGGGACGTCGCTCTTTCGGAACGTTGAACTTGAGCGTGCCTTTGTTGTCGTCGACTCGCACAACGCCCGAGTAACTGTCGGTCTTCAGCATGCCATGCACATAGGCGGGGAATTTTTGCTCCACCGCATCGGACTCGGTGTCGGTCAGCGCTTTCATACGCACGGTCGCGAGACCTTCCGCCGCGACCTTCACGCGCCAATCAACACGTTGCTCGCCGCCCGCCTTGACCTTCACCGTTTGCACGAGGTTATTCGCCATCGGAGCGAGCATGCCGCCATCGAGTTCGAGCACGACCTTCACGTCTTTGTCGACGTCGAGGTAGTTATGCACGTTGCCCGAGAGCACCACTTCGTCCTTCTCGACAAAGAAGCGCGGTGCTTGCAGTCGCACGAGCAAGTTCTTCGCCGTCACGACAAGCGAGTCGCCCTGACCAACCTTTGTGCCGTGCCCCATGCCCCATGCTTTGATCTTCCAACCGGTGAGATTCTCCGGCATCGCAAAGGTAACTTTTCCGACACCGTTCTGATCGGTCTTCACAGAGGCTGCCCAAAACGCGGTGTCAGCAAAATTACTCCGTACCGCTGCGCCTGCGAGTGCAGGATCAGCTCCGCCTACTTCGGCTTCGATCCCCGCTTCGTCTCGTTCCGCGTTCTTGTCGGCAGCTTGCAGCCCATTCATTGCCCGCATGGACTTCGCCAACATCGGCGCACCATCAGCCATTGCGGCACCCATCGGAGCGGCACCAAACGCCGCTCCTTCCATCACCATTCCGCCGCCGAAGCCGCCCTTGCGCTTCGATGCGATGCGAGATGAGGTGCGAATGCCCGGCCCGCCTTCTCCATCAAGCTCGTTCCCGAAGATGCCGAGATTGTTCATGCCCGGCTCGCCCGCTCTGACGAGATTCCCCGAGTAATTGATCAAGCTCGATTCCGTCTGCGGATGATGATGCCGACGCCACTTCCAGAAGTACTCGCGAATCTCCGGCACGTTCGATCCGCCCGAGATGTATTCAACGCTCTTGTCATAGACGCTCAGCACGAGATCGCCTTGATGCGGCTTGCCATCGTGCCCCGTCACCTTCACTTCGACCGACGCTTCTTGCCCCGGCTTGTAGCGCTCGGACGACGGAGTGACGGTCACGTTGAGCACGCGCTTCTCCGGCGGCACAACGACTTCGCGAATCTCCGTATGAATCTGCGCGTCGGAAACCGTCAGTGCTTCCACAAAGAAGTTCGGCATATCGCGTTGCACGACCGCGATCTCTTCTTCGACCGACTTGCCGGCGAGCCTCAGCACCTTCGGCTTGAGATAAACGCCATTCGTCGCACGGACGAACAACAAGATCGTGCCGCCCACTCGATCGGTGCTGACTTGCAGCTTCACCTTTTCGCCCGGTGCGTATTCGCGCTTATCCGTCACGAGTTCGAGGTCATTGAAGCGGAACTCCTTGCCCGTGAACCCCGGCCCGCGAATGACGAACACATAGCCGCCTTCTTGCGTATGTCCTTTCGAGTCCGTGACCGAGTAACTCAAGCGGTACTGACCCGGCTCAGCAGCCTTCATCTGCTGACGAGCACGTCCTTCTTCGTTCGTGCTCACGTCCCAAACTTGCTTCTGAGTTTCGACCGGCTCGTTGTTCTCGTAAGTGACCTTGAAGAGCTTGAGTTGGCCCTTACCCGCAACCGGCTTTTGATCGAGCGTATGAGCTTGAAACGACGCGACGATGTCATCGCCGACTCGATAGTGACCGCGATCAACCCACGCGAAGACTTTGAACGGAGTCCTCGCGACGAGCACGCTGCCACTGCCGACGATCGTGCGGCGCGACTCGTCAACGACTTCCGCTGTGATCGAGTACGAGTGGTCGTGATCCGGATGTAATTCTTTTGCCAACTGAGTGTCGATCTCGACCTTCACCGTGCCATCGGGACCGATCTCCGTCTCGCGTTCGATGACGACTTCCGGCGGCACAGCGGCATGTCCCCACCAACTCCAAATCGGTCGCGCACAACCCCACTTGCGCCAGCCGGGATACCAGTTGTAATCGCAGCCGAACCACCAATAGCCGCTGCCGTAGAACCAATCCCAATCGCCCCTCGGGAACCAGCGTGCGTCGTGATTAGTCCGCTTGACGGTGTATTTTACCTTACCCTTCGCGACCGGTGCTCCGAAGTAGTACTTCGCGGTGATCGTCGCGGTGATCTTCTCGCCGAGCTGCACCGGTTCCTTCGGGGCATCGACAGTGACTTCGAATTCGGGCTTCTTGTATTCCTCGACGCGGAACGTGCTGCCGCCGAGATGCTCAAGCTGAATGTTGTAGACGCCGAGCCCCGCGTTCTTCGGCAGCTTGAACTCGCCCGCAATCCCGCCGAACTCATCGAGCTTGCCGCTCGTTTCATGCACCTTTTGTTGCTGACCATTGTGAATCAGCACTTTGACAGCGCGTCCGGCGTTCTCGGATTTGTCGGGCTGATCGTACTTTGCTTCGCGCAGCCAGAGCTTGAACTTGACGGTCTGCTCGGGGCGATAAACCGGACGATCGGTGATCGTGAAGGTCTTGAGAGCGTGATACTCGGGATCATGCTGCTGCCCGAACCAAACGTGCGAGAACCCCAAAAACGCAAGCCGCCCTTTGCCCCCGGCGTTGCCCGCAGCGTTATCCGTCCGAGCGATCGCGAGCCATTGAAAGTTGTTGTCCGCCTGAGCTTGAGACAGCAGCACTTGCCCGTCGGCATCGGTGAACTCAGCGAAGTTCTTCGTGATGACTTTCGGCTTCTGATTCTGTTGATAGTCATGCCGCCACCCGAAGAACTCGATGTTGGCTTTAGCGACGGGAGTTCCTGTGACCGCATCGGCAACGAAGTAGAGATGCCGATCCCCGAGTGGCTTCTTCGCGATGACCGTATCGGCAACCCACAAAACGATGTGCGATTGATTGCCGTCCTTCATCTTCGCCGTGACGAGATACGCCCCCGGCTGATTGAGCGGCGTTGCGACGTTGATGCGATCATCGCGGTGCTCGGTGCGCGGCTTCAGTTCGACGGTCCATTCGGCAGCCTTCTCGCCGAGATACTTTCGTTGGTTCTGCACAACGAGCTGATGTCCGACGTTTTGAATCGACATGCGATTCCAATCGAGCTGCCCATTCGGAGCGGTCTTGATGTGCTCCTTCACGTCCTTGAGCAGTTCATTGAGATTGATCGGAGCGGCCTCGAACGTCACCGAGTTGCCGTTGCGGAATCGGAAATCAACCGCCGCACCTTTGCCCGCCGCCTGCATGCGAGTCGTCTCGAACCGACCCCAGTTGCCGACGATCTGCTGCTTCTCGTTGACTCGGTAATTGTTGTTACCCGGCCCGTACTCATTGATGGCTGTCTGCCATGCAACCGCCGCCGTGACGTACTGCTTGCGATTCAAATAGATGCGAGCGATCTGATCGCGTGCCTGCTCGCCCCATGCGGACTTCCCGGTCTCAGCGATCGCTCGATAGAGCTTGAGCGGATTGAATTCATCCGGCAGCTTGAAGCGACGAACTCCCGTCGCGAGCCGCGCGATCGTTTCATCATCGGTCAGCGTCTCTAACGAATAGACGCCATTCGCCGCGCCCTCATCGTCCGCCCCGCGCCAACCGCCGTAGTACTGCAAAGTCTGCTCGCCAAACTGCGACTGACAGAAGTTTGCGAACGTCGAATCCACTTCGAGCTTGCGATCCGGATTGAGCCGCACCGCTTCCGCGAGCAACGCGCGCCAGCGTTCGCCGTCGGTCTTCGCTGCATCGAACGATTCAGGAACTTTGTGATAGACCGGGACATTGTTCTCATCGACCGGAGCCCCCTGCACTTGCCCGCCGCCCCACCAATGCCCGTCTTCGTAATCGGGCAGTTCTTTGAAGTCGGTCAGAGCCTGCAAGCGCCAAGATTCCTGCTGCCCTTGAGTCCCCAATTGCAGCGCATAAGCAAAGCTCGTCACGAGCTGCGAGACCTCTTTAGCCGCCGCCTGATCCTTAAGCCCGGCAACGCGCGCTTCATGCAGCAACTGCAAAGCCCGCGTTCGATCGCGCGCCAACGAGTTCACTTGCCGACCCGTCTGCTGACTGCGCCAACCGCGTTCGAACTTGCCATTAACGATGAACCCAAAATGGTTCCGATTGGAAAACTGCTGAGCAGCCATCTGCAGCAGTCGCCAATTCTGCGAATGCACTTTGACAACGTCTTCAACAAACGCGTCCCCCTCAGCATCGCGCCCGAGCCGTTGCAAGCAAGTCATCCCTCGCTGCAAGTCGTCACTGACTTCAAGCGGCCCATCCTTCGGATTGAGCGCGAGCTTCCGAAAGTTGTCATAGGCATCTTTGAAGTTGCCCTTCTGCATCTGCTCATGCGCCGTCTTGCGAACCGCCGCAAAGTCAACTTCCTGAGCCATCAGCAACCCCACCAGCAGCACAAACGCCACACCGAGTGCCATCGAGATCCGACTTCCGAACCCCATTCGTCGAGCCAACAACATTGCCGCCATAAGTCACCTTCATCCGTGATGCGATCAAACCTGAAGCAGCCGCGATTCTGATACCCGCGCACTGAAGACCGCAATTCACGCCCCGAAGTCCGAGTCTCAAGTCACCAAAAGACGCACGCAGCGAGAGAACGTTCCAACGTGCTCCGTCTTAGCTGGATAGCGCCATGTTCAACATTTCGTTTAACCGCGTGCCCAACGGGCCGCGCTTTGCGGATTCAAAC
>CAZNMS010000131.1:0-19344 GCA_964573505.1 uncultured Planctomycetaceae bacterium | reverse complement strand
CCTTCGCAACTTCAGCGCGCCGTGCCCGCATCTTTGTGCGACGGACTTGCAGTCCGTCGCCGCCGCAGATCGACGGACTGCAAGTCCGTCGTACATTCTCTGGGGTGCGGGCGAAGCCTGCGTTAGGAGTCGGTCCGAGAATTCGACTCGTGCGCCGCAAAGAGCTAGCTGCTGGTTTTGTATTTGACCGGAACCAGCGGCTAACGCCTTGCCGCTCAAAGTCATTAGCACGAGTGGCAGAGAACCTCGTTTTCATAACGACCAAACCGACTAAAAGCCGCGAGCGGCGAAACCTCAAGTCAATGCCATTGGGCCGGCGCTCGCGGACACGTTGATCGACGATCGTCGCAGAGAGCGTTCGCTCGCGCCGGCACTCCGATGCCTTGCGAGCTTGTCCGCACCCTACAAATTACAAACTCCGCTCCGCACCTCTCTTCGTCTTGCGGACCGGTTTTCGTACTCGCTCAGGGAGTCTGCTATGCGACGAGTTGTTGTCAGTCTTGCGGTAATGGCTGTGGCGGCGTTGCTCGGTTCGAGTCAGGCGGCGGACGTGCCGACGAAGCGAGTCTTATGGACGACCTCGAAGATTACGGGGGCGCCGGATCCGAAAGCTCCGTATCAGCCGGAGAATGCTTTTCCGAAGTTGCGCTTCGATCAGCCGCTGGAGCTGACTCCCGTTCCGAGCAGCAATCAATTCGCCGTTGCAGAGCGGTTCGGAAAGATCTTTCTCTTCGACAACAGCTCGGATGCGAGCGAGAAGCAGTTGCTGCTCGATGTCGGACGCACAGTCTACGGACTCGCGTTTCATCCGCAGTTCGCGACCAATCGTCGCTTCTATGTGACGTCGATCTTTGAGCCGATGGCGGCGCCGCCGAAGGGCACGCGGGTCTCTGAGTTCACGGCGGAGAAGGATGCGAACGGTCGCCTCACCGCAAAGTTGTCGTCCGAGCGAACCGTTATCGAATGGCCGTCGGGCGGGCATAACGGCGGATGCTTGCGGTTCGGAGTCGACGGCAAGCTCTACATCGCGACGGGCGACGGCAGCGGGATCGCGGACGAGTTGCAGACCGGGCAAGACCTCAGCGATTTGTTCGGCTCGATTCTGCGGATCGACGTTGATTCGAAAGATGCTGGGCTCGGCTATGCGGTGCCGAAAGACAATCCGTTCGTCGGGATGAAGGACGCTCGACCCGAGATTTGGAGCTACGGACATCGGCAAGTTTGGAAGTTCAACTTCGACCGCGAGACCGGTCACTTATGGGGCGGCGAAGTCGGACAAGATTTGTGGGAGATGATCTATCTCATTGAGCGCGGCGGGAATTACGGATGGAGCGTGCAAGAAGGATCGCACCCGTTTCGACCGGCGCGAAAGCTCGGCCCGAGTCCGATTCTTAAGCCGATCGTCGAGCATCCGCACGTCGACTTCCGCTCGATCACTGGCGGCGTTGTGAATCGATCGAGCCGACTGCCGGAACTCAAAGGGGCCTACATCTACGGAGACTTCGATACGGGCAAAGTATGGAGTTTCAAATACACAAAGGGCGGTGTCAGTGAGCACCGCGAGTTGTGCGACACTCAAATGCGCGTCATCGCGTTCGCGCTCGATTATGCGGGCGAGACGCTCATCCTCGATTTCGCAGGCGGCATCTATCGTTTGAAGATCGCTCCGCCGGCAGACCCGAACGCGCCGCCGTTTCCAAAGCTGTTGAGTCAAACGGGACTCTTCAGTTCGACCCGCGATCACAAAATCGCGCCGGGCGTGCTTGAGTACGACGTCAATTCGCCGTTGTGGTCGGACGGGGCTCATAAGGATCGCTTCATCGCTTTGCCGGGCGACTCGCAGATCGAGTTCGATGCGGTCACTTATCCCGAGAAGCAAGCACCGCCCGGATGGCGTTTTCCGAATGATGCAGTGCTCGTGAAGACGTTTTCGCTTGAGCTTGAAGCGGGCAATCCGAAGTCAAGCAAGCGGCTTGAGACGCGCATCCTGCATCGCGAACTCATGCCGGGTAACGATGACGAGTACGGAGCACAGGATTGGCACGGCTACACCTATGTTTGGAACGACGAGCAGACCGATGCCGAACTGCTCGATGCGAAAGGACTCGATCGCCAATACGAAGTCCGCGACGCGTCGGCTCCGGGCGGCAAGCGCACGCAAACATGGCACTTCCCGAGCCGCGCGGAATGCACTCTCTGTCACACAATGGCGGCGAGATACGTGCTCGGAGCAACGACGCTGCAGATGAATCGCGCGCATGAATACGGCAGCTTTGCTGGCAATCAACTCGAAGTGATGAGCCGCATGGGCTACTTCAAACAGCCGGTCTCGAAGCCCGCGAGCGAGTTGCCGAAACTCGTTGAGCCGTCCGATTCGAAGTCGGAACTCACTGCTCGCGCTCGCTCGTACTTGCATGCGAATTGCTCGCACTGTCATCGCATGTGGGGCGGCGGGAATGCAGAGTTCAGCTTGCTCGCGAATAAGACGATGGCCGAGACCGGAACTGTGAACGTGAAGCCGGGGCACGGCGCGTTTGCGATTTCCGATCCGCGCTACATCGTGCCCGGAGATCCGAGCCGCTCGATGATCCACTTCCGGATGACAAAGACGGGCTTAGGTCGCATGCCGCACGTCGGCTCGAACGTCGTCGATGCGGAGGCAGCGAGGTTGATCGAGCAATGGATTCGCGAGTTGAAGTAGGTCTGCCGCTCTCAGTCGCAGCACGGCTCAGAGATGGTCGAAGAAAGACGTCCCGATTTCGCGTCGCGTAGGTCGGACGCCTACGTCCGACAGCGTCGCAGCACGGACGTAGGCGTCCATGCTACGAATTCCTCAGCGGGCGACAGCATGCTCGCCAAATGAAATGGGGCACGTTGAAGACGTGCCCCATTTGCTTGAGTCGGATTGGTTCGTGTCGCAGTGAATGAATGCGGCGCAACGAGCAGTGGAATTAAAACTCCCGGCGATAGAACGGAATGATCTGCTTCGCGACATCGGTTGCGAGCACAGTCAGGTGCTTCATCAATTCGCTGTCGAAGCTGTCCCATGTGAAGGGCGCGAGGTCTTCAGCGGCCGCCAATACAAGATCGCCGATGTCACTGAACTGCCAACATTGGATCGGGCGAAGCTGATGCGCCTCAACGAGCTGCTCGGCGATGCGGTCTTCGAACTCTTCGGTCGAGAAACCGGCGACGATCGACAGCTCGTCATATTCCAAAGTGAGGGACAGGGAGCCCTCTTCGATCATGCATGGGCTCATCGGCGTTCTCCTTTCGTGCGGGTAGAAGCGGTCAAAGGCGACCGCAAGACAATGGACGCGCAACCGGCAATTGGTCGCGAGGAATTCTCAACGCATGGCTCGTGCCGTGACCGAACGCCGCTCATTTGCGGAGCGAACGAACTGATTCAGACTTAAGCGTGCTGATTCGAGGTCAGCCTCGCGGGAACTCTGCCCGGCAATGCAGCACGCTCAGCACTGCCGTTGAGCACGACGGGCCTGCGCATGAGGCCGCCTGACACCGTGCGAGTCTCACGGTTCGGCAATGAGCTGCGGCAGTCCTTGACCGATCGGCAAGACCCGCATCTTCGGCACATTTTCACATCCGGTTGGCTGAAACGGGCAAGTTGCACGGCCCTCAAAACCGATACCGTTGATACAGCCGGTCGTGTTTGCCTGCGGGATGTGGGCGAACGCACGCGCTGCGGGTTTCTCAAGCGACTGGGAACAGTCGCCTGAAAGCCACTTTTCCGCAGGGATCACGCTGCCGGTGCGACCGTCGATCGCTCGATCACCGCCGGTAACCAAAGGGATTTGGGATAGGGACTATGAAACGCCGAATCGTGAGCTTCGCCGTCGCGGTCTGGGGACTTCTCTGTGCTGCGAGCGACCCAACTCAAGCGCAAGGCTGGGCGCCGGGAGGCGACGGAGTCGCCAGCGTTCAAGGCCCCTATTCGTCGACTCAACCCGGAGCCGGATACTTTGAAGGCTCGGGACCGGGTTCATGGCCGACGACGCCGTCTTATTACGACGCACCGGCTCGTTATTGGGACGACAACATCACGCGAGACAAAGGCGGGCTCTATGAGAATTCGCCGATGGACAAGTTCATCGAAGACATGATGAAGGGCGCGTTCTTCCGGCTTGAGTACCTCAACTACGCCTTCAAAGACCCCGGAGGAACGTTGTTGGGATCAGCGACGAATTCGTCACTTACACCAGCAGAGCCGTTTGATATCACCATCAATCAGCAGTTCGCGGGTGAAGCACGAGTGGCAACAACGACATCGCTGCGACTGCGAAACAACAATGGCCTTCGCGGCTCGATAGGAATCCCAGTTGTTGGCGGCACACTCGAAGGCAGCATTTTCACTTTCGAGAGAGCCGCGGACGTTGAGTTCATCACGGACCTCGGTGCGCCAGCTCCGGGCAATGCGATTGGCATCCCGCAGTACATCGCAACGTCGACTCTGACTTCAGGAGTCGTCGGTACGAACTTGTTCCTCTACGACGCCTTCTACGGGCAGAGGATGAAGTCGAACTTCTGGGGCACGGAAGCCAACTTTGTTTTGGACTCTTACGACCCGCGTTCCGAGTTCCAAATTCGTCCGTCGATCGGCTTCCGCTATGCATCCAGCGACGAAGCTCATACGCAGATCGGTGTCTTCGACCAATTTCAGCAACTGGCTGTTCCGATCGTTTCTGTGATCGCATCTCAGGCGGACAACGATGTGCTCGCACCTCAGATCGGAGCACGCTTCGAGTACGTTCATCGTTGGTTCACGCTCGGCGTCGAACCGAAGATCGGTCTTGGATGGAATAATTACGACACTCGACTGCGAGTCGAACGCCTACGAGCCCTCAACGATGACACCGTTATTACATCCGACTCGGGAACGAAGTTGGCAGCGACCGGTGAGTTGAACCTCTTCGGCAAGATACATGTGAGTCAGAACCTCTCGGTCACGGTCGGTTATCAGTTCATGTTCATCGACAACATCGTCCGAGCGCACGACAGCATCTACTACAACGACAACGGCCCATCGCCCGCGTTTCAGGCTGACGTTCGCACGCGGCCTTCGTTCGGTCTGATGTACTGGCAAGGCATCAATGTCGGCGGCGAGCTGCGGTTCTAAGGCGACGCCGCACCTTCGCGATTGCGGAGCCGAAATCGTCAGATTTCGGACCGTTGAAATGCCTGAAATCTTACGATTTCAGCTACATGGCGCGTTGAAGGGCGGGTAAGAAGAATTCCGCCGTTCAATTCGCTGACAAAAAAGAGCCCGCAGTTTCGATTTCGTCACCCGATCGAAACTGCGGGCTTCTGTCTTTAAAGCTCAGTCTGCGATCGTCTCGTAGGAATCGCCGTCATGGCTCGACATGAAGAGGATCGAGAAGACCTCATCCGCGAAGCGACGGCTTTGTGCCCGCGCGTTGAATGGCAAGTCCCGAACGAAGCCGGAGTTGTCTTCGCAGGCTTGAAGAGATCGGGAGCACTGTCGCTCTACTTCGATCAAGACCCGGTCTATCAGTTCGATCCTGCAGGCTACTTGCGCCGTGCTTATGTCGGCGGCTTCCTGTATCGCAGCGACGGCCACTCGCTCGCTCGCCTGCATCGCGAGCGAAACGACGATGAGACCGCGCTCGTTCGTCATGACCTCTCGTCCGTTGAACTCGCTGAGTTTCAACAACGAATGCGCGACCGACTCGCAGCACTGGAGCATCAGCTTCGCAGCGGCAACGTCATCGAACTTCGTCGAGTCGCAGAAGGCGAACTCCCCGACTTCTCCGCGTTCATCGCAATCGCGATCAAGCATGCGGACAAGATTGCTCCCGCCATCTCCCCTGCGCGCAGTCGGCGATAGCGCACAGTCCGAATGGTCGGAGCGGGACTGCAATGCCTCATTGAGCACCCGACATCCGACCGCATCACTCGGCAGATTTTTCGCGGAGCATCGCTGCCACTTCGCGAGCGATCTCCTTAGCGATGATCTGACTGCCGGACTCGTTGAAGTGACACCATCCGTCGCAATAGACGGTCTCGGTCGTCTGCGAGAACACCATCGTGAGATCTCGAAATCGAACGCCGTGCTGGCCCAGTTCCTTTCCGCGTTGCATGAACTGCGGATAGAGCCGCTTGACGATGAGTGCATGATCGAGGGTCTCACGCACGTACTTCTCTCGTTCTAACGGCGAGAACACTTTCGAGTCCGGCACGTATTGGTTCGGCTGCAAGCAATGCAGGTACTGGCATCGAGCACCTCGGCAGAGGCTCGCCATTTGAGCTGATGAATTGCTCCAAATTTGCACGGCAAGTCGGTCTGCCTCTGCGGCGTCCTTGAAGTCCTCCGCCGGTCCCGAACTCGCAAAGCCGCGAACGCCGACCGTCGAATGATCGGCGATAAGCAGGCGACTGAGTTCGAAGCGTCGCTTGCGGAATTGTTGGTCGCGCAAGACCCAAATGAAGTTGTAAGTCGGTGACCAGCGCCAAATCGAAGTCAGTGCCGCTTGAGCGACTTGCTGACGCTGGCCGCGAAGTAAGAAAAGTTCCATCGAGTACGAGTACTCGCGCGGATCGACGATGTCTCGCGTGCGAGCGTGCCAAAACACCGGATAGCCCATGCAAACTTTCGCTTGGCGATTGTCGATCGCTCCGACCGCTTCGTTGTAGCCATCGAGATTCACGACGACGTCAAACTCCGCTCCTTGAGTCATGAGCCAATTGAGCGTCATCAACTGTTGCGGTTGCTTGAAGCCCGAGAGTCCGAATCGCACGAGGATGATCTCGTCGGCCGCGCGACCGAGTTCTTGAGCAAGCTCTGCTTTGAAGGCTGACTCGCCCGCGACCGACATCTGCCATGCAACAGAACCGCCGGTCATACCGACGATGATCTTCTTCGGATCGCGTTTCTGGATGGCGGGCACGTCGTCGACCAATCCAAGAGCATTCACGGGGATTCGTCGTCCGGCGAAATCGACGCCTTCTGAGACCTGCGGGTTGAAGGCCCATCCGTGATAGGGATGAATCGTCTCTTGCGATTCATCAGCCGTCGGAGCTCCGCGAGCGACAGCGACTTGCTCATCAATGAGGTCGCCCCAGCGAAAGCTGGCTGAAGTCGTATGCAGCCCGACGAGCGAGATGCCTTCAACCGCGCACCAAACGCCGATCATGATGAGGATCGAAAAGGAAGCTTTCTTGCGACGAGACAGCGGACGCTTCAACGCCACTTGCGGCGCGGCAGCGGGCTCAGTTGAGGACGACATTCGGTTGCTCGCGACATGCCATTAAGGATGTAAATGCTGCGTCGACTCATAACTGGATGAGAACGAATGGGCTAATGAAGAGCGTCGCGCCTGCTGTTGCTCGCGCTTCATCGCATCAATTCCGACCGGGCGCCGCACCGATGCCTGCTGCATCTCATTTCTCAAAATTCTTCCCAATGCCGCCAATATTCCGGGCGGTCCGGCGAAGTACTCGATGTCGGCCATGCTGATCGGGGTTCTTGCAGTTCTTGCGAGACAGTCAGCGGCCCGGAATTGGCGGAGCGAACTGCTCTCGTCCGTCTACATCGGGGAGCAATCACATGATGACGGGACTCGTGAAGAAGGCGGCATTGGGCTCGGCGGGACTGTTGGTCGCCGGAGGCTTTGTGTTTGGACGCGATCTGTGGAGCTACATCTCGACAGCAGGCAGTTCGGTGAAGTCGGCAGTACGAGATTCCGTGCCGCTCGATTTCGAACTTGCTCGGGCAAAGGAGTTACTGACGCAGATTGATCCCGAGATGAATCGCGCGAAGAAGGTCGTCGTCGAGCAGCAAGTCGAGATTGAAGATCTCGAAAAGAAGGTCGCTCAGCGAGCAGACAATGTCGCGGAGCACCGACTGGCGGTCATGACTCGCTCAGAGCAACTCAAATCGGGGAAAGATGCGTTTCAGATAGGTAATGTGAGTTACACATCTGCGCAATTGACCGACGATCTCAAGAAACGATTCGAAACGATGAAGGTTGTCGAGTCGACGATGCAGGAAGAGCAGAAGCTGCTTGATCGCAAGAAGGACGCACTCAAAGCGAATCAGTCAAAGCTCGACCTCATGAGGAACGCGAAAGAAGACCTCGCGCGGCAGATTGAGATCCTGCAAGCACGGCTTGAGAAGGTTCGAGCGACCGAAGAAGTGAAGAACATTCGCGTCGACGACTCTGAGTTCAACAGCGTGCGGGCTCTCGTTGCTCAGCTCGACAAGCAACTCAAAGTGCGTGAGCGAGTCGCTGATGCTGAGTCGCGACCGAGCGACGGGTTGATACCGGTTGAAGACAAGCTGTCGCGCACGGGTTTGCTCGAAGAGGTCGAAGCGCATCTCGGCGGGAAAGCAAAGTCGGCGACGGTTGCGGCGAAGTAAGCCGAGCGGCGTTGCGTCGATGGTCGGCTCGCGGTGAAACGGCGATAGACTCTGAGAAATCAGAGCCCGTCTGATCGAGTCAAGCATCGGCGGCGAGTCGCAACCGTGTAGGGCAGCCTCTCCGAGGCTGCCGCTTCCGCAAGACGCAATCTCCCCGACAACGCCCACTCGATATCGCCGAAAAATCGGGCAAAGGCATTGTTCCATTAGGGGCGGTTTCGAATTCAAGCGGGCGTGTCGTAACCGGCTTCGTCTCGCAAAAGTGTCAGCCTCGGAGAGGCTGACTTACGGTCCGAGGCGGAACCTCGCTGAGCTTTATTCCTCGCGCAAGACGTATGATCGCCGGGCATCTCAGTCGCGGGCCACTGAGCGATGCAGCCGATATGTATTGGATCCTACATACGAGTGACTTCACAGCATGCCGATAACTGCGTTGAGTTCCGCCACTCTTTGGATTGACGGCGTCGGTGCGTTTCGAATGCTGCTGGCTGACGAAGTTGTTGTCGGTCGCATCGGTGATTCAGCGGTTTCAGTTGCTGACGAACCAGAGATCGCACTGATGGGCAATCTCTCGCGAATGCATCTGACGATTCGACGCAGCGGTGAGGAGTACGTCGTCACGCCGTTCGCGAAAACAATGCTCAACGGTCGGCTTATCGCAGGGCCGACAGTGCTGAGCAGTCCGAGCGACTTGCTGCTCAATGATGTTGTGCGATTGAAGTTCGAGATGTGCTCGGCGCTAAGTGCGTCCGCTCGCGTTGATGTGCTGAGCAATCATCGCGGCAAGCAAGCGGTCAACGGCTTTGTACTGATGGCCGAGACGTGCTTGTTGGGACCGGGAGCGCAGACTCATGTTCGATGTCCGTTGTGGCCGAGCCAATTGGTTTTGGTGCGGCGCGATGACGGACTGGCAGTGAATGGCAAAGGGCTCACGATCAATGGCGAGTCACGAGCCGGTTGGACGCAACTCGAACGCGGGCAAACGATCGTCGGTGATGGACTACGACTTCGACTTGAGTGACTCAGTGTCGGCGCCGGCAATGCACGGGATGCGTTGTCAGCGACTCAGAATGAAAGTGCTCGCTCAAGCAATGACGAGTGGCAGAAGAGTTTGCTTCGATACGACGCAGCGAAACTGCAAGCGATAGTCACCTTTCGCTCTGAGGCTGTGATCTTTTCGCCCCCGGCCTTGTGCCGGGGGTTCAACGGCCTTTGCGCTACTTAAAATCAAGGGCAATTCGAGTAGCGCAAAGGCCGTTAAACCCCCGAGACAAGCTCGGGGGCGATTTAATCACAACCTCTCTGCCAAAAGCAGCTTTTGCGGAGCAAAAGCCGACACTCTCAACCTCGATCATCTTTCACTGCAGGCAGCGCGATCACAGGAACGAGCAGCCGATGACTTTCAAATACCCTCCCGAATCAAAGCCGCTCGACGGCTACACCATTAAACGAGCCATTCAACGCGGGGGCTTCGGTGAGGTCTATTTTGCGCTGAGCGATGCGGGGAAAGAGGTCGCACTCAAGCTGCTGCAAAGTAACTTCGACATCGAACTGCGCGGGATTGCGCAATGCTTGAACCTCAAGCATCCGAATCTGCTGACGATCTTCGATGTTCGACAAAACGCGGTCGGCGAGCATTGGGTCGTCATGGAGTACATGGGCGGGCAAACGCTCGATGAGATCATCGCCGCTCATCCTGATGGTCTGCCGACGGCTCGAGTTGAGCAGTATCTCGCGGGGATCGCAGCCGGGGTGAGCTACTTGCACGAGCAGGGTCTTGTGCATCGCGATCTCAAGCCGGCGAACATCTATGTCGAGCACGGTCATGTGAAGATCGGCGACGTCGGGCTTTCGAAGTTCATCTCGACGAGTCGCCGCAGCGGGCACACTGAAAGCGTCGGTACTGTTTATTACATGGCCCCTGAGATTGCTCACGGTCGCTACGGGCATGAGATCGACGTCTACGCGCTCGGCGTGATCTTGTTCGAGATGCTGACGGGCCGAGTCCCGTTCGATGGCGAGACGACCGGTGAGATCTTGATGAAGCAGCTCACTCAAGCTCCCGATCTCTCACCACTGCCAGCAAACCTGCGACCGGTGCTGCAACGTGCCCTTGAGAAAGATCCGAATCAGCGCACGCACTCGGCAGATCAGTTGCTGCTCGAGTATCGCGAACCGTCTGCTTCAATGAGTGCTGTTTCGAAGCCGGTCGCACCGGCAACAGATCGGCATGACGAGATTCCGCTCGCTGAGCTGTCTCCCAATCAACCGCAACGAGTGCCCGTCACGGTGCTCGTCGCGCCGTCAGAAGCATTCGAAAGAGAATCGCGCAAGCCGCAGCATCCGCAGTTTGTAATGCAGCAGAAGGAAGCCCCGTTCGTGCATCCGGCGGAATGCTTCGAGGCGGACGGAGTAACGCAAGCGACAGAGAGTGAGGTCTCACTGAAGCACTGGCTGATGATGCGACCGATGTTGCTCGTGTGCGTACTGGCCGGTTTGTGGTTCTCGTTGATTGTCGTCATCAGTGCTTCAACCAAAACGCCACTGCCACCGAGATTCGTCGTACTGTCGATCGCCGCCGGCTGTTTGTTTTGGTCCTTCGTGATTGTACGAATAATTACAATCGGGGTGCGGCGTGCGTTCTTGCTACCGCCGCTCGATGCGGAAGCTCGCGACCGTCAACAGGCCGAGAGGATCGAACGGGCTCAGCGATTGAATGAGGAGTATCACCGCTATCGCGCTCCCGAAGAGCGGCGGCTTCTTGCACTCGATCGACTGGCAGAGATGACGGGCGCAATGTCCGTCGCAGCATTGTCTTCTTGCGTTTTGGCAGTGGCTTTGTGGGCCTTCGAAGCCTTTCTGAAGACTCCGGCACAAGCGGCCTTCTTTGCGGTCGGAGTCACTCTCGGCTGCTGGGCAGCGATCATTCCGGCAAAGCTCTACGAAGGACGCGGCAGCAGCGGGATCGGGCGAAGAGTGCTCTCGGGGCTTCTCGGCATACTTGCTGGTGTCGGCATTTTTACACTCGACGACTACCTCAAGATCAGACTCGATATGGCGAACTTCGAACAAATCGCCGTTGCATGGTCGCCGAGTTTGAACTTCTCAACGCGCGCCGCGATGGCGTTGCAGGGCTATGCGTTGTTCTTCGGATTGCTGCTCGTCGTACGGCGCTGGTGGTATCGCATCGAAGCACTGCGACCAGTGCGTTTGAGTATTTGGTCGCTGCTAGGGACGACCGGAACGGCATTCTTGATCGCCCTCTTTATGCGCGTTCCATTGGAGTGGGGGCTCATGTGGGGGCTCTCGATGTCACTCGTCGCGCAGATCTCGTCGCATTGGATTCCGACTCCGCATCGGCAGTAGGGCGTGCGCGGCGGGAGTTCATACCAGTACGACGGACTTGTAGTCCGTCGATCTGCAACTGCGACGGACTACAAGTCCGTCGTACAGAAGATCGCCGGTATTTTCTCCTCTGCCGCTCGCCTAAGGCATGTGCGGCAATTGTTCGAGTCGTCGTAGCATGGGCTTCTAGCCCGTGCTGAATGGCTGCAGGTGTCGGAACGCGAACAGCTCAAAAGCCGCACGGACAGGAAGTCCATGCTACTTGAACTCGCTCTGTGTCCCTTTGCCCGATGAGGCAACGGGAACCAAAAGGAATAGAAACATGCTCGGCCCCATTGAACTGCTGATTATTCTCGGAGTGATGTTCTGGGGACTCCCGCGCTTGATGCCGTTCTTTACGAGCGAGGCGCGCGCGGCCCGACGACGATCGTTGCGCTCGGCATTCATGATTGGGATCAGCGTCGGAGTGGCCTTTCTAGTCGCAGTCGTCGCAGCGAGGTCGGGCTTCTTGCAGTCACTCGCCGATGTTGAGCCGCGTTCGGTCACGCAGCGCGATGCGATTCCGTCAGTGACGAAACTCGTGAATGCCGAGCAGCCACTCGTCGCCGAGGATCCGCAGCAAGAGTCACTGCCGGATTGGGTGAAGCGCGGGATGATCACCGTGCGAGAAGGCGTCGTGCCGACCGTGTTGGTCGTCAAGAAGAGCGGCGATTGGCCGACTCAAGATGACGCTCGTCGTGACGCGATCGCCGCGGCAAAGAATGAGCTGCTCAGTCGCATGTCGTCGAAGTACGACGGCATCAGCAGTTGGGACATCCCGACCGAGCTGTTTTCGAGGCTCGCCAAAAAGAACGAGCACGTGCAAAGCCGCCTGCACGACTTCGGCAATTTCAAAGACTCGATGTATGTGGGCTACATCGAATTCGAAGACTCGCCCGAAGTGCGCGAGCAGCTTGCTGAGCAATGGGAACGCTTCTCCGTCAATCGCAAGGTCAAGAATGTCGGCGGAGTATTGGGAGCCGTCGTGCTCGGACTCGGACTGCTCTCTGTCGCTCTGCGCGGCGGGGCTCGTCTGATGGCGCGACGACATAGCCCGGCCGCAGTCTCACCGACAGCAACCGGTCCTTTCGCCTGAGCGAATGAAAGCTTGAGTCTCCTGTTTGCGATGTGATGGCATTGCTCTTCAAAGGGCTATGCTCCCGTGCCGAGACGTTGCTCTGCGGCTCTTCACTTGCAAGCTTAGGGACTCGCTATGTCACTCGAATTACATCCATTCTCGGCGCGGGTTTCACAGTCGGTCGATGCATTGAATCGCCGCGTCTTTCTCGGCTCAGCAACAGCCGGTGTCGGTGTCGCGGCATTGGCTGGGTTGCTCAGCAACGATGCGGAAGCGGCAGACGTTGCGACGCGCGTGCTAGCTCCTCACTTTGCTCCGCGAGCAAAGCGGATCGTGTACTTGTTCCAATCCGGAGGCCCGTCGCAGATCGACTTGCTGGATGAAAAAACGGAACTGCGGAGTCGGCACGGGCAAGAACTGCCGGACTCGATTCGCAAAGGTCAGCGACTGACCGGCATGACGTCGGGACAAAAGAGCTTCCCGGTCATCGCTTCGAAGTTTCGCTTTCGACGCGGCGGCGATTGCGGAATGGCGCTGAGCGAACTCTTACCGCATACGGCCGAAGTCGCGGACGACATCTGCTTGATTCGTTCTCTGCACACTGAGGCCATCAATCACGACCCGGCCATCACCTACATCCAAACGGGCTCGCAGCAGCCGGGGCGACCGTCGCTCGGTGCATGGGTTTCATACGGGTTAGGCTCAGTCGCGCATGATCTGCCGGCTTTTGTCGTGATGATCTCGCACGGTTCCGGTGCGGATGCCAATCAAGGTTTGCTCGATCGCTTGTGGGGCAGCGGCTTCCTGCCGTCGAGCTTTCAAGGCGTGAAGTTTCGCAGTCAGGGAGATCCCGTGCTGTATCTCTCGGACCCGCCGGGAATGGATCGCACGATGCGCCGCGATGTGCTCGATGGCATCGCCGCTCTCAATCAGAAGCGGCTTGAGCTGACGGGAGATCCCGAGATCGCAACGCGCATCGCTCAGTACGAACTCGCGTTTCGCATGCAGGCGTCGGTGCCGGAACTCACGGACCTAAAGAACGAGACGCAAGCAACGTTCGACCTCTATGGCCCCGACGCAAAGAAGCCGGGCACGTTTGCCGCGAACTGTTTGCTCGCTCGACGCATGCTGGAACGAGGAGTCCGCTGCGTGCAGCTTTATCACCGCGGATGGGATCAGCACGGCGGCATCGTTTCGAACATGCCGAAGCAGTGCCGCGACGTCGATCAGCCTCAGGCGGCTTTGATCCGCGATCTCAAGCAACGCGGTTTGCTCGACGACACGTTGATCGTGTGGGGCGGCGAGTTCGGACGAACCGTCTATGGTCAGGGCGGTTTGAAGGACGACTACGGTCGCGACCATCACGGTCGTTGCTTCAGCGTGTGGCTCGCAGGTGGCGGCATTCGAGGCGGCCTGACTTACGGAAGCACCGACGACTACAGCTACAACATCGTCGAGAACCCGGTCCATATTCACGACCTGCAAGCGACGATCCTGCATTCTCTCGGCCTCGATCACACGCGGCTCAACTTCCGCTTTCAAGGCCGCGACTATCGACTGACCGACGTCTACGGCGACGTCGTGAAAGACGTGCTGTCGTAGCATGGGCTTCTAGCCCGTGCTGTATTTACTCCTACAAACAGCTTCGAGCCGCCAGTCAGCCTGCACGGACTGGAAGCCCATGCTACTTGGACGCGCTCTTGCTCCGGGCGTCCGACGTTCGCCGAGAAGCATGCTCGCCGCGATCGGTCGTAGCTTCGTCCTAACCGGTCTTGCCGGAACCGCGGAACTATCTTCGCATTCACGCAAACAAGTTAACGCCGAACTTGTAGCTTGAGTGGCGTCCTCGGCGCACTTTAGAGTCCCGCCCCCGCCTTAAGCCCACTCATCTTTCCGCACTCTTGCCCCGCCCTCGACAGTTCTCGAAATCCCATTCTTCGCAAGGTCGATACCCCGTCTTCTTGCCTCCAGTAAGCGAGTAAAAAATGCGAAACAATTACACTTCCGGTGCGTCTCGATCGGTTGCTCGTTCGGGTTTCACACTCATCGAACTGCTCGTCGTTATTGCGATTATTGCGGTGCTTGTGGCACTTCTGCTGCCCGCCGTGCAGCAGGCGCGAGAAGCCGCTCGACGCAGTGACTGCAAGAACAAACTCAAGCAACTCGCATTGGCCGTGCATGATTTTCATGACACCACTCGCAAGTTCCCTCGCAACTATTTGCAGGTCGGCAGCAACGCTTGGGAAGCACTGAGCATCAATTACCACTTGCTGCCATATATCGACCAAATGCCGCTCTATGAGGCCGAACAGAATAATCTCACAAATTGGTCTTACACCTATAACACGTTCATGAATACCGACCTCAATGTCTTTCATTGTCCGTCGGCTCTGAATGGCTCAAAGCGCGGCTCGAACCCCTCTGGCTGGGACGGCCCCGGTACGAACTACGCATGGTGTACCGGCAGCTCGATTGAAACAGTTTGGGCCGGCAATAACTTCAACGGAATTCTTGCGTATCAAGTTGATCGCCGAATTCCCGATGTGACCGACGGGCTTTCAAATACCGTTCTCGTTGCTGAGATTCTGTCGGGTTCTGGTGCTCCCCAAGCTGGCCCCGGAAAATACCCCTATGACATTTTCTACACAGGCAACGGGCTCTTTAACGCCGTCGCAAATCGAAACTTTCCGACGCTTGCCGAAGTGACCGCGATTGGCAACACCGCTCGCACGGCACCTATCGGAGTGAAGTCCAATAACGGAACAATGTGGGCATGGTACGCCGCCGCTCAATCAACCTTTAATACTTCAGTGCCTCCGAACTGGGAGTATCCGAGCGCCGGCGGCGATTGCTGCCCGGGCGGCGCACACGATTGGGGTTTTGGCTTGATACCCCCGCGTAGCCTGCATACCGGCGGTGTTAATGTGGCTTTAGGAGATGGCTCAGTCCGCTTCGTGATGGACTCGATTGATCTCGTCACATGGCAGCGTCTCGGAAATCGCGCCGATGGCGAACCGATCAACGACTACTAACGCCGCAGTTGTTGCCAATGGATTGCATATCTGCCTCAGGAAGCGTGCGTGAGAAGGTTGCAGGTAATCGTGGTTCGCTCCGCGAACCGCGACTATCAACTCCCCGAAGAGCTTTCTCGGCAACAGACCGATTATATCCGGACATCGGGCGACTCGCGACGCCACTGCGGCGAGTGCGCGCCGGGGGCATCAAACAATTTATCTCAGAAAGTGTGTCATATGTTGCGTTTGACGTTTGCCGCATTGGCGGTGATACCGCTGTTTGTTGTTGGTTGCGGTCAAGGCCCCCGAGAAGAGCAAACAATCGCCGTGAAGGCCAGCAACGACCCGCTAGAGTTGCCTCGTTCTGTGCTTCGCCAATATGCGGCAGGGCAGCCAATGGGCAGCGAGGCCGCCGGGTTTGATGCGATGATCGAAACGGTCCGCAAGGCGGATCCGGCTCGCGCGGACGTGCTGCAAAAGGGGCTTGAAGAAATCAAAGCCGCCAATCCCGCTGCGCGTGCCGGAATGGCGAACGCGCTTTTGGAGAAGCTGAAGCCTTCGATGCTGTAGCGACTCGCACGGAATTGTTGCGGCGAGTCTCAGTTATCAGTGAGGCCGGAGATTGGTGGCCGGCCGTAAAAGCGCACGCCGATGGCGATGCGGTTAAACGATTGGTGGCACCCGCTGCTTTACGCGCGGTCCTTCACGACGGGGTTCGTCAATGTGCCGATGCCGTCGATGCTGATCGAGACGCTGTCGCCGTTCTCCAATGTGAAGTTGTCGGGCGGGACAACTCCGGTGCCGGTAAGCAAGAACGCTCCGGTCGGGTACTCGCTCTCGCGGCCGAGCCAATCAATCAGCTCTTCAAAAGTGCGGGCGAGTTGTCCGAGATTCGTCTCACCTTGAAACACTGCCTGACCGCCTCGCTCGATCTTCAGAAGCACGCGAGTCGTCGTGCGATCGAGCGTACCGTCGTTCAACAACACGCACGGACCGAGACCGCAGCATTGTTTGTAGACCTTTGCTTGCGGCAGATAGAGCGGGTTCTCGCCTTCGATATCGCGAGCCGACATGTCGTTGCCGATCGTGAAGCCAACAAGCTTCATCGCAGGCGAAATGACGAGCGTGAACTCCGGCTCGGGCACCGACCAGTTGCTGTCGTAGCGCACGCGCACTGGCTGACCGGGACCAGAAACGCGATTGGCATTGCCCTTGAAGAAAATCTCAGGACGCGGAGCCGTATAAACTTTGTCGTAATGACTCGCACCCGACTTCGACTCTTCCATGCGGGCCACTTGGCTGCGCTTGTAGGTCACTCCCGCTGCCCAAACTTCTTGATAGTCGATTGGCGCGAGGAACGTGACGTTGCTCAGCGGCACCGGAGCCGCCTGCCGGTCGATCAGGAAGTTGGCCAATCCAATGGGATCCGGAGCATGCAGGATGTCCGCGAGACGATGCACCTTTTCGACCTGCTGCAAGTCGAGCAGTTGAACGTGATCCGCATTCACAATGGCGATGCGCTGCTCGCCGCCCGCTAACGCAACCTTCGCGAGACGCATGAGTGAGTTCCTTTGCTAAGAGAACTGATTGGCCAAAGTGACGGGATGTCGTTTTTCTTACTCGCGCGTCCGAAGCTCGACTCAGAGAGTCAAGCTACGCGTTAGCTGCGCTCCGAAACGGCAAGGCTGAGCCTGCTACTTCTGGCCCTTCTTGCGTTTCTCTTCTTCTTCACGCTGTATTTGTTGTTGCATCTCGGCAGCTTGCTGCAACTGATGGAAGAGCTTCGCCAAGAAGCCATCCTTCTTTGCTGCCGGACCGATCGGACGACCGTTTTTGTCGAGCAATTCAGGCTGCGGCGGAGGCGCTGGAGGATCAGGCAAGAGGTCGATCAGCTTTCGTTCGCCCATTCCCCACAAAGCCGACGCGATGAAGTAGACGCACAACCCGGCGGGCACGTGATAGAAGAGGAAGCCCATCACGAACATCATCACGTTCATCATCTTCATCTGCATCGCCGCTTCTTCGTTTGCCGGCGGCGGCATGAACATCTTCTGCTGCGCGTAGTAGAGCACCATCGTGATCATCGGCAGCAAGTTGAAGTCGACTCCGAGCCATGGAACTGCAAACGGGAACTCGAACAGCGAGTCCATTCCCGAGAGATCCGGGATGTAGAAGAACTTCGCGAGTCGCAGATCAATGCAGTTACCAATCGCCTGATAGAGCGAGATGAAAATCGGCAATTGGAAGAAGACTAAGACGCAACCGCCGAACGGGTTGAAGTTCGCTTTGCGATACAACTCCATCTGAGCCGTCGCCATTCCTTGCTTGTCGTCTTTGTACTTCTCGCGGATCTCGTTCAAGAGCGGCTGCAATTGCTTCATCTTCTTGCCGCTCATCGCCTGCTTCTTCGACAGCGGGAAGAGCAGCAAGCGAACGCAAATCGTCAGCATGATGATCGCGAAGCCGAACGAGATACCCCATGAATGGAACATTCTCATCAGCCGCACCAGCAAGTTGCTGATCGACGCAAACCATCCGTAATCGAAGACGCCTTCCGCGTTGTAAGTCGCGAGCAAGTCTTCGCGCTTCGGGCCGAGATACAGCTTCAGCTTGTGTTCGATGCTCTTATCACCCGGCACTTCGAGCGTCTTTGAGATCAGCTCGACGCTGACGTCGCTGTATTCCTTCTTGTCGGCAGCTTTCTGAATGAGCGAGCTGCGCGAACGGTCGAAGTAGGGCTTCTCAAGTTGAGACTCGCCCGGAACAACGAGCGCCGCGAAGTACTGCAAGTCGACTCCGAGATAACCGATCGGCTTCTTCCACTCTTCGATCGTCTGACTGTCGGCAGCTTTAACGATCTCTGCAGCCGTCATTGTCTGAGCACTGATCGAGCCGCCTTCGTTGATGAAGCCCGCTTTGATGTCGCGGTACTTGCGCGCGATGTCTTTGTTCTCAAGCGGCAAACCGACGGGGCCTTGCAGGATGTACGCAACCTCTTCGTCGTCCGAAGTCAGGCTCTTGAAACCGAGCGTCACGTCGAGCGTATAGGGCGCAGCGTCGCTGTTCCTAATTTGCGGATCAGTGATCTGCTCCTTCTTCAGGCGATTGAGCCGATAGGTCTTTGTGATCTCGAGCTTGCCATCGGGAGTGCGTGCAACGAAGGCGACCTCATTGAAGAGATCCTTGTTGTCAGCGTCCGCTTTGAGTTGCTCGACCTTCCAGTTGATGGTCTTGAGCGACGCGCCCTTCGTGACCTTCTTCAGTTGCTTATCAATCCGCTCGACTGAGAGGTCGAACGTCAGAGGCTTACGCTCGCGATCAAGCGGCTCAATGTCATCTTCGGGCTTCAGGTTGTTGCCAACGATTTGCAACGGCGGACGTTGCCCCTTGCGGAACGAGCGATCGGCATTGCGATAGCGCTCTTCGTTGAATTCCGCTGACTGAATTGCCGCGCCGACTGAAGTCAGCTTTAC
>CAZNMS010000130.1:0-19547 GCA_964573505.1 uncultured Planctomycetaceae bacterium | reverse complement strand
CAGGAACCCTGACAATGGTTGCTCACACTCCGACCGAACGAGAGATCTACGAAGCGAACCTCAAAGCGCTGCGCGATGAGCGGTCTCGGCTGAAGACGGCGATCAATCAAGGGCGAGCAATCGGATTCGTCGAAGGGCGAATCGAAGGGCGGACGGAGGGCCGCGTTGAGGGATTGATTGAGGGCCGCTTGGAAGGGCTGCTTGAAGGGCAAATTGCCGAATCTCGAACGATGCTCTTGAAGCTCGGCCAACTTCAGATGGGGCCGTTGACGCCGCAGCAACGTCAGCGAATTGATTCCATTGCCGACTACGAAACTCTGCAGCGCTGCGTCGTGCTGCTGCATCCGTCGCGCAATTGGGACGAGGTCCTTAACGAAGTAACGGCCACTGCTGCGGACAATTGATCGGAGCGGTTATCTCGCCAGACAGAGCTGCTCGGGCTTACTTCTGAATCACCGCCCAGTTCACCGTGAGCTTGCCGAGCCGTTCCGTGATTGGCTCCGGCAAGCGATCGAAGGCGCGGACTGACGGAACTCCGTCCGCGTCCTTGATCAGCTCGATGGGCGGACCGGAGAGGTCGTCGTGATAGAAGCGAGTGCTCGGAAAGATGTCTGCCGGATAGACAAAGTTGTCGAGCATCCCCAATGCGATACAGATCGCGACTCCGGTCGCGCTTTCGAGCATGCCGCCGACCCAGCAGGGGATGTCATTCGCTTTACACACATTGTGAATGGCAACGGCATTTGTCAGTCCGCCCACTCGTGCCGGTTTGATGTTCACGAAACGGCAACTCTTCAATGCGGCAGCCTGCTCGGCCCGACGCACCGATGTCATGCTCTCATCGAGACACACTGGGGTCCGAATCAGCTTCTGCAACTCGGCATGATCAACGAAATCATCGTGCTGCAACGGTTGCTCGATCATCGCGAGATTGAACTGATCGATCTCCTGAAACAGCTTTGCGTCGCTGAGTCTGTAGCCGCTGTTACAGTCAATATGCACGGGATGAGTCGGATGTTGTTGCCTCACTGCGGCGAGCATCGGCACATCCCAACCGGGTCGGAACTTGAGCTTCACGCGCGGAAAACCGGCGTCGACGGCTTGCCCGACGGCTTTCAAGAGATCGTCAACCGAATCCATCACTCCAAAGTCCGCGCCGACCGGAATGACATCGCGGGTCGCTCCAATCAAACGATGTAAGGGCACGTTCTGAATCCGCGACTGCAGTGCCCACCATGTGTTGTCGAGGATCGCTTTCGCAAAGAAGTTGCCTTTGAAGAGCGACAGTTCGGACTGCAATTGCTCGCCACTTTGAATGTCCTTGCCGATCAAAGCCGGAGCGAGCCAGTCTCGAGCCGTCGCAAAGATGCCGCCGCCCCACTCAGGGCTATAGCACGGAGCAGCCAATGGCGTGCTCTCGCCCCATGCATCAACCGATCCGCTCGTCATGCGACAGAGCACCGAGTGAATCGCAGCGTCTTCGCCGTAGGCCGTGCGCCACGGATAGATGAGTGGCATTGCGACATGAAACAATTCAATGCGGTCAATCTTCATGCGAGCCGTCTCCGAGTGATCGGGAAGAGAAGTCAAAGCAGGCGCGGGACTGTAGTCAGCGCGACCGAGAATTCGAGTTGCTCGCTCAGTGCGTCAACGTGAGAAGCGGCTCGTCAGCGAGCGACCGCAGATGCCTCGCAAAATTGTCATCTGGGACGATCCGAAGAATGAGCCAAATTCGTAACGAGCCTCGCTCCGTTCTCCGCGAGTTGTCGTCGAATCTCGAAGAAGCGAATCCCACAGAGGTTCGCAAAGGCCGCTGAGAAGACGGCTGACAAAAAGATGTGGGGCAAAAAGATGTTCGAAGCGAGCCTCTTCTGATGGCGTTGATCGTGAGTGCGAGTGAAGCAGCGCGACGTTAGGTCGGAATGCGTTTCTTAGTTTCGTGCTGCGTAACTTCAGCGTGCCTTGCGCGCATCTTTAGTACGACGGACTTGCAGTCCGTCGCCGCCGCAGATCGACGGACTACAAGTCCGTCGTACATTCTCAGGGGGCGGGCGAAGCCTGTTTTAGGCTTGAGCACTTCACGATTCGCGGTCTCAGCGAGGCGCATCTTTTCGAACGTCGGAGCGTCGCTTGGCGCGGCATCTGCGTAAGTCGAGATATCGATTCAGAGTTCGCTTTTTGCTGAGGGCGATCTCCCAAGAATCGAGAACGAACCGAGCAACCGAAAGGCAGCAGGCAGACCGATGAGTGCATCACCGACCTACAACGCGACTCTAACTTATCGCCGAAACGTGAACCCCGACCTTATGGTGATTCGAATGCGGCCCGATGCTCCGCTGCGTCCATTACAAGCGGGCCAATTCACGACGCTCGGACTGGGCTATTGGGAACCGCGCGTGCCGGGATGTGACGTTGAAGTGGTCCCGCCTGAGCATGCTCAGCAGATCGTGCAGCGAGCTTATTCGATCTCGTCGCGCATCCTTGATGACAACGATCGCCCGCTGCGTCTCACAGACAGCGACGAGCTTGAGTTCTACATCGTCCTCATTCGACACAGTGACGGGCGGCCTCCGGCACTGACGCCGCGTTTGTTCGCGTTGCAACCGGGATCGCGACTGCATGTCGGTCAGCACGCGAAGGGGCACTTCACATTGGACCGCGTGAAGCCGACCGATGACGTCATCTTCCTCGCAACGGGAACAGGAGAAGCACCTCACAACGCGCTGCTCGGGGAGTTGCTCGCTCAAGGCCATCAAGGGCGGATCGTGAATCTCATTGCCGTCCGGAATGCAGCCGATTTGGGCTACCTCAAGACTCACGAGAAGGTCGCCGCGCAGTGGCCGCAGTACGTCTACGAACCGAGATTGAGCCGAAGTGCTGACGCGCTCTCGCAGCCGAAACTGCGACTGCAAGATCTCATTGAGAACGGTCACATCGCCGCGCGACTGGGGCATGAACTCGATCCGCAGAGATGTCATGTCTTCCTCTGCGGCAATCCGGGAATGGTCGGGGCTCCTCATGAAGAGCACGGTCAAAAGACATACCCGCAGCCCGCCGGTTGCGTTGAGCTACTCGAACGGCGCGGCTTCACGATCGACCATCAATGGAAACCAGGCAATCTGCACTTCGAGCGATACTGGTAAGCGAGCGAGAACGTCTTCGACAGAGTTTGTACTACTGGTTCTCGATTTGTTGTCGGCTTGCGCACAACTGGAAACGCGGTCGATAGTCGCCTTTCGCTCTGCGAAAGACATTGTCGGCTTTTGCTCCGCAATGCTTCCTTTCGCAGAGCGAAAGGCGACTATCAGATACGGCTTCGCAGCGTCGCTTAACCCGCAGGCAAGTACTTATTGCTACATACACTCGCGGGCAATGCAAATGACGGCACCATCAGAGTTGCAGCAGCTCGTCAGCAGCCCGCAGTCGCTCGACCGCCGTCACGAAGACATCAACCGCCGGCTCAGTCATCCTCAAAAACGGATGATGCAGCACGAGCATCCGCGCGTCGGCTTGCTCGGCATTCGGGAGCTCGCCGAGCGTTCGAAACCGCCGCTTACTGTGAATCAGATGCAGAGCGCGAAAGCCGGAGTCGATCGCGATGCCCTCTGCTCTCAATGCTTTTGCGAAGACGTCGCGACTCAGTCCATTGAAGGCGCTCGCGTCGTAGAGCATCCCCACTTTGTAGAAGGCGGGACGGCCCGCACTCAGATCGGTCAGCAAACGCAGCCCCGCAGGCAGCCGACGTTGAAGCTCACTCACCACTCGCAATCTCTGCGCGTTGAGCTCATCGAGACACTCCAATTGAGGCAACAATGCCGCCGCCTGCAATTCAGAGAGAGGGTAAGATTCATTACCTCTCTGAGTATGCAATCGAATGCGTTGAGCAATCTCCGCCGAGTTCGTCAGCACCGCTCCGCCGCGACCGGCTGACAGCAACTTGCTGCCTCCGAAACTCAGCACTCCGACATCGCCGAGCGTCCCCGCTCGTGCTTCACCGAGTCGCGCTCCGGGACACTGGCACGCATCCTCAATCACGACGCTGCCGCGCTCAGCAGCGAACTGCTTCAACGACGGCAGATCGACAAACCCGCCGTGCAAATGAGAGGCGATGATTGCTCTGATCGGCTCTGCGGAACCTGCAAGAGCATCGATCGCAAGCTGTGAGTTGTCGGCTCGAACATCCGCGAGCAACGGAGTTGCTCCGACAGCGAGCACGTTCTGAAAGTTGGCTTTGAAGTCGTAGCCCGCAAGCAGCACGGCATCGCCGTCACCGACTTTCGCGCCGCGAAGAGCAAGCTCAACCGCAGCAGTCCCACTCGCGCAGAGGATGACATGCTCGACATCGAAGAACGCCTGCAGCCGACCTTCGAGTGCCGCATGTCTCGGCCCGCAGTACTTGCCCCATGAGCCATCACTGAGGCAGCTCTGCACGGACTCTGCAACCGCCGGCCAATGTCCCGGCCAGTCGGGAGTTCCGTTCGGCAAGAGCGGCTGCCCGCCCAAAATCGCCGGTCGTTCGAGTGCCGCAGTCACGATATGCGAGTCTCCAATGACGGCCTAAATCGGGAGCGCCGAAGCCGCTGCGCCGCTGAGTGCAGACAGCGATCTCGTTGAGTGCCCCCGTTCTGCTGATGGCTGCGATTCAGCACGGGCTAGAAGCCCATGCTACGACGGGCGACTCGCACTCACCGACGGCCGCGCTTCATCACGAGTCCGTTAATCACCAATGAGAGCATCAGCACGATGCCCAATAGGAATGGCCGCAAGAGGTCGAGATCTTGAATGCCGGGAATCTTCAGCTTGTCGAGCCCGACCTTGAGCACTGTAAAAGTTACGACACCGAGCAATGTGCGCCCCATGCTGCCTTCTCCGCCGAACAAACTCGTGCCGCCGAGCACGACGCAAGCAACGGCGTTGAGCAACAAGTCGGCGTTCTGATCGAGACTGACGCTTTCCAATCGTCCCGCATTCATCAGTCCGCCGAGTGCTGCTGTCACAGCACAAATTGCGAGGCACGCAATGACGATGAGCTTTGTGCGAATGCCGGCCAGTCTCGCAGCTTCGCGGTTGCCGCCGCTCATGTAGACGTAGCGCCCGAAACGCGTATGAGTCAGCACGAGGTGCCCAATGGCGAGCACGACAATCGCGATCGTTGCAGCATGCGGCCAAAAGAATGATCGCGGGAAGATCTCGATGTCCCCGTTGCCGATCGTCTTAAGAAACGGCGGGACGTTGAACTTCTTGCTCTTCGTCAAGAAGCGCGAAAGCCCCGTTGCGATATTCATCATTGCCAGTGTGATGATGAAGCTCGGCAATCCCGACGAGACTGTCAGCAATCCCGAGATCAACCCGGCAATGAGCGCGATCAAGATCGGTGCTGCGATCACGAGAGCCGTCATCGCAAAGCCGATCTCCGCTTTGCCGTCGGGCCCTGCGGCCCACTTCTTTTCAAACAAGATGCCGCATAAGCACGCTGCGAGCAGAGCGACCGTTCCGACCGACAAATCGATCTCGCCGCAGAGCAGCACGAACGTCAGTCCCATTGCGACGACAGCCAGTACCGAGCCTTGCTCAAGCACAAGCTGAATGGTGCTCATCTTCAGAAAGCCATCAGCGACGACCGCAAAGAACAAGAAGATGACGGCAAGACTGACGAGCGGAGCGAAGTCCGCCAGTTGCCAGTCACGACTTTGCAGAAAGGCCCGCAGCGGATTGGGGCGAGCGGTTGATTCGGGTTCGACTGTCATCTCGGAGATCTCGCGAGGTCATCGACTACGTGCGCACTACAAACGCAAACCGGCAAGTAGGCGGCGAACACTGACGGCTCGCCTCTTACTTGCCGGTTGAAAGGTGAGGTTGCGACTGCTTCGCAACCTCAATCTTTGCACGCCTCTCGGAAACATCTAGACGGACAGAATGCCGCTCGATGCGAGATAGGCCATCACTTCATTCGACAGTTCTTCGATGCCTTTGTTGTCGGCGTCGAGAACGAGTTCGGCCTTCTCCGGTTGCTCATACGGATCGTCGATGCCTGTGAAGCCCTTGATCTCGCCAGCGCGAGCCTTCTTGTAGAGCCCCTTCGGATCGCGCTTCTCGCACGTCTCAACGGACGCCTTCACGTAGATCTCGATGAACTGACCGGGCTCAAGCAGAGCACGGACTTTGTCGCGATCGGCGCGGTAGGGAGAGATGAAGGCCGTCGAAGTGACGATGCCTGCGTCCGCGAACAACTTCGCGACTTCGCCGATGCGGCGAATGTTCTCAGCACGATCGTCCGCGCTGAAACCGAGGTTCTTGTTGAGCCCCATGCGGATGTTGTCGCCGTCGAGCACATAGCTCCGTTTGCCAGCTTGATTGAGGCGATAATCGATCTCGTTAGCGATCGTGCTCTTGCCACAAGCGCTGAGTCCGGTGAACCACAAGACGGCGCCTTTGTGGCCAGCCAACTTGTAGCGATCGGCTCGCTGCACCTTGTGCGCGTGCCATGTGACGTTAGTCGCTTTCTGCTCGGACATGCCTACTTCTTCTCCCAGTAAAACATCGAAAAGTAACTCATTTTTCAGGCAATTTTGCCGTGAACTCCCAATGCGGGGCGGCATGCTAGGGAAACACTATGGGCATGCAAACGTGACTTTTCCGCCGACATACATGAGCGATGTGAGGCGGCGTTTCCGCTCGATCGGGAAGCGAGAGGCGCCGCGCGAACACGAGTAGCTGAGCGTTAGCAGCAAGTCAGCAGCAGCGTCCCGTTCGCCTCATCCAGGAAGAACCGAGAGCATGCCCGCCCTGCCCTCTCTGACTGGTCGAAACCTGCCACTCTGACGAGGCATCGTCCGCCGCCAGACAGCTCAATGGACGCAGCGTTATCGACAGCACCTTTTCCTTCTGTCCCGCTTCGGAACTGAACCGCTAATCGACGCTGATGTAACACTAATGACAGCCTGCGACGACGTTGCGGTTCTCAGGATCGAGCGCGGCTTCCGCAGTCGCGGCGGTACTCAGGCGCGCCGAGGTTACTTGTCGAGCGGCAGCATGAAGCGTTCGGCTTCGGCGACGGTTTTTGGATCTTTCTCACGCAACTTTGCGACGTGAATGCGACCTTGCTCGACGTGCTTCGGAATGGTTGCGTTCTCACCGGCGGTCGCGTCCTTCGGCAGATCTTTGCTGCTTACCAGCATGTATCGCACGATCGCGCGCTTGATCGACGGGATGTTGAACTCACCCTCGCCGTACATCGCCATCAGCTTCTCTTGAATGGACCAGTCCTTCCAACGCGCGAGGTCCGCGATCACAAGATCGGCCAGTTCGGGCCGCTCTAACAAGATTCGCATCGAGGCGCGGAGCCGTTCTTGCTCGATGCGACTGTCGCCGTATTGCCACATGAAGCGAATGGCCTGCATGGCGGCGTAGGTCTCGCTGAAGGGCACGTTTTTGTTGCGGAGTTTCGCGTTGTCGATGACCTCAAGGCCCTTCGCGCGCGTCAGCAGCAAGTAGCCGGAGATCAAACCGTCGATGCCTAATCGGAAGTCATCGGACTTCTGCAGGATGCGTGCTTCAATGGCCTTTGCATCTTCATCGTTGCCGCAGAGACCAATCAGCAATCCATAAAGACCGAGACGAGTGGCGGGCGTCTCGGCATTCGTGACCCATACGCGGAGTTTCTCACGCGGCAGTTTGTCGCCGAGCTTTGTGATGTCCTCATAAGGAGCGTTCGCGAACTCACCGTAAGCATCATTCGCGACAAGTTCCTGCGGGTTCTCCAAAAACTTCACGTAGTACTCGAGTCGCTTTGCGACGGGCTGCTCGGGCGAGGGGGCTTGAGAGATGTAATTAAAACTCCCCTCGCTCACTTCGAGCGGACTGCCCCATTCGATCGACTTGCCCTTCTCGGTCTGCGTGCCCATCAACATGAAGAGGTCGCCGGCCTTCGCAGCTCGGTAGCGCGGCAGAGTGATCTTTTCGCCGACCTTCACGGTGTCTTTGAAGTTGCGCACGATCTGCTTGACCTCGAAGGTCGTCGATCCGGCAGAGTCGTCGGTGCCCTTCACTCCTGAGGCCCACATGACGAGCACCGTCGCATCGGACTGAGCAACCTGCTCGGCCATTGTCAGCGACGGAGCGGCACAGAACGGGCACGCGTATGTCATCTGTGCTCCGAGCCAAACAGCGATCGCAACAAGCGACACTCCTAAGAACCGCGAAAGGCTTTTCATGGGGATGCTCCTCAATGAATGGGGACTGCGGGGGCTCGCCGTGACGGGGTTGCGAGCGACCGGTTGTTAATAGGACGGATAGGACCGAGAGGACGTCGAGGACGAATAGGGGCGGCGATGTTGATTGTGTCGGGCTGACGCGGCACGTAGCCGAATTCGTAAGAATTCGGACTCCGACATGCTGCCCCCGAATTCTGACGAATTCGGCTACTGGAGATTCGAAGCGCCGACCGGGACCTCGCTCGGTCAGAGTATCTATCGCATTCAAACTCCGCACGCACTGGCGACAGCTTGCGACCATTGTGGAATCTCACCTACATCTCGCCGCGCCAACTTCTTCTGCATTCAAAGTGGAGACATCACGATGAGCTTCCTCGATCACCTGCAACGCGAAGTCACTCGCCGCTCTTTTCTGCGTCGATCGGGATATGCCCTCGGCGCTCTTGCCGCCGGGACAATGCTGCGACCGGATGCACTCGCAGCGAACACCAATGCGAATCAGAAATGGCTCGGCGTCTTGCAGCCGAGACATCACGAGCCGAAAGCAAAACGCGTGATATGGCTCACGATGGCCGGAGGCGCGTCTCATTTAGAAACATGGGATTACCGTCCGAAACTCGCCGAAATGCACGGGCAGCCGATGCCCGAGTCATTCACCAAAGGACAACAAATCGCGCAGTTGCAGGGGCAGAAGCTGATGTGCTTCGGGCCTCAAACGAAGTTCGCGAAGTTCGGTCAATGCGGGCAAGAGATCTGCGACTACTTCCAACAAACCGGCACCGTCGTCGATGAGATGTGCGTCATTCGCTCGATGACAACCGACGCCATCAATCACGACCCGGCCCACATGTTTATGAATACCGGCTCGCAGATCGCCGGGCGCCCCAGCATGGGCTCATGGGCTCTCTATGGACTGGGAGCAGAAGCCGAAGACTTGCCGGGCTTCTGCGTGCTCACGTCGCTCGGACGAGGCGGACAGAATCAGCCGATCGCAGCTCGGCAATGGTCAGCGGGTTTTCTGCCGAGCAAGTTTCAAGGAGTGCATCTGCGCGGCAAAGGCGACCCGGTGATGTATCTCACCAATCCGCCGGGCATTTCGCGCGATGTTCAAGGCGATGTTGTCTCGACGATCAACTCGCTCAACTCGCAGTACGACTCGCTCGTTGACGATCCCGAGATCGCAACGCGCATCGCGCAGTACGAAATGGCGTTCAAGATGCAGGCGAGCGTGCCGGAACTCATCGACACCAGCAACGAGCCGCAGAACATCTTCGAGCTTTATGGCTGCAAGCCGGGCGACGGATCGTTCGCATCGAACTGTTTGCTGGCGCGACGACTGGCTGAACGAGGCGTGCGGTTCATTCAGCTCTACCACAAAGACTGGGACCATCACGGCGGAGTCGGTGACGGAGTGCGTTTGAAGGCCGAAGAGATTGATCGCGCTCAGGCGGCGTTGATCAAGGATCTCAAGCAGCGCGACATGCTGAAGGACACGCTCATCGTTTGGGCGGGTGAATTCGGACGCACGCCGATGTCTCAAGGCGGCAACGGTCGCGACCATCACAACAAAGGCTTTTCGATTTGGATGGCCGGCGGCGGCATCAAGGGCGGCGTGAGCTACGGCTCAACGGACGAACTCGGTTACGCGGCGGTTCAAGACGTCGTCACGGTGCATGACGTGCATGCGACGATGCTGCATCTACTCGGCATCGACCACAACCGCTTCACGTTCAAGTTTCAGGGACTCGACGCGCGGCTCAGCGGCGTCGAAGGCGCGCAGATCATTAAAAGGATCTTGTCGTAGCGTGACGAACTTCGAACGAAGCGGGTTTAAGTCGCATGGACTTCCAGTCCGTGCGGTCTTTGCGGTTGCTCGCCTCCGCTCGCTCACTTGCCGAATCGATCGATGCAAGACAGCACGGGCTAGAAGCCCATGCTACGACGGCGAGTCGCTTTGCGACTCGCCGGTAACAAGAATTGCATCCGCTGTTGCACTCGCTGAACGCCAGTCGTCTCAGCGAGGATAGAACGGCTGCGATGTGACGGGTTGCTGCGGCTGCTGACCGTTGTAGCCCGGCATGACTCGCCAATTGCCGGCAGGAGCTTGCGGTCCTTGAGTCGGCGCGTTTGTCGGCCAATAGGCCGTCGGTTGCACTCCGAGTCGCCATTGCCGGAAAGCACTGTCGCCGGGAATCGCCGACTTAGTCGGAGCCTGAAAGTCGTCCAATGTTGGTGCCATCGGAGCAGCTTTCGGCATTGGGATCGGCGGCATGTTTCCGGTGCCGCCCATTGGCGGTTGAGGACTCGCGGCTGGCGGCAGAGGTGCCACTTGCTGAGGCGGTGCGACGTCCGACGCCATTGGCTGCGGGAAGCGCAGAGGCGATTGAGGAATCGGATTCGGAGTCTGCGCTTCGGGCGGTAGCGGCAAGCTCATGTCTTGCGGCGGAGGCGGCGCCGGCAGATAGGGAGATGCGTCGAACTGTTGCTGCTCGGGATAAACCGGCTCAGGAGCGTAGCTCGGCACCGGTTGCGGCGCGATCGGAACGGCATGCACCCCGCCCGAGTACGAATCGCTCGATAGGCCGTTGTAACGATTATCACACGGAGCGCAGCCAGTCGGACAGTTTGCGGCCCATGGCGTCCATTCGGTCGTGAAGTGACCGAAGCGGCAATCGCACTCCGGCTGCTTGCGCGTGAGTTCGCGGCAGTCGGGCGTATGACAGCGGTCGCGATCGCAGAAGCACTTAAAGAGATTGCCCGCATCGCACGTTTGCATCGCGACGAGTGCGGCAGCTCCTGCTCCCAATCCCCACAACAATTTGTTGGCCTTGCGATCCATGCTGAAGCCTTTCTGTTTTTTTGCCGTCGCGCGGGTTCAAAGAGTGCTAGCCAACAAGTCGTTGCTTCCACTGACGCGGGGTCAGTGGAGAGCAAGAACGCCGCAGTCGTTTCAACGCTTCATGGCCGGGTAGTAGTTGCCAGTGTTCCCGAAGGTGACTGCATGCCCGCTCGTCCCGAGTCGACTGCCGGAGAACTTCTCTCCACCGGTTTTGCTGTCGTCGTATCGCGAACTCATGCTCGAACCGACGCCCGTCCGCAGATCGCTCATGAAGCGCGCGGCATGACCGCTCTCTGAGAGACGCGAGCTTTGATCCGCTTCCTGCCGAACACTGTCGGACTCGCGCACGTCGCGTTTCAAATTTTGGTAGTTCGAATCGATGGCCTCATCGTTCGCTTGAAACTGAAGCTGAGGGCGAACAAGTCCGTAGTAGTTCTGCACGGGACCGGTATTGCGTCTCAGCAGATTCAGATACGGGCTATAGGCCGGACGATTGATGACTCCGGGAAGACGACCCGCCGAAGGCCGACCGGCTTGCGCGAGGCTCGTGCGAATGAACGAGAAGACGCTCAACGCGACGAGCAGCACGACGAGAAGCCTGCGAAACAAAGTCATGTTCTGTGCCCGAGATAAAAGATGAAGTCGCCGGCGGGATAAACGGAGTGCTCGTCCCGCCCAGCATCAGAAGCCGCCGGTTGCACCTCGACCGCGTTGCATTGCTCGGACAGTTCCATTGCCGAGCAGCACGAAGCCGAGAATCCGTTCGAACGGAGCCGTCACTTTTGCCACTGCGGTATCAATCGTGATGAGATCGTCGGCTCGGACATAAACCCGATCACCGGGCAAGAGTTGATAGTTCGTCTTCGTTTGGCCGCCGCGGACGATCGCGTCCCAATCGACTTCGAGGACTTGCTCATATCCCTGATTCGGCGGCGCCGGTCGCGCGATCCAGATGTGCTTCTTAGAGGCGACTGCGGGCAAGCCGTTGATCTGAGCGAGCGCGTCGAGCACGGTCTCGTTGCCGGTGCAGGGATAGCGAAAGACTTGCTCGCCAGCTCCGGCTCCGTCGGTCACGACGTAGTAGACCTTGCTGTTGTAGGCGAGCACGTCGACCGTCACTTCGGGGTTGTAAATGTGCTTTGCTAAGTGCCGTTCGATCTGCCGCTTCGCACCTTCGAGCGTCATCCCCGAGACATAGACGCTGCCGTAGAGGCCGAGCGCCACTGTTCCATCAGGACGCACGAGATGCTCGCCCGCAATGTGTTGCAGCGCGTTATCCGACGGCGTTGAAACATAGACGCGGGGGTATTTCAAAATACCCTGCAGGTGCAGTTCGATCGCGCGTCGAGCTTCGGTCACCGTCAGCCCGCGCACCATCACGCTGCCGTACTCGGGACCGAGATGAATTTGGCCGTCGGGATGAACTCGATACGTGCCGTTGATCTGCTTGAAGCCTTTGACGACGTCGTCGTCTTGAGGATCCGTCGGAAGCGTGTTCGCGACTTGCACGACGAGCACTTCACCGACTCGCAGTTGAGCATTCGCCGGACGCAGACTGTTCGTTGCTTCGATGAGCAAGATGTCCGGCGGTTCGATCGTGTAGTCGGGGAGCGAGATCTTCTTCAGTTCGCGCGGTTGCTCGAACTGGCACTGCTCACAGTCAGACTTCGATCGCGACGATGTCTTCGGGCATGCGGACGACGTCGACTTTTCCGGCTCAGTAGGACACGCGGCCTGAGGCGGACATTTCCGAGAATGTGTGCGGCAAGATGTCATTGACTGGCAGCCGATGGAGCTAAGTCCGAGCAGCGTCAAGACAGCAAGCAACCAATGCGACGATCGCAGGGGCGAATCCATTCGAGACCTCATTCCTCAACCGTGAGTGAGCGGCTTTCGTGACGAAAGCTCGTCTCAAGAATCGGTTCGAAGGGGTAATGCTCTTCGCAGCAGCATTGAGGAGACGACCGTTCGCGCCCGACAAGAGCCTGATATGCGTCGCAATCACGATAAGCACGGCATGCTGATCGGCGAGACGAGGCAAAGTTTGCGGGCACACTCGGGTTGAGCAGCGGACGCGCTGCCGCTCGCCTACGTCGAGCGCGCCATGAATGAGTAATGAGGAATGGAGATTGAAAAATGCAAAATGGGGAGGCTTGCAGTCGCTGCGTCTGAGATTCTGCACTTTTCATTTTCCAATACTCATTACTCATTCTCTCAACCAAAGGTTGTGCAGAGGCCGAACTCCAATTCTTCGCAGAGTGGCTACAGTCCGCGCGACTTACTCACTCGAAAGGTCAACGCCGCTAAGGAATTTGAAGTAGCCGAAATCGTCAGATTTCGGGGAGTCACGCAGGACGCGACCAACAACTGACTTCAATCCGAAATCTGACGATTTCGGCTACTTCCAAAGGCACAGCCCGAAATTCCTTAACGGCGTTATCGAAAGGTGTTGTCGTGCGACGGTCGCTGTCTTCTGCATTGCTGATGGGATTGCTGCTCGGTTCGAGCGTGCTCGGTGCTGCTGCCGACGGACCGCTGAAGAGCGACGTGCAACGCGCTCTCGATCTCCTCAATGCACCGTCCCTCGCTGAGCGAACTCGTGCTGAGCAGCGCTTGATCGAACTCGGACCGAACGTGCTGCCGTTGTTGCCCCCGCCGGATCTCGTCACTGCGGTTTCCGCGAAGCAAGCCATCAAACGAGTGCGCGTGCAACTCGAACAAACGGCAGCAAAGGACTCGATCGCGCCGAGCAAGCTGACGCTCAATGGCAGTTACTCGGTTGCGGAGCTCGCGACGCAGATCGAACAGCAGACTCGCAATCGCATCCTCATGAGCGAGTCAGTCTCTGCGATCAATGACCGCAAGCTGTCAGTGAATTGGTCGAGTCGCACTTTCTGGGATGCGATGACTGAGCTTGAGCAGCAAGGACTCTCGATTGAGTTCGCTGCGAGTCGGTCGGCCTATGTTTGGACGAAGCAAAGTCCCGAGCGACGCGTCGTCGCATCGAATCTCGGCGGCTTTCGAGTCAGCGCGAGCCCGCTTGAAGTGCGTCGTTCAGCAACGAATGCCGGACGCCTCTTGCATGCCGGGGTAACGATCTCTGCCGAACCGCGATTGAGGCCGCTGTTGCTGAGGTACTCCGCAGCGGACTTCGCGCTCGGTTCCGATCGCGCGATCGCTCCATTTGATCCCGAAGCAAAGATCGAAGTGCCGCTCGGTGACGGCGGTCGCATCTCGCAATTCAGTCTCACGTTTGCCGACTCGAAGACGGACGCGAAGAAGTCAGAGACTCAAGAAGTATTCGATCTCGCGGGCAAAGTGCGATTGGTCGTTGCGGCGGGAGAGGTGCCAATCGAGTTCAAAGAGTTCGGTCGGTCGCAGGGAGTCGCGCGTCGCTACGGCGGCGTGAGCGTCACGCTGAGCAACGTTCGATTGAAGCGTTCCGCGAACGGCAAGCTCGCGGCATCGCTACGACTGCAAGTGGCGTATGACTCGCCGCAGCATGCCTTCGAGTCGCATCAGTTATGGGTCTTTCACAATCAGGTCTTCCTCAAGAGCCCGACGGGGCAGCAGGTCTCGCATACCGGCGGAGCCGAGACGCTCTTTCATGACGAAGGCGTCGTCGCGGTTGAGTACCGATTCGAGGATCTCCCCGACGAAGCGCGGCTATGGTCGTGCAACTATGTCGCTCCGACGTTGCTCATCGAAGTGCCGCTTGAGTTCCGCTTGCGATCAGTGCCGGTCAAAGCCGCTGACTGAAGTTGCCGACTGCACCGACGAGTCAGGTGCTGCCAGCGCGAGATCTCAGCCTCACGAACTGACAAACCGCAGCGGATTCGCGAGTGCTTCGTGATTGTCGATCAAGCGATGACTCCGCTCCGACCGCGCTCGGCATCAGGACGCAAACTCTCGAAGTGCATTGCTCCGCATTCATTCGAGGCATCAGCAGGCGAGTTCATACCAGTACGACGGACTTGTAGTCCGTCGATCTGCGACTGCGACGGACTACAAGTCCGTCGTACCGAAGATCGCCGGTAACTTCTCATCTGCCGCTCGCCGTGTTGATGTCGTGAGACTTCGGTCTTGAGCGAGTCGAGAACGTCGTTTCTTAAGTGCGGAGCATGCGCTGTTGCCGATCGCTTTCACTACGAACCGAGCTGACCGATGAGCCATTCAACTCCCGTAGCAGTGCCGCAAAAGCCGGCTGATACCCGCTATCTCTCGTTCGACTTTTGGCGCGGGACCGCTTGCCTGATGCTGCTTTGCTACCACTCGATCTTCTATGCCGATCGCGCATGGGAGATGCATGACCGCTCAACATGGACCGCCGGCAGCATCGCCATTCGCGTCATCGGATGGCTATGGATCGGCGTGCCGATGTTCTTCGTCGTGAGCGGCTATTGCATCGCGGGCAGCATCGACTCGCTGCGTCGCAAGCCGACCTCCATTCGCGAGTACTTCGCGCGGCGCATTCGCCGCATCTATCCGCCTTTGTGGATCATGCTCGGCATCGCGATCGCCTTTACGGGACTCATGAATTGCATCCCCTCATTGGCAGAGAAGTGCGAGCAACTGCCGCGCGTTGCGGAGTACTCGATCGGTACATGGATCGGAAACATCACTGCTTCTGAAGCATGGCTGCATCGGCTGACCGGCGCGACTGAGGCGACCTATGTGATGCCCAATAGTTGGACGCTCTGCTACGAGGAGCAGTTCTATGCCGTCGCCGGACTGATTTTGGTTTGCGGTGCGAAGCGACTCTTCTCGGCGGCCGCTGCTGTAACGATTCTGACACTCGCGTGTCGGCACGTCTTCCGCTCAATGGGCATCGACACTCACGGCTTCTTCATCGACGGACATTGGCTGCTCTTTGCCGCCGGCATTCTCGTCTATCACACCGTGAACTACGGGACGACGAAGCAGAAGGTCGGAGCACTCGGCGTACTCGCAGCGGGAATGGTCTACGGCGTGCTCGATCGCCGCATGCAGACCGATCACTTTCAGCGGCATCTCGACGAGTACATCTTCATCTCGAGTGCGTTCTCGATCGGCTTGATTGTGTGTCGCAAGTGGGATCGATGGCTCGCGGAGCTGCCGCTCGCGCGACCCGTCGCCGCATGCGGTCGCATGTCCTACAGCATCTATTTGACGCACTACTTGCTCGTCGTCGCGCTCTCATGCGGACTCGCGATCGCGGGCATCTCGACTGACGGATGGGTCGCGCTCGTCGTCGTACCGATCTGCATTGCTGCAGCGATTCCGCCGGCGTCTCTCTTCCATAAGTACGTCGAGAAGCGCTTCATGAACGCGCCGCCGTCGAAGAGCGAGAATGCTCGCCGCAGCGAATCAAAGCCGCCAGTCGCGCACGTCGCAGTGGCGAGTGCTTGAGCCGAGTTTCATGCACTGCGACGAGTGGGCTCGAACGTGCGAGCAAGCATGAGACGCTCGACGAAACTGGCATGACGGAGATTGGGATCATCGGCGCGAACCGTGTGTTCGCCGCCGCCGCGAGTCCTCACGAGCAATGTGCCGTCGGCATTGATCTGCTTGACCTGCCAGTACTTGTCGACGCAGTAGGAATAGCCCTCTCCGCTCGGAGTCGGGGCAATCTGTCGCGCATTGGGGGCCGGTTGAGCGCTGATCTCGGTCCGTCGATAGACGACCAATGCACCCACTTGAAACCGCTGACTCGCCATTCCTGAGTTGCCTCCTTGCCGTAGTTCTCATCCGTGAAGGGGCCGTGCTGTACGAGTCGCGAGCAGCAACCGTCAATGCGACACCGTCAGCAAACTCCCTGCCTTTGCAGAAAATACATGAAGTCAACGAGCAGTCTGCGCGCGAGCACGGTGAGGACATGCCGCGCGAAGTCGTCGCATGGGATTCCATCTCGTGCCGTCTTCGCATTCTCGGACAGACGACAACTCCGAATCGAAGCGAACCGAATGAGACCGCGAGCAACTCGGACACACTTCAGCCCGTGCTGAATGATGACCGTCATCCGAAGGCGAACATCGCAATGGCAGCACGGACTGGAAGTCCATGCTACGACGAGCGGCATCTCTCAAATGCAGACGGCCGAGGGCGCGGGCGTCGTCTATCCCGAAACACGTCAAACTTCCGAAGCTGTTCTTGCTGTCCGTCGATCGTTGTGTGCGACCAAAAAGAGACTGCAAATTCCCTCGTGACGGCAGCTTTAACTCGTGAAAGTGAACGGCGTCCCGCTGAAGCTCGGGATGGAATCCGAAGCGACTTTTAAGGGCAAAGGTCAGCACTATGACGGAACTCGCTCCCGAACTTTTGTGGCTCGGCGTCGTGCATGAGTCGCGCGACTTGCGGCGGCTCTATGAATTGGGAGTCGAAGCCGTTGTTGATTTCGCGGCGTCGGAAAAGCCGGCGGTGCTCGGTCGGGATATGGTCTATTGCCGCTTGCCGATCTCTGACGGAATGGGAAACCCGCGCCCGTTGCTGAAGTTGGCCGTGCAAGCGGTTGAGCAACTCTTGCGAGCCGGTCGACCGACAATGGTTGTTTGCGGTGCCGGTCTGAGCCGCTCGCCCGCGATCGTTTCCGTCGCATGGGCGCGAGTTCGCGGAGACGCCCCCGAGACCGTGCTGAAAGAGATTGCGGCACGTCATCAATGCAACGTCTCGCCGGGCTTTTGGTCGGAGCTACTCGCAGCAATGCGCGAATAGCGCGACGCACTATTGCCCGCGCTTGAGTTCATCCGGCAGGCGCGTCTTGAGGTCGTTCACGGTGATGTTGTTCGAGATCACTTTGCCGTCTCGACCCACAAGGAACATCAGCGGCGTTTGGTGAATGCCGTACTGCATCGCGATCGTGTTGATGTTCTCGTTGCTGATCGGATCGTGAATCGAGGGGAACTCGACTTTGTTCTCGGTCGAGAATTTCGCAATCGTCGCACGGTCGGGATCGATGCAGACGCCGATGACGTAAAAACCCTTCTCCGAGTACTGCTTCAACAGCGCGTTGAGCACCGGTAAGTCCGCATGAAACGGCTCTGCTCCGGTATCCCAGAAGCAGACGGCAAAGACCTTTCCTCGCACCTGAGCGGCGTCGATCGTGCGGCCATCAATGTCTTTGCCGACCAGCTTCGGCAACGGCTTGCCGACAAGCCCCAATCGCAGCAGCGCTCCATTGCCCCGTGCAACCGCGCCCGGATTGTTCTGCCGATTCGCAAGCTGCTTATAGAACTTGCTCGCAGCTTCAGGGTCGTTGCCGTGCTCGGCATTCACGGCCAATTGCAGCAGTGCTTCGATCGTTTGCTCGGACTGCGGATAGTCCTTCACGAAGGTCTCAAGATCCTTGAACCACTTCACGTGCGCGGCTTGCTGAGCCTTCGGGTCTTTCGTGTTGCTGGCCAAACTGTACTCGGCAAACAGTCGCTGAAACGCGATCGCAGCGAGCAACGGCGAATTCGGGTTCGCTTGCCGAATGCTGGTTTCGACTTGTCGCAGTTCCGTCGCTGCCTCGATCTCGCCGAGTTGAATGAGCGACATCAACGTGTTGACGAGTTGCTGAGTCCACAACTCGCTCTGCTGCGCGTTCTGCGAGAGCTTGATGAGTGTTGCGATCTCAACCTTGCGTGCTGCGTGATACTTCACGAAGTCGCTCTTCGAGCCATTCGCAGCCGGCGCGTTCTTGTCGATGTCTTCGAGCCTCTTCAGTCGCGCCTGCATCTCGGGCGAGAGCACGTTGCCCTCGACTGAGTTCTGCGCGCTCGGCTTCATCAAGAGACCGCCGGACGAAACGATCTCATTGCCCTGCATCGGAGTCGGGATCTGAGTCAGCTTCCAAACTTCTCCGACTTTGATCAGCTCGCCGATCTGCACGATGCCGTGCTTGCCGGCCGTTTCGACGAAGGTCATCGCACCTTCATAGATGAGCAAGTCGGACTTCGCCTTCTTGTCATCAGCCGGGATGAGCGACGGCATCGACGCGTCCATGCGATTCCACTTCGACTGCGCAGTGAGCAAGCCTTTGCTCATCGCCTGACGAACGGCCGCATTCGGCTCTTGAACTTGTCGCAGGATCTCAGCCGCGATGCCGTCGTCGACTCCGAGTGCTTCGAGTTCGCTCTTTGTGATCAGCACGGTTTGCAGTGCTTGAATGTCGCCGAGCACCATTGAGTTGATCGCAACGCGCGTCGCTTCTTCCGCCGACAAGAACTTCCAACTGTCGATCTTGCCGTCTTGATTCTTGTCAGTGCCCCAGCGCGAGCCGCCGGTATTGAGCCAGCGGCATTGATCAATCTTCTGATCGAAGTCGCTGTCGATGTCGCGATAGACCTCGATGCCGTTCTTGTAGTAGCGCCACATGTCGATGAAGCGATCGCCATTGGCATCGAAGTACCGCCGCAGGATCAGCCCATTGGGGTCATAGACCGCGAAGCCAAAGTTCTTCTCGAACTTCTCAAGCTCAACGCGGCACTTCTTGACGTCGGCGACGAGCGGACTGTCGTACTCGACGTCCTTCTGCG
>CAZNMS010000129.1:0-19633 GCA_964573505.1 uncultured Planctomycetaceae bacterium | reverse complement strand
ACGCAGTCACAAACGCAACGCAAACCCGAGTCAAAAACTGAGTCATGATGAACGCGACTCCGAAGAAACAATGAGACCGAGAAACGCCGAGAATTGAGGCTCTCTTAGCCCGCAACAGCCTGCAAGTCACGACACGTTCGCAACCGGATTGGGATCACTCGCATGTCATCGGAGACGAGGCAGTTCCTCAACGCGCAACTGTGAGACAAGTGGAGCGAGCGACTCGTACAGCCGGGCGTCGCACGATGCAGCCTGATAGTGCGACATGTTGAGCAGCAACGGCATCACTGCACGAAGTCGTCGACCACCAGGTGTGTATTTTTCGATACACAGTGCGGGCCGACTCAAGAATGCGAAACTGGCCCCCTCACGCATCGGGCACATGAATTCACGGCGGCTTTCGTGACAGTCAGTGGCGACGGACTACACTCCCGCCCGATTTGGCCGGAGCGTTCTGCTCGGTCTCTCCCTCTCTGTCACTTCTCGGGGGTTCGACTGTGATGCGACGTTGGATGAGTGTGTTGTTGGTCGCGAGTGTTGTTGTTGGGGCGTATGCGGGATCTTGTGGGCGGACAGCAGAGGCGGCGCCTCCTCAGAAGAAACAGCTTGTGTCGAAGACGAAGGGCAAGAATGCGACGCCGGCTCCTCCAGCAACCAAATTGCCGACCGGTGCCGAGAAGACCGCGCATATCGAACTTGCTCCCGTTGATCCGAAGAAGCGTGATGAAGCACTGAAGTCGGCGGCTCGCATTGATGCCATTGTCGACGCTCATCTGAAGAGGGTCGGACAGCAGCCGAATGCGAACTCAGTCGATCATGAGTTCCTGCGCCGGGCGTATCTCGACATCACTGGAACAATTCCGACAGCGAAGCAAGCCGCGATGTTCCTCGCTCAGCGAGGCGACTCGAAGCGCGTCATCCTGATTGATCAGCTTCTGAATCGGCCCGGCTATGCGAGCCACTTCTACAACTATTGGGCCGACATCCTGCGTCTGCACGATCGCCCGGATAACAACAACTACGGGCGACCCTATGCCGACTGGGTCAAAGAGTGCCTGCGGGAAAACGTCGATTACGACTCGATGGTGCATGAGATGCTGACGGCGAAAGGTCGCATCTGGGAGAACCCGGCAGCGGGCTATTACCTGCGCGACATGGGCATGCCGCTCGACAACCTCAACAACACGATCCGCGTCTTCTTAGGAACGCGGATTGGGTGCGCTCAGTGTCACGATCATCCCTTCGATCGTTGGACTCAAAAGGAGTTCTATCAGCTTGCTGCATTCACGAGCGGCATCGAGTTCAATGCCAATCGCGATCTCGCCGTGAAGGTCAATCAGAAGGACATCGACTCAAAGGGATCGCCGGAGTCGAAAGAGAGTCGCGAAGCAAAGCAGATCCTGCGCATGAACCGTCCCGCTGTTTGGGACAACGACAAGAAGCAACTCAAGTTCCCCGAGAACTACACCTACGCCAACGCGAAGGCCGGAGACATCGTCAAGCCGGCAGTCATCTTCGGTAAGGCCCCGAGCACTATCTCAGCCGCAGAACGTCGCGAGATCTTCGGCGATTGGGTGACGTCGTCGGATAACCCGCGTTTTGCGATGACGATCGCCAATCGTTTGTGGAAGCGAGCAATGGGCGTCGGCTTGATTGAGCCGGAAGACGATTTGAAGGACGACTCAAAGGCCGTCATTCCCGAGTTGCTCGACTATCTGACGGGCGAGATGAAGCGTCTCGACTTCGACCTCAAAGAGTTTCAGCGGATCGTCTTCTACACGAAGGCTTATCAGCGCAAGGTGACTTACGGCGATCTGCCCGCAGACAAGCCGTACAACTTCGCCGGCCCGGTCCTGCGTCGCATGACAGCGGAGCAAGTTTGGGACTCGCTGCTCACGCTCACGATGGAAGAGCCCGAAAAGATGCTGCGGCCTGAAGACGACAAGTTTCAGGAGATCGTTGCACTCAAGCCGACGGCGACGGTCAGCGAAGTGCTTGATCGAGCAACGAAGCTCGACGAATACCGCAAAGACGAAGGCAAGCAGCGTTCGAAGCGGCAATACAAAGGACAAGAGTTGCTGCGCGCGTCCGAGTTACCTCAGCCACTTCCCGGCGGGCACTTCTTGCGTGAATTCGGTCAGAGCGACCGGCAGGTCATCAGCAGCAGTCACACTGACGGCACGGTTCCGCAACTGCTCGCGATGTTCAACGGCCCGGTGACGCACATGATGCTCGAGCAAGGTTCGGTCATCTACAACGAGGTGATGGCGAAGAAGCAGCAAGCCGAGCAGATCGACACGATCTTCTTAAGCCTGCTGTCGCGTTACCCGACTGAGGCCGAGAAGGTGATCGCGAACCGCGAGATCAAAGAAGCAAAAGCCGCCGGCTTCGGCAATGTGATCTGGGCGCTGCTCAACACCCGCGAATTCTTGTTCGTGCAATAAAGATTGCCGGCAGCACATCGTTTCTGATCGTTCGACCGTCCGTACTTCGCCCCCTCAATCGCTCATTGCTTGCCATTCATTGGCACTTTCATAGGACCGACTCATGAACTTCGACCCCACTCGATTTGATGATCTCACGCGCCGCGAACTGATGACGCAGATTGCTCGGAGCGTGCTCGGTGTCAGTGTTTTGCCGTTGCTTGATCGCGCGGTGACGGCGGCGGATCCGAAGCCTGTCGCAAAAGCTACATCGGCGGCTCGCGGTAAGGCTCAGAAAATCGTGTACCTCATGATGACCGGAGCTCAATCGCAGTTAGACACATGGGATCCAAAACCGAAGAGCAAGTATCAAGGCGAGACGAAGGCCATTCAGACGAAGATCTCCGGCGTGCAGTTTGGCGAGCACTTCAAGAGCCTCGCGGGCATCGCGGATAAGCTCGCTGTCATTCGGTCGCTCAACACAACGACTGCGGATCATCAGCAAGCTCGGTACTTGCTCGAAACGAGCTACAAGATGATCGCGACGACGAAGCATCCGGGAATGGGTTCTTGGGTGCAGAAGTCGCTCGGGCGGATTCACAAACAACTGCCGCCAGTTGTGCATGTCGGAGAAGGGCAGGGGCCGGGGTATCTCGGTGCTGCGTTCGCGCCTGTGCCGATCGGTGATCCGGCAAAGGGACTGCAAAACACGAAGTCGCCGGACTACCTCAAAGACGAGATGTTCGACAAACGCATGAAGCTCTCCGAACAGTTCGATGCGAGCTTTCGCTCCAAAGCGAAGAATGCAAAGGTCAACGGCTATGACGATCTCTACCGCGAGGCGATCTCGCTGTTGCGCAGTCAAGATCTCAAAGCGTTCGACATCAGCAGCGAGAAGCAAGAAGTGAAAGACGCTTACGGGACGACGCGATTCGGGACGGCTTGCTTGCTCGCTCGGCGACTGATCGAAAACGACGTTCGGTATGTGCAAGTGACTTTCGGTAGTTGGGACATGCACAACGAGATCTTCGAGAACATGCCGAAGCTCGGGCCTGAATTGGATAAGGTCGTCTCGACGTTGATCACTGATTTGCAGAAGCGCGGCTTGCTCGATTCGACAATGGTTGTGCTCGCGACGGAGTTTGGACGCACTCCGCGGATCAGTTCGACGGTCGGTCGCGATCATCATCCGGCAGCGTTCTCGGCGATGATGTGCGGCGGGGGCATCAAAGGCGGGCAGGTCTACGGCAAGAGCGACGACGACGCCTTCTATGTCGAAGACAACGGCATTCAGCCGGGCGACTTCAATGCGACGATCGCAAAGGCATTGAGCATTCCGTTCGACAAAGAGATCTACTCGCCGGACGGTCGCCCCTTCACGTTGGCTAATGGCGGGAAGCCGGTTGAGAAGCTGCTGTCGTAGGTTGCGCTTCAGCGGGATGTTGGGGCTTTGCGGCAATCGACTTGAGCGATGCTCGGATTGCTGCGGTCCCAGATGAGGATGCCCGGACCTCGAACACTTCGCAGTAGTTGTCGCACGAACGCCACAACCTGCGGCGAGCGATCGGCGAAATCGTGAAAGCACCGATGGCCGATACTCGGTGATGGCGTCTTGCGTTGGGACGCGGAATCGGCGTCTGGCCCACAGGAGCCAAAGTCCGTCGGACGAGCGGCTGCAGCATCAGCCCCGATTCGTCGAGAGAAGTTCCTCACCGGGCGGGCCGGCACAATGGCTGAGGAACACTGGTACGACGGACTTGTAGTCCGTCGTACGTCGTGAGAAGCGACGGCGAACCCGGCTGGCAAACGCTCTGGCGCTGCTTCGAAAACTCCAACAAATGGTCCGCGCTCACGGTGCCCTCAACGCATGCTGTGGGTATTCATGAGCCTTCCAGTCCGTGCTGCCTTCTGGATGTTCGCGTTCGCGGCACTAGAAGCCGTGCGACGACTACTCGGCGCAGACTTCTGCATTTCCTGTTACAGCGCTCTTTGTGGATGAAGGAATTCCTACATGTCCGTGAAACCGATTCCGGATGGCTATCACTCGGTCACTCCCTACTTGATCGTGAAGGGCGGAGGGGCGGCGATTGATTTCTACAAGCGGGCATTCAATGCCGTTGAGGTCATGCGACTCGAAGCTCCGGATGGCAAGCTCGGGCATGCGGAGATCTCGATCGGCAACTCGCGCGTGATGCTGGCGGATGAGTTTCCCGAGATGGGCGCGGTCAGTCCGCAGACGCTCGCCGGGACTGCGGTGTCGTTGCTGATCTACGTCGAGGACTGCGACGCACTCTTTCAACAAGCCGTCGCCGCCGGAGCGATCGTCGAGCGACCGCTCGCGAATCAGTTCTATGGCGATCGCTCGGGAATGCTGGCGGATCCCTTCGGTCATCGGTGGTGCATCGCGAGTCGTCAGGAAGAACTCACGGTCGAAGAGATCAACGCTCGGGCCATGAAGCAGATGGCTCCGAGTTAGCCCGGACAGCCGATGGAGACATCGAATTGCCGCGTGGCTGTTCGTGTCGTCGATAGTCGTGGTTCGCTCCGAGGCTGTGATCTTTTCGCCCCCGGCCTTTTGCCGGGGCCCCCTCTGAGTCGCGGGGGCGATTTAATCACCGCCTCTCCGCGAACCAGCGCTTTCGAGGTCTACGAGCTACGACGTTTTTCAACGTCAGACGTTGGTTCGCGGAGCGAACCACGACTATCCGCGACCTTCTCGGACACGCCCCTACGGCTGAAACAGCTTGTAGGTCTTGTAACCGCCGCCGATGTTCGAGACGTTGAAGCCGGATTGCAGCAAGATGCGCGTCGCGATGTAGCCGCGCATGCCGACCTGACAATAAGCCGCGATTGCTCGATCTCGCGGCAGCTCGTTGAGGCGAGCACGCAGTTCATCGACTGGGATGTTGATCGCTCCAGGAATGCTGCCGGCAGCGAACTCGGTCGGCGTTCGCACGTCGATCAAGAACGGTCGGTCGGCCACTGCGGTCGCGAGGATCGAGTCGATATCGACTTGAGGATGATCGCCCCGCAGCAAGCCTCCGGCGACGAAGCCCGCCATGTTGATCGGGTCTTTGGCCGACCCGAATTGCGGGGCATAGGCGAGCTCCATTTCTTCGAGGTCATAGACCGTCAGTCCCGCTTGCAGAGCGACCGCGAGCACGTCGATCCGCTTATCGACTCCCGCTCCGCCAGTGGCCTGAGCACCGAGCACTCGTCCGTTGCTCGGATCGAAGAGCAGCTTCAGCACCATTTGCTCGGCACCGGGGTAGTAGCCCGCGTGATGCATCGGATGAATGTAGATCTTGCGGAAGGCTCGACCCGCGCGCTTCAACGCTTTCTCGGAAGCACCGGTCATCGCGGCGGTCTTATCGAAGACACCGACAATCGCCGTGCCTTGAGTGCCTCGATAGCGGACCGATCGACCGAAGGCGTTGTCCGCCGCAATGCGTCCTTGCCGATTGGCCGGTCCCGCGAGCGGCACTTGAACTTGATCGCCGCTGACAACGTCCGTCACAGCGATCGCGTCGCCGACGGCATAGATGTCGGGATCAGTCGTTTGCAGATGATCGTTGACTTGAATGCCGCCGCGCGGGCCAACTTCTAATCCTGCATCCATCGCTAAGTGATTCTCGGGCCGAACTCCGACTCCGAAGACAACAAGCTGAGCCGACACGCGCCGCCCCGAAGTCAGCACGACCGTTAAGCCGTCGCTTGATGGTTCGATCGACTCGGCAGTGTCACCGAGAATCAACGTGACGCCTTTGCTCGTGAGTTCTTGCACGATGGGCGTTGTCATCTCGGCATCGAACGGAGTGAGGATCTGCTGATTCTTCTCAACGACGGTCGTCGTAACGCCGCGCCGGATGAAGTTCTCAGCCAGTTCCAAACTGATGAAGCCGCCGCCTAAGAGCACCGCTTGCTTCGCTCCATTGTCGATCTGAGCCTTGATGGCATCAGTGTCCTGCAGAGTCCGCAACGTGAAGACGCCCGGCAGATCGAGCCCCGGAATCGACGGACGAAACGGAGCCGCTCCAGTTGCCAGAATCAGCTTGTCGTAGCTCTCGTCGTACTCACGCCCGGCTGCGAGATCGCGCACTCGCACGGTCTTTCGCGCGCGATCGATCCCGACAACACACGACAGAGTTCGCACATCAAGCTTGAACCGAGACCTCAACATCTCAGGAGTCGTAACGAGCAGCTTCTTGCGTTCGGCGATCTTCTCCCCGACGTAATAAGGCAGTCCGCAATTGGCGAACGACACATCGGGACCGCGCTCAAAGACAACGATCTCCGCCTTCTCACAAACCCGCCGAGCCCTCGCCGCCGCCGAAGCCCCGCCCGCAACGCCACCAACAATCACCAACTTCATCTTCGATACTCCTTTTGAATCACAGCCGCGCTCACCAGCACTCCATCAACTGCAAAAGCCAGAAGAGCGACATCACAAGCGGCCCCAACTGAAGCATGTTAGCAACAACCATTCCCGCTTCGCCCTCGACGATCGGAGCCCTCCCAAGCCGAGCCGTCGCGTCTGCAAAGAGCGACTTTGCTCGGGACGCGCGAGCTGCATTGAGAACTTGCCGACCACTCTTTCAGGCAACCGGCTGTTTCGACATATGGCGTCACTGGCTACCTTTCTGCTGCATCAAACAATCCACAATGACACTGATCGTGAGGTGCCACTCATGAGCGCTGAGCAACCCATCGAATCCACCGACATCCCACCGGAGATTGACGATCTCTACGAAGGCGAATGGATCGCATGGGACACAATCACGCGCGAGGTCGTCGCGCATCACGTCGAGCTCAAGCAGGTCGTGCAACTGGCCCGTCCCACTCAGGCCAAAGGACACACGATCTACTTCCATCACATCCTGCCGCCCGACGCCGTCTTGGTGGGAGGCTTCGACGTGTTGTGTCCTGTGCCCACATCATTTGCTCGGGGCTGTCGTTGGCGTTGTGAAGTACTTCCGTGACGTGCCATTAAACTTGTTGATGAGACGATGCTGCATCTCCACGTCACCAGCAAAGACCGTCATCCACACGGAGAAGAAACCGGTTTGGAGCGCCAATTCGACGACTGTCTCCAGAAAATCAGCATTTCGATTTCGTTCCAACTTCGCTCGTTGCCTTTCGGCGAGATCCCATGCGTTCCGCCGGTTGTTCCAGCGGCGATCGGAACGCTCCGGATCCGTCGGGCTCGGACGCTTGTCGAGTCCCGTGAGTTTCAGCGTCTCGACCGCCTTTGCTTCTTGAACAGCAGTCAGAGCTGTGGCTGCAGCAATACGGCCACCTTCCGAATAGCAGAGCACTTCAAACGTGTTGTCGGTGTCTGGCCAGTAGTAGTCGTCGAGTCTCAAATCTTCGTGGCCTTTGGTGGAATTGCAGTTGCGGCAGGCCAGCAAGAAGTTGTCCCAGCAGTGCTCTTTGTCTTTGTGAAAATGCTGCGACAGCTTGTGCTCAACGGCTAAATCAGATCCACAACGACTCTCGCAGAACGAGCAGTACTGACCCAGTCGGTCGATAAGCGGACCTCGCGCGAGGCCATAGGGATTGAAGACCTTTTCGGTGCCGTCCTTGTTCTTGGGCACGTCACCCCGTTGGATCGGGCGCATCACGGAGCCTCCTTTTGGTGAGTCTTCCTTTCGATGCGTTCGGCATTGAGCAGCGCCACATACGCTGGGTTGTCGCTGTATTTGGAAGCCAGCACGTCGAGTCGGTCTTTGAGTTCTTGAACGACTTGCGGATCGGAGTGATCGGCTTGATCCAGCGCGGCGTAGTACTCGGTCGCTGCTTGAAGCATGTCTTGGTACGGCATGCTGCGTTGGGGGACGTTGAGGTCGAAGAACAGTTCTGCAATGTCCTCGGGGCTGAGAGCGCGAGGATTCCCCGGATGCGGTTGAAGAGCTGCACCACCGTGTGGCAGGTGATCGAGGCTCAGCGTCTCACCGGGTAATAAGGATTGCACCACCCACGGCGAGTGCGTCGTGATGACGAACTGCATCAGCGGGAAGGTTTCGCGAAGGTCGTTGACGATGGTCCGTTGCCAGCGCGGATGCAGGTGCAGTTCGATCTCATCAATCAGCACGATGCCGGGCGATCGAGCGGCTGCGTCGGCTCCGAAGTGCGGGTTGAGCGTGGCTGCTCGACGAGCGATGTCAGCGACCAGCGCGATGGTGGTGCGCTGACCGTCGCTGAGCATCCCAAACGGCAACCGCCGCCCGTCATCAAAGCCGATCGTGAGTTCGTCCATCTGGACGTCGTAGTCGAAGCGGTTGACTCGCGCGGAACGAGTTGGCTCGGATGAGTCGAATTGATTGGTCTCATCCGGCTGATCGATCCGATGCGTCCCCGCTTCATCGTCATGGCGCGAGAACTCCGTCCGCCCGATCGCCGCCAGCACGGCTTTTTGCACGGTCTCTAGATCATGCGCCGGTCGTTTTTCTTGCAGCACGAACCATTGCCGAGACTTCATGAACCGTTTGAGTTCTCGCACATCCGCAACGGGGGCGAGGCATCCCGAGTACCCGTCCCACGGCGAGCCGGGCGGCTGAGTTTCTTGTGTATCGAGTCTTACATCTCGCCAATTGCGAGCTGCGGGGTAGTAGGCCATCACCGGCAGCAGCACGTTCAAACCATCCGCGAGTTGCCGCTTGGCCTTCTGAGCCGCCGCCCACCACGCATCAAGTGCTTCTGTTTGAGGACCGGGCTGCTTCCATTCTCGCAGCCAATCAAACGAGTCCCCATTCCACAGCGCGGCACAGCGAACCGAAGTGCGATCGCTGGTGACAACTCGCGGAGTCTCCGGATCCGCAACCGTCACGCGGCGCAGGTCGGCATCCTCGATGACGCGTCCGCCACACCAACCAGCCAGCCCCACTGCCAACGCTTCGAGCGAACTGCTCTTCCCCGTTCCGTTGTTGCCAATCAACACCGTAACCCGCTCCGAGAACTCAAACGTCCGCCGCTCAAAACCCCGCCAGTTGGCGACGTCCAGACGCATCAGTTGAAAGGTTGCGGGCGTTGACTGAGTTGACTCGGTGCTGAGAGGATGACTCTCCGAGTTCGGTGTGACCTCATTCGCAGCGGCCTCTTCTGCCTCCGTATCCAATCGCTCTTGGAGGCCGACGATACTGAGCGCCTTTAAGTGCTTTAGCGGACTCACGTCGGTCACGCCCGTGCCAGTCAGGTCGAGCCATTGCAGGCTCGTCAGCCCTGCGAGCGGACTCACGTCGGTCACGCCCGTGCGACCAAGGTCGAGTCGTTGCAGATTCGTGAGCCCGGCGAGCGGACTCAAATCGGTCACGCGAGTGCCACTTAGGATGAGTTCTTGCGCGCTCGTCAATTTCGCGAGCGGATTTAAGTCGGTAACTCGAGTGCCGGCTAGGACGAGCGATTGCAAACTCGGAAGTGCGGCGAGTGGACCCAGGTCGATCAGGCTCGTGCGGGAGAGAATAAGCGATTGAAGACTCGTCACCTTTGCAAGCGGAGACACGTCCGTCACGTCGGTGTCATGTAGGAAAAGAAACCGCAGATCCCTCAATTCGCTGAGTGGTCTTAGGTCTGTCACGTTAGTGCCATTCAGGTAGAGTCGTTGCAGTTTTTTCAGTCCGCCAAGCGGACTCACGTCAGTCACTTGTGTGCCATTCAGGTAGAGCCGTTTTAGACTCGTCAACTTGGCGAGCGGACTCACATCGGCAATGTCTGTGCGGTTCAGGTTGAGGCTTTGCAGACTCGTCAGCCCCGCAAGCGGACTCACGTCTTGAATCAGTGCACGAACTGAAGCAGGCAAGGCCCCCAAGTTTCCCACGAGGTCGACGACCGCAGGAATTTTCAGCGGATGAATCACCTGTGCGAGTTCGGTGATAACGTGCCATTCGGTCGAGTCGATGAAGCGGCGTTCGATTTCGACGAGGGACTTTGCAGTGTTGATGAGCCGAAGAGCGCGGGCGGTGGCGGCGGCTTGTTTGGCGGTGAGTTTCTCCGGCGCGATCAGCAGCGGGATGGCGTCGTCGCCGAGTTGCGCGATGGCTTCGGCGGACTCGAAGTCGGCGGGCGGGAAGGGGACGGCGACCAGCTTGTCGATCTCACTCGCCAGTTGCTGCTCGAGAAAGGTTCCGGCGGCGACTCGGCGGCATTGCAGCGCGAAGAGGACTGTTCGCAACAGCGACTTGTCCTTGCGGCAGGCGGCTTTTAGCGACTTCAACGTTGGAGCATGGGCACTCTTGCCGTAGCCGGATTCGTCAGAATTCGGACTCTTTAACTCGGACGTCTGAAGTCTCACGACTTCAGCTACAGGATCAGACGATAGCTTCTTTTTGGAGCCTCGACGGGTAGGAGTGCCCATCCTCCAAATGAAGTCGAGCACACGAGCGACAAGTGCGTCGGCAAAGGTCTGCGAGCGCGGTGAGGCGACTCCGAAGAGCGCCACGCGACGCCAGCTTTCATCGTCGAGATGTTGCACCACCGACTCGGCATCGCCGCGCACGGCGAGGTCGTCTCCGGCCAACAGTTCTTTGAAGGTGTTGTGCAGGAAGTCGACGACATCCGGGTTCGGCTCGCGCAACAAGCCGCTGCGTTCGACAAGCGTCTTCAAGATCAACGGCGCTTCGTCCGGCGTGCGACCGGGGATGCGCTGCAGGGCTCGCGCGACTTGTTCGTAGGCCACTTCCAACGGCATCGCCGACTGGCCGTTGTGAACCAACCACTGCGCCAACTGCTGAGCGATCCCACGCTTCTGCTCGTAGGTCAGCGCGATGTGCGCCGCCGGGAACTCCTGCCAGTTGAGATGACTCTCGCGCTCCCGCTTGTGCAACAGCATGTGGCAGAGCGTTTCACACAACTCGTACTGGCTCTCCGGCAGCTTGTGATGCCGCACGCGATGCAACGCGCAGATCATCGCGCACAACAACGGATTGGTCGCCAACAACGACAGCGGCGGGTTCTGATTGAACTGCTCGATCAATCGCTCGGCGTCCGTCGCCAAGTTCGCATCGGCCCGCCCTTGCCGAGCCAACTCCTTGCCCGTCGCCTCATGCCAGCGTTTCACAAACCGCTCGACATCCGGCATCGACATCGGGCTGACATCGGCATTCAGAAACCCCAACTCTTTGAGCCAGTCATCCGGGATCGCCGTCGGTCGCGACGTCAGCACGAAGTAGCAATCCGGGTACGCCTCGACGATGGCCTTGATCTCATCCCTGAGCAGCCCGCGATTCTGCGCCGGCACTTCATCGACGCCATCGAGCATGACCAGCGCGCGACCGTCATTAAGCACCGTCCGCACCCAACCGGCCTGAGGTCGCCCGACTTCCTTCGCGATCAACAACGGCAAGTCATCAGGAGCCGGGAGCTTGCCGTCTTGGCAATTGCGGAGGGGGACGAAGAAGGGGATGCGTTCTCGCCACGTAGTTGGCTCGCCGACGCTTATCAGATGGATTGTCGGATCGAGCACAACCAAATGTTGCGTCTGGTTCAATGCGTGTGCTGGCAAGTATGGGAAGTAATGCACGTCCTCAACGACGCGACTTCCTTCACTGCGTCGCGATCGGAAAGATAAAGAACCGGTCGATCGCCTCTCTGTAACACGCGCAGCTTCGATTGCAGCCCAACGCATCAATGTCGTCTTGCCGCAACCGGCGCTTCCTCGAATCAGAACGCGACGCGAGCCAGCCTCACTCTCGTCAAAAAGTTCCGAACATGTACGTAGCCCTAAAGGGAAAGAGAGTTCGGATTCGGTTCGCGTCGATCGAGCGGTCCCGCTTTTTGCACCCAGAACACTAGGCATGTGTGATTCAATCGGTTTTGCATCCCCATCCGTTCTGCAATCTAAGTACACCGTTGGAATGGCGTAGTGCTCACGATGACCTTGAAGAAACAACTCCGAAAACTTCGATTGAGTCCGTTCATCAATGTTGTCAGTCACGTCGAAGTCACGGATTGGCCCTCCATCATAGTTAAGTGCTATCGGGCTCCGATCGATATCGACGTTGAGCGACACAAAGGCTTCGGTCAGCAGGTTGCGTTGGGCTTCGGGCGGGATGTCGGCTCCGAACAATTCGACGCGGTCCAAGCTGCGGATCACGGCGGCTCGGTAGTCGGCTTCCCAGCGCGCGTCGGGGCCTTTGTGAGCCGACTCGACCGCGCGGGCTTCCAGACGCTGCACTGTATTGAGCACGTCGCTCACGTCTTGGCCGAGGTTGCTTAGCCGCTTCAGGCTCTCGGCGGCGACGGCGGGTTGAAAGCTCGGCAGCAGCGAGGCCACTTCTAGGATGTAGCGCACGATCTCGTCGAGCACTTGCTCGTAGACCCGAGTCTCCAAATCCGGCAGACGACCGGCGGGGAGCGGGCGGCGTTGACGCAGGTCGGCGGCGATTACGCGCGGATCGAGATCCTTTGCGACGAGGTAATGCTCGGTGATCCGCCCGCTGAGGGTCTCGGTCAGCTCGCGGCAGATGGCGTCGTCATCCAGTTCGGGATGTTTCTTCCGCCGCGATTCGAGCGACTGGAGCATCCGCTTCAAGATGTCATCGGCATACCGCTCAATCTGCCGAGCTGCATTCCGTCGTTCGATCAGATCAGGAATCTTGTCCTTGCCGAAGTCGAGCAGCTCGCCGACCAAGTCCTGACTCGACTCACCGAGATACCGCTTCGCCAACCACTTGGCCAAAGCGCTGCCCAATCCCACCAACACACTACTCGAAACACTCATAACTTGCGGCTCCCTACGGTGGCTGCTTGCCATTTGCGCCATGCGTTCCGACCGATGATCGATACCTCACTCTGGATGAATTGACGCTTCGGCCGGTGAAGCGTCTGAGTTCTGCGCGGACGACGCGACTAACTCTGCACTGATCGCATTGCTTTGAGGACGGCGACGATTGTTTCGTCTAATGCGGCGAGGAAGCGCGAGCGGTCTTTGTCGGTGCGTGGGGCGGGGCCTCCGGTGATCATTCCGGTGCCGCGCAGCTCGTCGAGCAAGTTTCGAGTGGCGAGGGCGGCGCCGATGTCTTGCGAGGTCAGCTTTCTTCCTTTGCCGTCGATGACTCGTGCTTGCCGTTCGATACAGCGGGCGGCGAGTGGGATGTCGGATGTAATAACGATGTCACCGCGCCCGGCTTGCTCGGCGATCCAGTTGTCGACGGCATCAAGGCCGGGATCGCGAATCACGACCAGCTCGATCAGTGGATCTGTCGGCACTCGGATCGAGACATTGGCGACAACCTTCACGTGCCATGAATAGCGACGAGCAACGCGGTAGATCTCGTCCTTCACCGGGCAGGCGTCAGCGTCGACGTAGATGATTTGCATGAGTCACTCAGTACGAATGAAAACGAAGGCACGAACGATCGCTCGCACGGTCCTTGATGAGCCGTTGATCCGCAAGCCGTGCTGCGTCTCGTCTACTCGGTTGATTGGTCAGCAGTAGGATGGCCGCAGGCCTGATGAAAACTTCGCCCCCGAGTCGGGGCACCCTCTGAGTCGCGGGGGTTTAACGGTCTCTGCACAAGTCGAATTCGAACTGACTCGAACTTGCGCAAAGGCCGTCAAGCCCCCGGCACAAGGCCGGAGGCGAAGTTTTCATCACGCGAGATGGCCGTTCCCGGCCGTCTGTATTTCGAAACGAAGAAGACGGCCGAGAGCGGCCATCCTACGCGCGGCACTGTTCCACTTACCGAAGGTTCTCGATCGATGTCATTGCCCGTTGTTCTTGGTTCTCGATCTCCGCGTCGGTTTGAGTTGCTCAAGCTGCTTGTCTCGGGTGAACGCATCCTCGTGAGGCCGCCGCTCGATGCTGATGAGGCCGGGTTTGAGGATCTCTCGACGCTGCCCGAGTTTGAGCAGCGTGTACTTGAAATTGCACGGGCAAAGGCGGCTGATGTGCTCGGTCAATGCTGCGACTTGCAGCGGGAGTTCATCGTGCTCGCTTCGGATACGACAGTCGTTGTTGAGAATGACTCGGGACGCAAGCTGTCATTGGGACAACCGCCTGAAAGCGATGACTGGCAGCAGGTCGTGCGCGATTGGTTCCGCGAGTTCTATGCCGGCAAGACGCATCTCGTGCTCAGTGGAGTTGTCGCCATTCGCGCGACATCGAACGGCATTCTTCAGCAGTGCGAGCGAACCTGCGTCAGCGGCGTCGCGATGCGCGAAGACGTTGAGCAATGGCTCGACTGGTACATGAGCACTCAAGAACCGCTCGGCAAAGCAGGGGGTTATGCGATTCAAGGCGGAGGCAGTCTGTTCGTGACTCGCTTAGACGGCAGCTACAGCAATGTCGTCGGCCTGCCGCTCGAAGAAACGATGCAGGTTCTCAATGAGACTTTGGGACTGCTGCACCCCGCTGCAGCTTTGCCGTCAACAGCAGGGTGTTGATGGCTTTGTTGTTGAACGTCGCATTGCCGAGGCAGTTCCCAATGTCCGAAGGACGTTGGGTGGTATGAAAACGAGACTGCGAGATCTCTCGTGACGGCGAATTCAACGAGTGAATGTGAACGTCGTCCCGCTGCGGCTCGGGATGGAATCCCAAGCTACTTTTTCGGGGCGGTGACTCTCAACGGTGCCCTTCCGGAGTTTCTCACCGAGCTTGCAGCAGCAACCGGCAAGCAACGCGAGTCGGTATGACGTGATTCAGAAAAGCGGGACTGAGTTGCCGATTGAGCTGACTTGTCATTCATCCGCAGTCCGGCTCCTGCCATCCGTAGGACGCCGCGTTCCATCAGTCGTGCCTTCCTGCGGATGGCAATGCCGAACTGCGGATATGCCTATGTAAGTCGAATTGCAGCCCGATGGTCACCATCAACTTCTCACGCGAAACGGTACGCCGAATTTACGGACTCCGTTTTCCAATGACCGAGTCCGTCGGCTTCGCTTGTTGACTCGACGGACTGCAAGTCCGTCGTACGAGGACGCGACGTGCGACTCAGCGGAGCGCATCTCGCATGGCCGGAAGGCGCTCTTGGTTGCGGTTGTGCGTCCTACTAACCTTCGCCGCGCTTTCGCCCCCCGGACTTCGGCAGTGGGCGAGTGAGCTTGTTCCGCTGCATGGCACTCAGCGGTTTTTGATGGCGATGGCTTGAGTCTCGCCGGGCTTCTGGTCGCCGCGACCGTTCGACCGTGCCGCCAATTTGTCGAACGTCCGCCGCGCCTCTGTCAGCTAAGGATCGAACTGTGTTGCGGACTCATAAGTGCGGAGAACTGACGAAGGACCATGCCGGGCAAACCGTCACTGTTTGTGGCTGGGTCGATAGCTATCGCGATCATGGCAATCTCCTCTTTATCGACCTCCGCGATCGCTACGGCATGATTCAGATCGTCTTCGATCCGTCGGAGAACGCCGAAGCTCATAAGCTCGCTCAGTCACTCCGTAGCGAAGACGTCATTCAAGCAACCGGCACGCACAAGCTGCGCGATCCGGGCTTGATCAACCCCAAGATCAAGAGCGGTGAGATCGAGATCCGAGCGACTCAATTAGTCGTGCTCAACAAGAGCAAGCAGCCGCCGTTCTTGCCGACCTCCGACAACGTCCCGAACGAAGAGTTGCGGTTGTCGCATCGTTATTTGGATCTCCGCCGCCCGGCTTTGCAGAGCGCGCTCATCATGCGTCACAAGCTGTGCATGGCGATCCGCGAGTTCTTCGACAAGCAGGACTTCATCGAAGTCGAAACGCCGATGCTCGGTAAGAGCACGCCGGAAGGTGCTCGCGATTACCTCGTTCCGAGCCGCGTGCATCCCGGTGAGTTCTATGCGCTGCCTCAGTCACCTCAGCTCTACAAGCAGTTGCTGATGGTCGGCGGAATGGATCGCTACTTCCAAATCGCGCGCTGCTTCCGCGATGAAGACCTGCGAGCGGACCGTCAGCCCGAGTTCACTCAGATCGACGTCGAGATGTCGTTCGTCGGACAAGAGGACATTCTCTCGACGATCGACGGACTCGTCGGGCACATGATCAAGAACGTGCGCGGCGTTGATTACCCAATGCCGCTGCCGCGTATGACTCACGCAGAAGCGATGGAGCGTTACGGCAACGATAAGCCTGACATTCGCTTTGCTATGGAGTTGACTGACATCGCGGACATCGCGAAGGACTGCGGCTTCGGCGTCTTTAAGAGCACGATCGAGAACGGCGGTCGCGTACGCGGCATCAATGCGAAGCAAGCGGCGGACAAATACAGCCGCAAGAACATCGACGAACTGACGGCCTTCGTCGGCGAGTACGGAGCAAAGGGGCTCGCGTTCTTCCGCGTGAAGGAAGGCAAGCTCGATTCACCGATCGCGAAGTTCTTCAACGACGAGCATCAGGCGGCGATCATCAAGAAGATGGGCGGCGAGAACGGCGACTTGCTGTTCTTCGTCGCGGATCAGCCGAAGGTGACTTCAGCCGCATTGGCTGCCTTGCGAGTGCGGCTCGGCAAAGAGTTGAAGCTCTACGACCCGATGGAAGTAAAAGTACTTTGGGTGCTCGACTTCCCACTCTATGGATGGAACGCCGACGAGAACCGCTGGGAAGCCGAGCATCATCCCTTCTGCAATCCGAATAAGGACGATCTGCACTACTTCGACACTGACCCCGGCAAAATCCGTGCTCAGTCGTATGACCTCGTTTGCAACGGCTACGAATGCGCGAGCGGCAGCGTTCGCGTTCACGATCCGGCGGTTCAACAAAAGATCTTCGACTTCATTGGTCTGAAGATGGAAGAGGCGGAGAAGAAGTTCGGCTTCTTGCTCAACGCTCTGCGTTACGGAGCTCCGCCGCACGCCGGCATCGCGCTGGGTCTCGATCGTTGGGTGATGCTGTTCTTAGCGAACGACAACATCCGCGACGTGATCGCCTTCCCGAAGACACAGAAGGCATCGGACTTGATGACCGAAGCGCCGTCGCCCGTCGACTTGAAGCAGCTCCGTGAGTTGCACATCAAGACTGACGTGCCGGTCGACGCGAAGTAATCGTTGCTACAGAGCGAGCTGCGGAGCTCGTTTTGAGAGTGCCAAAAGGACAGGGGGCGAGTGTTCGATGATTCGAACGCTCGCCCCCTTTTTCGTTGAGCAGGCTGATTGTCGGCTTTCGCTCTGCGAAAGCTGCCTTTCGCGGAGAGGCTGTGATCTTTTCGCCCCCGGCCTTGTGCCGGGGGTTCAACGGCCTTTGCGCTACTTAAAATCAAGGGCAATTCGAGTAGCGCAAAGGCCGTTAAACCCCCGAGGCAAGCTCGGGGGCGATTTAATCACAGCCTCGGAGCGAAAGGCGACTATCCGCGCCCGACACTTCGATCGCTATTCCGGCAGCGGCTTGCCCTTTGTCTCGGGGCCGAACCAAATCAGAACCGCGCCGATGAGATAGATCGCACTCAGCACCGTGCCGGCTTGCGGGAAGCTGCCGAAGTACGCCTTGAGGTTTGCCGTCTGCAAGCCGCCGACTGCCGCGAGCACGCGACCGAAGTTGAAGCAGAATCCCTGACCGGTTGCGCGGATCGATGTCGGAAAGAGTTCGGGGAAATAGAGGGGGAAGAATCCATACATAGCAGCCGTCGCTCCGCCTGCGATCGTCACGGAGAACAAGAGCTTGTTCGAGTACTCGACATTGAGCTGATACAGCGCGACGCATGAGAGCAGAGAGGCGATGCAGATCCCGCAGTAAGTTGCGCGCCTTCCGAATCGGTCTGCTGCGACTGCTGCTCCGATCGTGCCGATGATTGCTCCGATCGATTGCCAGAACTGAGCCCACTCACGCGCGAACTTCGTGCCTTCGACCTTAGTGGGGTCGGCATCCTTTGTGCCCGTGATTTGTTCGGCTTTGGCCTTTGCGAGATCCGCCGTCCAATTCGGAGCCCACTGGATTGAGCCCCATGTGCCGAGCAGCGCGACTCCGGCAAGTCCGGCACCGAAAAGCAAACGCCGCTTAACGACAGCCGTGCGTTCGGCGTCAAACGTGCCCGCGACATTCGCGCGGATGAGATACTGCTTCACCGGATGCAAGAAGCCGAAGAGTGCGATCACGAGTCCGACGGCACTGCCAATCAATCGGATCGGCAGACTTTGCACATAGGGCGTCCAAACGGCGATCACGAGCACCGCGCCCAAACAACCGCCGAGTACGCCGAAGAGGTCGATGTTGGACCACATACTCGTCGAGCCCTTTGCCTTTTCTTCTTCCCACTTATGTGACTCGGGCACACAGATCCGAATGAAGAACGTGAGCACCGCGGGCAGCGTGCCGCTGATCATCAAGAAGCGCCAGCCGTTGTTCGACAGCAGTCGTTCGACGAACTCTTTCGAGAGCCCGATCGCCTGCATCCCGGAGTTGAGTTCTTGCAGCAAGGACAGCATCCCCATGCTGAGCAGTGCGACGAGCAAGAAGCCGACGTTCGCTGCTGCTCCGATGAGTCCGGCAATAAATGCGCGCGACTTGCCCGGCCAAATCTCATTCACGAGAGCAACACCGAGCGACCATTCGCCGCCCATTCCGAGCGACGCCAGAAACCGCAACCCGGCGATCTGCCATGCTTCAGTCGCGAAGCCGCAAGCGCCAGTAAAGAGCGCGTAGAAGATGATGCTGGCAGACATTGCGCGGACGCGACCGACGCGATCACCGAGCCATCCAAACAAAACGCCGCCGGTTGCCGCTCCGACGAGAAAGACGGCGATGATCACTCCGAACCATGCATCGACAGCCTTCGCAATGTCAGCAGCCTGAAACGCCGCGCCGCCCGCTGCTTGCGTTGCTTCCGCAGCCTTTGTGAGCAACTCCTTCAGAGCCGGCTTACCGGTCAGCGGGAAGAGCCCGATTTCGAAACCGTCAAACAGCCATCCGAGCAAAGCCGCGAGGAGGGCCATCCATTTTCCCTTCTCGGAATCCTGAGGTTTCGACGCAGCGGGTTCAGTCATCGAGTTGTGCTCCACAAGTAAGGTGAGTCGGCCAATGGTCAGTCGAGTTGTCGAAGCGTTCGGAGTCGCGCCGTCAGGCGGCATTCCGCGACAAGCAGCAGAGTAGCGCGGTCCCACTCTGCCGAGAACCGACTCATCCTGAGCGGAGCAGATAGTCGCCGCGCTCGTTTAACCGCGTGCCCATCGGGCCGCGCTTTTTGCGAGTAAGAGCTGTTACATGACGAGAGCCGGAACAGCAGAAGCCGGCGTCGTGCTACTCGTTCTCGATTTCTTGTCGGCTTGCGCAGTGTGGTGCGACGCTCCGCGTCGCGACTCCCGACGCGGAG
>CAZNMS010000128.1:0-19656 GCA_964573505.1 uncultured Planctomycetaceae bacterium | reverse complement strand
TCCGAGATCTGACGATCTCGGCTACGGAAACGCGAAGGTGCGCTGTCGAATTAGAAGCCCGTGCTTCGACGACTCAAGCCGTCTTCACTTTCTTTGGCCGTCCGCGACCTTTCGGTTCGGCAAGACCGGCTGCTTCCGTGCGTTCGTATGCCTTTGAGCCCGACGTCTTGATGAGATCGATCAGCTCGTTTGTTGAGAACTTCGCGGTCTCGTCCGTGCCGTCGAGCAGTGCCGAAACGAGTTCTCGTTTGCGATCGTGCAGCGAGAGGATCTTCTCTTCGATCGTGTCCTTCGCGACGAGCTTATAGACCGTGACCGGGCGCGTCTGACCGATGCGGTGAGCACGGTCGGTTGCTTGATCCTCGACCGCCGGATTCCACCATGGATCGAGATGAATGACGTAGTCCGCTGCCGTGAGGTTGAGCCCCGTGCCGCCCGCCTTCAGCGAGATCAAGAACACATCACCTTCGCCGGACTGAAACGCGTCGACCGCCGCTTGCCGTTGCTTCGAAGTCGATGAGCCGTCGAGGTACTGATACTTCACGCCGGCTTCGTCGAGCGTCTCGCGCACGATGTGAAGGTGCGATGTGAACTGGCTGAAGATCAACGCCCGATGATTCTCCGCTCGCAGGTCATGCACGAGTTCCACTAACGCATCGAGCTTTGCCGAACTCTTCGCCCACTTCTTGTCACAGAGTCGCGGATGGCAAGCGAGCTGACGCAGCTTCGTAATGCCCGCGAGCACTTCGAAGCGGTGATCTTTGCTACCACCAAAATCGAGCCCCATTAGCTCGGCAACGATGCGCACTCGAGCATCCTCATAGAGCCGCCGCTCTTCGTCCGAGAGTTCAATCACGCGCTGAATCTCAGTGCGTTCGGGAAGCTCTTTGAGAACTTCGTTCTTCGTGCGTCGCAGAATGAACGGCTGAATGAGCTTCGAAAGGGCATAGCGGCGGCGCGTGTCGTTGTTACGTTCGATCGGTGTCGCAAACCGCTCGCGGAAGCGTTCCCAACTGCCGAACAAACCGGGACTGATCGCGCGGAACAACGCCCACAATTCGCTGAGCTGATTCTCGACCGGAGTGCCCGTTAGCGCGAGCCGCCACTTTGCTTTGATGTCGCGCACAGCACGCGCGGTCTTTGTCGTCGCGTTCTTGACGTTCTGAGCTTCGTCCAAAACGAGCGTGCCCCAATCGACTTCCCAAAACTTCTCGGCGTCTCGTTGAAGCAAGGCATAACTCACAATGACGATGTCGCCTTCCGACACTTCCTTGAGGACCTCTTCACGGTTCGCTTCGCGGTAATCAACGACTCGCAGAGACGGCGCGAATCGCTGCGTCTCTCTCAGCCAGTTGAAGCCGACGGACATCGGAGCAACGACCAAAATCGGGCCTTCTTCAACGCGCGTGAGCAACAGCGCGAGTGCCTGCACGGTCTTGCCGAGACCCATATCGTCAGCAAGACAGCCGCCGACTCCCCACTCAGAGAGACGCTTCATCCAGCGATAGCCTTCGAGCTGATACTCGCGCAAATCGGCGGTCAGACTAATCGGCGGATCGAGTGGCACGGCTTTCGATGGGTCGAGCTTCTTCAGCATGTCTTCCCATGCTTTGCACAACTGCAAGCTCTCGCGCACATCGACCAATTGGCTCAGCACCGGAGCCGCTGTGATGTCGACTTCGAGGCCCTTGCTGCTGTGATGGACGAGATCTCCGATCGCCTGCAACCGGTTGTAGAACTCGTCCGAGATGCGTGCGTAGAGCCCATTGCCGAGAGCAACAACTTGCCGTCCCGCTTTGAGCGCCTTGAGCAACTCAACGAGCGGAATGCGATGCCCGTCGACGGTGATCGTGCCCGAGAGGCCGAACCAATCGACGTTGTCCTCGACCGCCATCTCAAGCGCATCCGCTTCGATTTCGCGCGTCACTCGAACTTCGCCGCCTTGCGGCCAAACCACTTTGAGATCCGCCGTCTCAGGGATCGTGCCGAAGGACCTTGACTCTGACGGCATCGGAACGAGTGCCGTTGTCGCACCGTCATTCGCAACGATGAGTTCGGTGCTCTCTGACGCAGGCGCGGCAAGCACAGCTTGCTCGGCGAGTTTGCGATGCTGTCGCTCGGCGAGTGAGCTGACGAAGTCGATGACTTCGTCGTCGCTCGTGAGTCGATAATCCCAATCCGTCAGAACATTGAACTGTCGGAGATTGAGTTCCATTGCGATCGCTTGCGCCTGAGCGATCTCGGCATTCGGATCGCGACTGAGACGCCGCACTTTGCCGTCATCCGCGACATAGCTCGGCAAACGGAGATCGCCCGGCAGAACCGTTGCCCCAGTGGGGATCGGCTTTGTGCGAACGCGAGCGATCAAACCCTTTGGCTGCGTCGGCACCATTTCCAAATAGGTCGTTCGATCGGCAATGAGATCGCCCGCCGTCAGCTCTGCGGGCACCTCGATCGGAATCGACTGACTCAACTGAGCCAATCGCGACAGCACTTCCGCAGCTTCGGCCATCGGGAGTTCGGTCGGGGTATGAATCATATTCACCGCGAAGTCGCGGAAGCGTTTCGAATCGACCTTAATGAGATATAGCAATTCCCCGCAATGAGCGAGCAGCGTGTTCTCGTCGAGCTGCAGCAGCGTACGCAGTCCGAGAATTGGAGTATTATCGCATAAGCCCATGATGCGAACTTTGTCGCCATTCACGGAGCAAGTCATGCCGAGCTTGCCGGCGTGAATTTCAAGCGGGACGTCTTCCCCGTTCTCATCAAAGAAGACGCGCGAAGAACCGGCAAGCTTCTCAATGATTTCGGATGGCGACGGCCCATATCCGTAGCCCGGACGAAATTGTTGCAGACGTCCTGCAATAAATGTGATTAGGTCACGATCCTTCGGGCCGACGAATAGACTTTGATACTCCGGTCGAATGATGTCCGAAGTGTTTAGCCGCGTGCCCTTTTTCCATGATACCCCGTCCTTCTTCATGGTCTGCTCGACGGGGAACACTGTGAGCGAATAACGCCCGTAAGCATTTGTAATTTGCACGCGCCAAACAATGCGGCGTTCTGGCGCTTCCGTGACCGGTTTCGCGGTTTCCGTTCGTGCTTGATCCTCAATGAGCTGATCAAGCCCCCTCAATAAGGGCGACCGATCGTCGTGCCGCAGTGTGACGCGAACTTCATCATCAATGCGCGAGAGGCGATTCGCCAAATGCTGGCAGACGACATACGAGTGAGGGCAGCAACCCCGTTTTTGGATCACCTTGCAGTCGCAGCCGAGTCGCACTTTCCCGGTTTCATCCTTCGGATCCGAGACTGCGATCGTCACGCGATGCATTCCGAAAGGCATGCTCTGAATGACTTCGAACGTGAGTGTGAAAGTCGCTTTGTCGTAGCTCAGATACTTCGGCACTGCATGACTGACAGTGGCTTCGGTTCCGCACCCGGCATAGTGCATTGTGCGGAGCTGATTGAGAGCCTTGATGAGATTCGTGATACGAAACTGTTCTTGTTCCGGTGTCAGCATGCGCTGGCCTCCTTGCCTTCTGAGGAACCTTGATCGTTTTCCATCCTTCGCAAAGCACGCACGAGGGCGATGATCGCTCGCTAGGAGCTTGTCCGAGTAGTCGTTGCATGGGCTTCTAGCCCGTGCTCAACGGCACCCGTCAAACGATTGTGATCATCCAAAAGTCCGCATGGACTGGAAGTCCATGCTACTCGGGCAGGCTCCTAGTACATCGTTGACACGATGCGACTGAGAGGATGCGGCGAATGGGCGGTCGCTTTCAGAGTGGCTGACCGCAGCGGCCCTAATAGCCTAGAAAAACCGTATTGACCAGTTGGATGGACGGGCCTAGCATCAAAAATTACTCGGCGCAAAGTGAAGTTTGTGCCCTAGTGCTGCTTCTGCCGCCCCTTGCTCTCCGGGGCGACGACGAACGATCAACGATCAGGCTGAGCGAGTTCACGAGAATGGCGTCTCATGCGGCTCCGGCAATCCGGTTTCGATTGGGTCGTGCATGCTCCTGCAAAGCTCAATTTGTTTTTGGAAGTCTTAGGCAAACGAGCGGACGGCTATCACGATCTTGAGACGGTCATGGTCGCCATCAACTTGTTCGACACACTGGTTCTTACTGAGGAGTCATCAGGAGAAGTCACCTTACGGTGCCAGCATGCTGGTGCGATCCTCTCACGGTCGAACAAAGCCAGCGACGACGTCCCGGAAACTCGGGACAACCTTGTGGTGCGAGCAGCCGAGTTATTGCGAAGTCGATGTGGTATTCAGCGCGGAATTCACATCAACCTGATAAAGCGAATTCCGGCTGCGGCGGGTATGGCGGGAGGCTCAAGTGATGCCGCCGCTGTGATGTTTGCTCTGAACGAGATTTGGAAGCTCGGCCTGAGCGGACAAGAACTGCGGAATTTGGCGTCAGAGATTGGCAGCGATGTCTGCTTCTTTCTCTCGCCCGCATCCGCCGCCGTTTGCAAAGGCCGAGGAGAAATCTTGGAGCCTTTGCCGTTGCCCTTAAGGCTGCATTTCGTTGTCGCTCGGCCCGACAGTGGGCTTTCGACCGCTTTGGTCTATCGCCACTGCCGACCTGAAGCAGAACCTCGCGGTGCGAGCGAACTGCTGCGATCACTTCAGCAAGGCGACTTGCAACGAGCGGCAACTCAGCTTCGCAACTCGTTGCAACCTCCTGCGGAAGACCTCAACGCGGATATCAAATACTTGAAGAATGAGTTCTCGCAGTTGCCCGTTTTGGGCCACATGATGACGGGAAGCGGAACGGCTTACTTTGGCTTATGTCAGACTCGCCAGTCGGCCATGACGGCCGCAGCCCGACTCAGAGCACGCGGTCTGAGTCGAGTGTTCGTGGCGGAAAGCCCGCCATGAGCACGCCTTTGTTTCAGGAGGGACAGCAGTGGAGATTACCGAAGTCCGCATCAAGCTGATGGACGACCCCAACGAACGACTGCTCGGTTTCTGCTCCATTACTTTTGACGGCTGGTTCGTCATTCGCGACCTGAAGATCATTCAGGGTTCGAAGGGCGCCTTTGTCGCTATGCCCAGTCGCAAGCTGACCGACCGCTGTCCTCGCTGCGGTATGAAGAACCATTTGCGTTCTCGGTTCTGCAACGAATGCGGTGTTGAGCTCGAAGAAGATCGAGCCATCAAGGACAGCGACGGCCGCGCGAAGCTGTATGCCGACATTGCTCATCCCATTAACTCGTCTTGTCGCGATGCCATTCAGCGACGAGTGCTTGAGTCATGGGAAAAGGAAAAAGTGCTCGCAAAACAGCCGGGCTATATTTGCACCTACGACGACTACGGCGAGGACCGCATTGCAAAGCTCAAGACTCCGAGCCGAACGACGACTCGATCGGGAGCCGTGCTGAGGTTCGACGCGCCGACTTCAGGAGTCGATGCACCGCCTGCGGACGCGAGCCGACCGCACGTTCTCGACGTGCCGACGACCCCGCGAACCATTACTGCTGAGCAAACATGGGAAAGCGGCTTCGACGAAGGCTTCGGAGTCGGCGTCCGCTAAGGGATTGTCGGTGAAGAACTTCCCGATTTCGTAGCATGGACGCACATGTCCGTGCTGCGTCGCTGTCGGACGTAGGCGTTCGCCGTACCCGACTCTAATCGGGAAGTTGTTCCTAAGCCGGCCTCAGTATCAAAGTGACAAATTTAAAGGGGCACGTTTTCAACGTGCCCCTTTTCGTTTTTAGTACGCAGCAATGCGAGATGTGCTCGTCTCGCCGTCTACTTCGCGAATTCTGCAATTCTTGCTTGCGGCAGTGCATGATCGAAGACTTGCACATGACCGATTAAGCCTCGGTAGTAAGCGTCGTGAAAGTAGAAGCTCCCGACACTGAGTATTAATGCCGGCACGATGACGGAAGCGAACCGTGTTGCTGACATGGTGAAATCTCGGACATTTCAGCCATCCGAAATCTGACAATTTCGGCGACGGAAACTGAAAGGTCTGCTGTCGAATTCGACTTAGAAATATTTCATCAGTCCTCTGCTGAGATACGAACCACTGCACTCCATGAAGTGCTGATTCGCAGTTCGTCGACGTGAGTGGCGGAGCCTGTGCCGAGGGTGATTCGCAGGGACTTGAATTCCATCGGGCCGGGTGCGGCTGTGCCGTGAGCCGTCCAAGCGGTGGGGGGAATGGAATCGACCGCGTCTCCGGGTCGGTAGATTCGCAGACTGCCGACGGCGTCTTGGGCGCGAAGTTCGTAGCGGAACACCAGCAGATGCGGTTCACCCACAGCGAGCGCCAGTGCGGCTTCGTCGATCGTGCCCGCGTTGTTGACGAAGGGGCGTCCCTCGGACGTGATGCCGAAGGTTACGGAATGGCGGCGGGCATATCGGGCGGAATCAGACGCCGGTTCCAACACGATCTGGAGAGACGAACCGGCTGCTTCGTCGATGCTCGACTGCCGACTCACCAACAGGCTGACGAAGAGCGTCGATGGCGACGTCAGTGCAATGGGCTTCTCGAACTCCCGGCGCAGGCTGTCGCCACCGCGCAAGGCCAGCAGCCGACGGCCGGATCGTTCGATGCCGAAGACGACGCCGGGCGGAGCATCAATCACCTCGGCGAGCGATCCTCGCCCGCGACCGGCTGATTCCCAGCCTCCGGCCCAACCGAACCCGCTGCGGCCTCGGCGGAGCTGACCGGCCAGATTTTCGAAGCCGTCGTAGGCGAGTAGGTCTCCCCCGCCGGTCGCGCGGACAGCTTCTTCGATTCGACGCACGAACTGCCGCTTGCCGAACGGAATGCGATGGGCTCGACCGGGATCGCCGCGCAGGTACCGCCGCGCTTCGCCGGACGGAATTCGGTCTTCAAAGTCAGTGCCGGATTCGGCCGGCGTCCAGATCACGCTGCCATCGAAGACATGCACCTCAGTGGCCTGCGAATCCAGAGCGACGGCGTACTGAGTGCCTTCGTCGATGATCTGAGCTTCGGGGGTTGTAAGAAGAAATCCATTCGAGACCTCGGTGACATCGACAAAGACCGATCCCGCCAGAAGCCTCGCCGAATCGGCGGTCTCGATCGCCAGCTCACACGGGCCATTCAAAACAACATTCGTTCCCGAATCGAAACGGAGTTCGGCGGCCCCCGATGTGAGCTTGATCGTTCCCGGCGCGAAGCGGCCCTCTTGCAGGGATGCCGCCTGCTGCCAGACGCAATCGGCTTGCTGGACCAATCTGCCGAGCAACCGCTCCGTCGGCTGGATGTCTTGCTGAATGTCTTTCGGGGTCGTTTGCCGGGGCTGCTCGGCCAATTCGGGACGAGCACGGTCGGGACGCTGCGTCCACCACACCGCGAAGACGACGATCGACGCGGCGGTCGCAATCAAAGCAATTCGCCAGCGCCGCCAGTCAGGACGACGCAGCTCACTCATCTTTGTACGACGGACTTCTAGTCCGTCGCCGTCGCAAGTCGACGGACTAGAAGTCCGTCGTACGTCCGCTCGGTTGCGGGCACAGTCAGCGTTAGGAACATCGACAGCGAACAAAGTTCTCAGGCCCGCTTCGAGGTCCATTCGTTCGCGAAAGGCGTGACGGGCTGCGGCGTCTGTCTTCAGCCGATCTTGCAACGCCCGATGTTCCGCTTCGCTGATGGTGCCATTGATCAGGTCGTTGATCTGCTGCTGAAGGATTTCATCGCTCATGATGTTCCCTCCTGTGCCACTCGCAGTTGAATGCAGGCGAGCAGTTTTTCTTTCAGGCGGGCCAGTTGTTTGTAGAGGGCGGTTCGTTCGCGCCCCAATTGCTCAGCGACGGCCGTGATCGACTCGGTGCCGGAGTAGCACTGCTGCAGGATCGCCTGTTGCCGTTCCGAAAGTTGCGACAGGCACCGCCGCAATGCCTCCAGCCGCGATTCCGATAGCGACTCTTCTTCCGCCGCTTCCTGTGCCAGCAGTTCCACCAGCTCCAGATCAAACTGCATTCGGCTACGTCGCTGAACCGTCAAGAAATTGCGGACTTCGTTGAAGGCGATCCCGCACGCCCAGTGGAAGAAGCTGCCGTCGCGATCGAACTCGGACATCTTCTTCCACAAGACGATGCTTGTTTTCTGAAACACATCTTCGACATCCGCCGGGTTGACCAGTTGCTTGGCGATGAAGGCATACAACCGGTGACGATGCTGCATCAGCAGCGCCATGAAGGCGGCTGTGTCATCTGCGTCAGGTTGAATATCCCGGCTGGTCAACCGCATGAACTCCGTTGAGAAGGATGAACTGAGCGCGACGCTGACAGTGATCTTACAAGGACGTTCCGATTGGACGGTGAATTTGGAGTTTTTCATTTTCTTCCGAATTCGCCGGGCAATCCGCACTGGCTTGTACGACTACTGACAGCCCGGCCAACTGTTGGCACGGTGGTTTTCAGATCTCGTTCAAGCGGAGAACCGAAATGAGTCGTGAGGCATTACCGATCGAGGCCGAGTCATCCCAGTGCGGTCAGTCTCGGCGAGGTTTCCTGAAGTCGTTCGTATGCGGATTGGCGGTCGTGGCCGGCACTGCGGTGACATCAACGGCGTTTGGTCATGGCGGTCCTCGCAAGGGCGGAGCCGAAGGTCAGGGACCGGCAGGCCGAGCGGGCGGCGGAAAGGGTGCGGGCGGCGCACAAGGACCTGCAGGTCGAGCGGGCGGAGGAAAAGGCGCGGGCGGCGAACAAGGTGCTGCCGGTCGAGGTCGCGGGGGCCGAGGAGCTGGTGGAGAACAGGGCGCTGCGGGTCGCGGTGGCCGAGGTCGCGGCGGGAACAAGTAACGGGAAACGAGACGAAGTTCTGTGGTCGCCTTTAGCTCCGCGAAAGGCGACCACATTCACCAGCGTGAGGACGTCATGGTCAACATTCTCATTCGCGGTTTGCGACGGCGCGGTTCGATTGGTCGAGCGGTGATACTCGCGGCGGCGATCCTGTCTTGCGTAAGCGGCGTTCAAGCGGCCGAGACCTTCTTCACGATTCAGCGCGTGAGCGGGAATCAGATCGCGGTCGTCCCGGACAGCGGGGGAGCTGGTCGCGGCATGCGGGGCGGCGGAGGAGGAGCACCGGGCCAGGCGGGCATGGGTCGACGTCCCGGCGGTGTGGCTGCTCAGCCAACGATTCTGACTGTACCGCCGACCGCGAAGATCACGTCGGCCATGCGCGAGCGACGGACGTTCGAATTTCGCGTCGGTGCGGAACTGGCGGGCGGTCTGAAGCACAAAGCGTTTCAGGAGATGCAGGCTCCTCTGACGGCCCGCATCGTGACCGACGGGAACCGCATCACGGAAATCAACGTGATCATTCCGGAGACGGACATCAACCAGTCAGGTACGACGGCGAGTGGCGAAGCTGTCATCGCTGTCCGTCCCAAGCGTCCGCCGATGAAAAGTCCGTCAGCAACGGGAGCGTCGAAATGATCCAGCGTGCTTTGTTGTCTGCCGTTCTCTGCGGATGTTTCGCCGCGACCGCGATCGGTCAGGAGACAAAATCGCCGCCAGCGCCGGCGACCGACGGAGTTCGCTTCTTCGAGTCCAAGATTCGCCCGGCTCTGGTCGCGCATTGCTACGAGTGTCACTCCACTCAATCCGGCAAGGCTCGAGGCGGACTGAAGGTCGATTCCCGAGACGCTCTGCTGCGCGGCGGCGATTCCGGGCCGGCGATCGTCGCGAAGTCGCTCGAAAAGAGCGTCCTGTATCAGGCTCTGCTGTATCACGACGAAGGCACCCAGATGCCGCCGAAAGGCAAGCTGCCTCAGGCGATCATCGACGATTTTCAAAGATGGATTCAGATGGGGGCTCCCGATCCGCGTATCACGACGGTCAGCCCCAATGTTGCTTCGGCGATCAACATCGAAAAGGGGCGGCAGTTTTGGGCGTATCAGCCGCTGTCGCCGCTTCCGCCCCCAACGACCGGAACATCGAACTGGTCGAGAACGGCGATCGATCAATTCGTTGAGACAAGACTCAGTGAGCAGCGATTGCACCCGGTGGCGGATGCGTCTCCCAGCGTGCTGGTGCGACGACTCTATTTCGTGCTGACCGGCCTGCCTCCGTCGCCCAGTGAGTTGCAGGCATGGGTCTCGAAGCTGCAAGTTCAGAATGAGGCCGCTCGTCGGTCGGCGATTGAAAAACTGGTCGATGAGTTGCTGGCTTCTGACCGCTATGGCGAACGCTGGGGACGGCATTGGCTCGACGTGGCGCGATTCGCGGAGTCGACCGGCGGCGATCACAACAACGTCTACCAACATGCGTGGCGCTACCGCGACTATGTCATTGATGCGTTCAATGCGGACAAGCCGTTCGATCAGTTCATCCGCGAGCAGATCGCGGGCGACCTGCTGCCGATTGCCGATGACAAAGAGTGGGCGAACAACGTCATCGCCACTGGGTTTCTGGCGATCGGCGTGAAGTCGGTCGGCGAAGAGGAGCAGCAGAAATTCGTCGCGGACCTTGTCGACGAGCAGATCGACACGACGACGCGGGCGTTTCTGGCGACGACCGTCGCGTGCTCGCGGTGTCACGATCACAAGTTCGACCCGATTCCGCAGGCCGACTACTACGCGCTGGCCGGCATCTTTCGTTCGACGGAAACGCACTACGGTCTGCTGAAGGCTCAGGCTCGGCAGGCGACGACGCTGATCGACCTCACTGGAATGGGGCCACCCGCCGGAACACCGGACCTCGACGAGAAAGAGTACGCGGCGCTCGTCAAACAGCGCGACGACGCAGCTAAGGCCATCGACGACGCCATGAAGAAGATCCGCTCCGGCGAGAACGTCTTTCGCGGGCTGCTGCGCAAGTATCGGTCAGATCGCGACGAAACCGAGGCGGCATTGCAGGCATACTCGAATCGCGGTCAGCCTCGTGTCTTCGCGATGGGAACTCAGGACCGAGACGCCGCTTTGCCGACGCGCCTGCTGGTGCGCGGTGAACTCGACAAGCCGGCGCAGTTCGTCGAGCGCGGCGTGCTGCAAGTGCTCAGTCCGCCGGGGAAGCAATCGCTGGCGGCGCTCACGAAGGACGCCGCGTTTCGTCGTCATCGCACTCCGGGGCTGACGAGCCTCACTCACCGCAGTCAAAGCGGCCGGCTGGAGTTGGCCGAGTGGATCGCCAGTCCGGAGAACCCGTTGACTGCGCGGGTCATCGCCAATCGCGTCTGGAGTTGGATGGTCGGGCAGGGGCTGGTGCGAACCGTCGATGACTTCGGCCACGCGGGTGAGACGCCGAGCCATCCCGAATTGCTCGACTACCTCGCGAACCAACTGGTGGCGAAGAAGTGGTCCCTCAAATCGCTTATTCGCGAGATCGCGCTGTCGCGAACGTGGCAACTTGCGGCGACGTTCGACGAACAGAACTTCGCCAGCGATCCCGACAACCGATTCCTCTGGCGGATGTACCAGCGGCGACTCGAAGCGGAAGCGATTCGCGATGCGATGCTCGCCGTCTCAGGGCAAATCGACATTCAACGCCCTGTCGGCACCTACCTGCGCGAGGTGGGCGAAGGGGGCGTCGGCCAGAATGTGTTCGAGCCGGTCATTCGCTCGCTCGATGCGAACACGCGCTCGGTCTATCTGCCGCGCGTGCGAAGTGTGCTGCCCGAGATGCTGGAGACGTTCGACGCTCCCGACGCGAGCCTCGTCACCGGCAGTCGCGACACGACTTCGAGTCCGCTGCAGTCGCTGTTTCTGATGAACAACGCCTTTGTGCAGAAACAAGCGGCGGCCTTAGCGGCTCGACTGGAGGCTGAATCGAAGGAGCGACAGATCGCCTCGGCCTACGAAATCTGTTTGGGACGACCGCCAACGGAACGTGAACGCCAGTTGGCGACCGAGTATCTCGCCCGCTTCGAAAAAGAGCGAAGCGAAAAACCGGGGAGCGCTGTCGGACAACCCGCCGGACAATCCATCCGACCGCAGGGACGAACTCCCGCTCCAACCAAATCAGACAGTGCCGTTGCCGGTGCTGGAGAAATGCGTCGCGGTCGAGGTCGCTTCTCCGGACAGCCCGGCACACCAACAAAACCACAAACCGAGCCGCCCAAGAACGACCAGAACGAACCGTCCCCGATGAGTCCGCTCGCGATCTTCTGCCAAGCGCTACTCAGCTCGATGGAGTTTCATATGATTGATTAGTGGGATATGTACCTGCCTGTCATGACTCCTACATCACTGCCTAAAATCCGGTCTTCGCCCGGAGCCAAGAGGCCGTCAATGACACCTTGTTTGTCACTCAACAAACCGATCGATCAAGGAAAACACGATGCTTTGTAACTCTCGTTGGCTGACAAACTTTGTGACGGCAGTTGCCTGCGTCGTCAGTCTGTGCGTGGCGACTCAAGTTCGAGCCGACTTCGTGCTCGTGAAGCCGGGGGTTGACCCGGCACCGATCGTCGTCTTTGAGAATGCTCCGCCGCGCACTCGAGCGGCTGCCGTCGAACTGGCTGACGTCATTGAAAAGATTTGCGGCAAGCGGCCGCGCGTAATTGATGGCGAACCGCGCCCGCTTCCGGATCGAGCGATCTGGGTCGGCATGCAGCCCGCCGTGCAGAAGTTGTTTCCGCAAGTCGATGGCGAGTTCCGACACCCCGAAGAAACGCTCATTGTGATCGGTGACAAGCACGCACTCGTTGCCGGTCGCGATCGTTGGGATCCGGCTCTGAGCAGTGCCGAAACCAAAATCGGTTTGGTGACCGGCAAGCAGCGCGAGTACGGCACGGTCAACGCGGTGTACTCGTTCTTACAGGATCAACTGGGGGCGCGTTGGTTTTGGCCGGGCGAACTTGGGGAAGACATCGTGCGCCGTGAGCAGGTTGTGCTGGCCTCCTGCGAGCGCCGTTATCACCCGCAGATTCGTTCGCGCAATGGCGTGTTCCATTACAGCAGCCTCGGCACCAAAGGTTATGGCCGGTCGCACGATTGGACGCTGCGACAACGCTTGCAGTTGGATTCGCTCGATATGACCGGCGGGCACGGCTTCGGCGATTGGTGGGACCGCTATCACGAAACTCATCCCGAGATCTTCGCTCTGCAACCCGACGGCACGCGCAGCGGTTTTCCGACTGCTCACAACGCCAAGCTCTGCATGTCGAATCCGCTGGTGTGGGAACTGTGGCTCAAGGGCGTCGCCGATCAGTTGGAGAAGGATCCGAATCGCGAGGTGTTCAATGCCTCGCCGAATGACGGTTGGGCGAGCGGGCATTGCGTCTGCGACAAGTGCCGTGCATGGGATCATCCCGACGGCGAGCCTCGTATGTTCAATTGGAGCAAGACAAATGAAAATCATCCCGCGCTCAGCGATCGGGATGTCACGTTCGCCAACAAGTTGGGCGAGCTGCTGAAGCAGAAATATCCGGGGCGTGACTATCAGGTGTTGATGATGAGCTACGGGCATTCGCGCCCGATACCGGTCAAGGCTCGACCGGCGGACAACGTGACGATGTCGATCGTCGCCAATTTCTTCGGTCGCACGGGTTTGATCGATCGAGGTTCAACGCGCGGCGACACGTTTCGAAAACAGTTTGAAGGCTGGGCCAAGATCGTTCCGTCGATGATGTGGCGACCGAACACCGGCAGCCCCGCCGGTTGGCAGCAAGGGCTCCCCGATCTGTCGATGCAGCAAACGATTCGCGATTTCAAAGATGTCGCTGCCGCCAACTGCGTCGGCATCTTCATCGACTCGGTGTGGGAGCACTGGGCAACGCAAGGCCCGCAGTACTATGTGATGGGCCAGCTCACATGGAATCCGCAGGTCGATGCTGAAGCCGTGCTGACCGACTACTACTCGCGAGCCTTTGGTCCGGCAGCTAAACCCGTGCGCGAGTATTTTGAATTACTTGAGCGAGCCCGCATGAAGTTCACCGCCACTGACGGCGAGAGCGGCGTCTTTAATCTGACGAAGCTCTACACGCCGGAACTGCTGCGCGAATCGCAAGCGAAACTCGATCGTGCTGCCGCGAGTGTCCCTGCGGATTCGCTGCACGCACGCCGCGTCGCCTTCGTGCAAGTGGGTCTCGATTACACCCGGCTGACCGCAGAGAACATCACGCTGATGTCCGGCTACTGGAAATCCAAAGACGCCGCCGTCGCCGAGCAAGTGAAAGCGAATTGGACTCAGATCGAGCAACTCGTCGCCAAGAATGCCCCCGCGATCAACGCCGGTCCGGTGAGACCCCAAACGCCGCGCGTGGCCGGCCTGCATCCCGACTTCGCTGCCAAGAAGTTGAAAACGCCGCGCGCCATCGAACTCGATCTGAAATGACTCTGTTTCGATCAGACGTTGTGCCTTGCCGCTACCAAAGATGCGCGTGCCCGTGGAAGAACTTCGGTGGCAGGCAGAGTTCAACGAGTCTGCGCCTCTGACCACAAAAACCTTGACTCGAAGTCCATCTGCCGTCCGCTGAAAGTGCCAGCAAATTCAACTCGGCGGACGGCATGCGGAGCTCGCCTACTACTTTTCAACGAGTGGTGGCGCCAATTGCCAATGGGCCAGCTCTGATTCACCGACAATCCAGTTGAGGCAACCCCATGAACCCCTACTGCTCACACCGCACGACATCCGTCTCTCGGCGAGACGCCCTGCGGACGCTCTCCGCCGGATTCGGCTATCTCGCCTTTGCCGGTCTCGCTGCGGCAGAAACAGAACGACAGTCAGCCGCTCGCACCGCGCGAAAGCCGCACTTCGAGCCACGCGCCAAGCGTGTGATCTTCCTCTGCATGCGCGGCGGACCTTCACATGTGGACACGTTCGATTACAAGCCGCGACTGAAACAGGATCACGGACGGGCTTCGAGTTACGGCTCTCCGTGGTGTGCGTCACCGTGGAATTTCCAGCAACACGGCGACGGCGGATTGTGGATCTCGGAACTGTTTCCGCAGCTCGCGCGGCAGGCCGACAAACTCTGCTTGCTGCATGGGATGCACTGCGATCAGCCGGCTCACGCGCAGGCTTTCATCCAGATGCACACGGGGAACTTTCAATCGGTACGCCCGTCGCTCGGTGCGTGGACGCTGTACGGCCTGGGGAGCGAGAGTCAAAACCTGCCGGGATTCATCTCCATCAACCCGCCGACCGCAACGGGTGGAGCACAGAACTACGGCAGCGCCTTCCTGCCAGCGGCCTTTCAAGGGACCAAGTTCACGATTCAAGACGGTTCGCAGCGGAATCGGCGGATCGATCAACTTCGTCGCGGTGAAGCGAACCCCTACGGCATCAACAATGCCGTGAACGAGCGACTCACTCGCCCGCAGCAGCGCGACCAGCTCGATCTGATCAACGCACTCAACCGCGAGAAGCTGAGCCGCGACCAAAACAGTCCACTCGTGGAAGGTGCGATCGAGAATTTTGAACTCGCGTTTCGCATGCAGGATGCCGTCCCCGGCGTGATGGATATCTCCGGCGAGACGGAAGCGACGCTGAAGCTGTATGGAATCAATGAAGACCCGACCGATGGCTTTGGTCGTCAGTGCCTGCTCGCCCGACGCTTCGCCGAAGCCGGTGTGCGATTCATCGAACTCGGCCACGGAAGTTGGGATCAGCACAGCAACATCCAAACGGCCCTCGCGAACAACTGCGCCGAGACCGACAAGCCCATCGCCGGACTGTTGGCGGACCTCCAGCGTCGCGACCTGCTCAAAGACACTCTGATCCTGTGGGGAGGAGAATTCGGTCGCACGCCGTACTCGGATTCCGGCTCAGGCCGCGACCACAACCACAAAGGCTACACGATGTGGATGTCGGGCGGCGGAGTGAAAGGGGGCTTCCAGTACGGCCGCACCGACGAGCACGGTTACGAAGCGATCGAAAACAAGCTGCACGTCCACGACTGGCACGCCACCGTCCTGCACCTGCTGGGCCTCAATCACGAACGCCTGACCTACCGCTACGCCGGCCGCGAAATGCGCCTGACCGACGTCGCCGGATCGGTGGCGACGGACATCCTCGCTTAAGTTGCCGAGTCAATGTTGCATTCCTGCAAACATTATTTATGCAGCTTCAACACCGGCACCCAGTCTAAATAGGTATTACTACATCCTGAGGAGCACATACCATTTGCGTGTACGACGGACTTGTAGTCCGTCGCTCCTCACGACGACGTACGACGGACTACAAGTCCGTCGTACCGGTTCCTCAATTCGCAGAACCCGATACTCCCTCATCATATAAGCCGGAAAACTCAGCACCCATCAATGCTTACTACGCGCTAGGAGCGGCAAATGCTTCGTCGCCGCTGCCCTGCAGTTCCTTGGCGCGGCTTTGCGATCCTGTGTGAATTGGGAACTCGGTGCCTTGTAAGAACCGAGTAGCTCTCTCTCTCTGAGTCGAGCCGCCTTTGGCGCTTTCTCCGTACCGCATCTTGACGACGTTTTCGTACCTTGTTTGAGAACCTCATCCCGCTGAGGCTCGGGATGGAATCCCAAGCGACTTGTCCCAATGAGTTCCCGTCAGATTTGCTGGGGCGAATCGTTGCATTCACTACTTCGCGAATTCAGCAATTCTTGCTTGCGGCAGTGCATGATCGAAGATTTGCACGTGACCGATTAAGCCTCGGTAGTAAGCGTCGTGCAAGTAGAAGATCTCGGCGCCGAGTATTAATGATGGCACGATGAGCGAGTCCGACGGAAACTTCTTTGTCTCGCCGACTCCGACTTCTTTGCCGTCGACGAAAAGGCGGATTTGCCATTGGCCGTTCTTTGGCTCGGCGGTCATGGCGACGTGATACCAATGGTCGGCAGCGAGCTTTGTGTCGGACGTAATCACATCATTCACATTGATGCGCGCGGCGAGTTGATACGGGGCCGTCTGACCGTGCAGGCTGAGGATGAAGCGGCGGGCTCCGTAGCCGATGACGTCGCCTTTGCCGCCGTGAGTGCTCTTACCCATTTCAGCGGCGGGCTTGATCCATGCAGCGAGCGTGAGGCCCTGCATCTTTTCGCCGCCTCCGTGATGACCGGTTAGAGCAATCGGCAAAGTGTCTTTGCCGGCATATCCCGGATGGCTGAGGTAGCTTCGGCTGAGGCCGCTGTCTCGCCGGTAGTCTTTGCGATTTGTTGTATTTTCAGCGAAGCGAATTGCCGGGCGGCCTGCGTCTGTTACCCAGTCGATATTCGCGAGATCTAAATGGCCGAGGAAACTCCTTGCCGAGTTCAAGACGAAGTGTCCGCGACCTTCTTGCATCCGATAGTCGGCGATCGCACCGGCGGGCGCCGTTGCATACTCGGGCGGTTGATCATTCGACTTCGACGTAATGCCGGCGGGTAAAGGCGACTCGGCCGAGAGCGGCTTGAGTTCAACATCAGTGACGAGCATTTCGCCCGTGCCCGAGTTGCCGAAGGACAAGCTCACTGCGGCCGCGTCTTCCGCGAGATCAAACACAAAGCCGCTCGGCTTCCAGTCGAAAGAACCGTTGCCGACGAAGTGCTTCGCGTTCGCGAGGACTTTGTTCGTCTTTGCTTGAGTCGCTTCGAATTCCAGTCGGCCTCCGGGGCCGTGCGCGTGGATCGACTTCACGAACGCGGTGAAGGCATAGCGGCCTTTCGTCAGCGGCGCGGGCATCGGCCAATTGGCTTTCGCAAATGAGGCGGGGCCGAGTCGCATCGCGTTGCCGCTGCCTGCGCCGCAGTTCTGCACAAGCTCGTAAGTCGGGCGCGTATTATGAGCGGTCATGAAAGGCGTGCGCCCGTAAATCCATGTTTTGCTCATCGGCTCGAATTTGCTGAAAGTCAACTTCGGCCACTCGTCCGCGAAGATGTAATAGTGCGACGGATCGAGTGTATGGCTTTCATAAACCTTCGATTGCTCGAAGAGCGACTTCGCTTCAGTCGCCGGGTAACCGGTATAGCGATACTTGACGCGGACGCTCGTGCCGGGAGCAGCGGTCTCGGGCGCGAAGCTCACTCCGGTATCATAGAAGGCGGCACAGACAGCAGTATTCAGCGGGCGTTGCGACTTCTTGCCGTCGTTCAGAATGATCGGGTTCCATCCGGGGTCAATGTGATACTCGACGGCGGGAGCAACCTGCATGCTTTCGTTATGGCGCCCGTACCAAACGCGCAAGCCGTGATACGTTTCAAGATCGTTCTGCGGGCCGGGATCAATCGGGTAGACGGGCCGATGATAAAGCTCGCCGCCGCGTTTCCGGGCAACAAGATACTGCCAATTGAACGGATCGAGTGGAGTGTGATGCTCGAAGTCATACCCATAACGAAAATGAAAAGGCTGACCTGCAAAGACTTCGAGACTGCTGTCGGTGTCATAAAAATAAGTATCTCGCGGAGCGTCATACCCGACCGTCAATTTGGTGCGCGTTTCGAAGCGATTGCCAGTGTGCTTACCGCGCCATGTCGCGACGAGCGACTCGCCGCCGCCGGACGACTTCACATCGACCGAAGTGTTTTCGGCTTCTTTGTAGGCGCCTTGATTTTGAGTGTCCCAGTGACTGTTCCAACTGAGCTGCGGCTTATATCCCGGTCGCAATTTTACATTATTAATCGAGATCGATTCAGGAGCAGGCAGTAGCAGGATCGGTTCGTCGCCGTCGAAGACCCACTGCCGACCGCCGAGCCAATTGCGCACGGCAAAGTTCGGTCGATGTGCCGGTCGCGAGAGATCCGGAGCGGTCGTCGGTAATTCGGTGACGACGACGTTTTCAATGCGGACCTTCGAATTGCTCGCACTCCCAATCGCGACGCGGCCCTTCATCAGCGGCGCGAGTGTCTCGGTGAAGTCGATCTTCGTAACGCCATCAACGCTGACGGAGATGCGATTGCCTTTCGCGCTGACCTTCAATTGGTGCGGCGTGCCGAGCTTCACTTCGCACGGGACCGAGCGGACATATCCGCCGTCGGGATACTTCACGAGCGCCACTTGTTGATACTTGTGAGAAAGCTGTGCGCGATAACCGAACTCCTGCGGGTACGCCTCGCGCTGACCGCTGCGGATCAAAACGCCTGCTTCAAAGCCGCCGTCTCCGTAAGTGTGATCGGGCCATACCGACCAACTTTCGCCGAAGAACCGAGCAAACTTCGCGGTCTCGGTAATTGTGATACTCACACCGAGTTCGACATCGACCGTCTCGGCGGGCGCGACGAGATAGCTCCAATTCGAAGCCGTCGCGGTGACGGCTGCTTTCTCAATCGACGCCCCGTTCCAGTCAGCGGGCTTCTTCGACCATTGATTGAGATCCGCAGCGAGTCCAGTTGTCGCGGCTACGGCGAGCACGAAGAGCGGAAGACTCAGACTCAAAATGCGGGAGACGAATCGTCGAACGACGCATGACAGCATGATGGGCTCCGGTGAGTTCAAAGCAGTTCCTTATGTCCGAAGGACGTTGTGTGGGATGAAAACGAGACTGCGAGTTCCCTCGTGACGGCCCTTTCAACCAATGAAAGTGAACGTCGTCCCGCTGCGGCTCGGGATGGAATCCCAAGCTACTTTTCGGGGCAGAGGTCAGACGCATGCTTCAAGGCTCAATAGCAGAGCTTCGGTCGGCAACAAACGGAACGCGCAGGCATAGTCGGGTCAGTGATTCGGCGTCTTCGACTGCGGGTCGAGAACGCTGCGAAAGGGAGTGTCGGCTTTTGCTCCGCAAAAGCGGCCTTTCGCGGAGCGAAAGGCGACTCTCCGACATCGCTCAATCGCTCTGCGTCGCA
>CAZNMS010000127.1:0-19680 GCA_964573505.1 uncultured Planctomycetaceae bacterium | reverse complement strand
CGCGATGTCGTGGGATCGGTGGTGGAGGTCGATGGCGATGCGGCGCGCGCGGCGAGAAGTCGCTTCGACAGTGATGCCGCGAAATAGATGTCGGGTAAGCCCGGCCCGATGACATTGAAAGGGCGGACGCTCACAACTCGCAGTCGCTTCTCGGCACAGATTGCTTGAGCCAGTTGAGTTTGAGCCAACTTTGAAGCACCGAAGGCGGACGAAGTATTCGGTAGTCGGTCCTCAGTCAGCGGCAGCCAGTCGAGTGGCAGTGATCCGTATTCAGCCGCGCTGCCCATTAAGAGCACTCGGGCATGAGCCGCATGCTTCTCAATCGCTTCGAGCAGATTGAGCGTGCCGAAGACATGCGTTTGATAAAGCTCGCGCGTATCGCGTGACGCCGTTGCTGCTCCGCATTGAACGACCCAATCCGGTTGAGCTTGCAGCAACGCGTTCTCGATCGACTGCTGATTGGTGAGATCGCACGCAATGAACTCGCCCGATTCATCCGGCATGCGACGAGTTCGCAGCACATCCGCGCCGCGACTGCTGAGAGTTCGGCAAACGTGACTACCAATGAAGGAGTTCGCGGCGATGACAAGAACGCGGGGCATCGGTCGGCTTTCTCAAGAGGAACGCAATCGAGGCAAAGGAGCAGCGTGCTTCCATCAGAGGTCACAGCACGATGGCGCGGATTGAAGTTCGAACAAACCGATTCCTGCAATGTTTGTTACCTCAAGTGTCGGCAGGCTCGACGCAACCTCTCGCATCAAGGCATCGGACTTCGTTCCGACCCTGAGTCTTCAAGCTGTCTTCACGCGGTCTTCATCTTTCTAGCGATAACTGATGCAGGCGAGCTTTGAGGCGACACGCTCACTCTCGAAGAGCCGCCGAAGAATGTCGGAATTGCTACATGCTCAGCGAGCGAATGCTCGACCGGAGCGAAAACAAAGAAGCAAGTCGCGAGTTCTGTGATTCACGAAGTCTTCACAGCAGCAACACAAGGTCCTCGAAACTCAGACCTAACTTGCGAGTCACAACAGCGGGGACGCAAAGCCCGCTCGCGAATGAAACAGCACGCAGAGAAGCGTCATTCGCAGGATTCATCGAGCAGTCATTCGCAGCGAACAGTCTGCGAGAACAAACACATTGGCAGCGGCTTCAGGGACGAGAGCACTGCCTGCGAAAGGAGGTCGACGGGCACATATCAGGCATCGGGCATGACCGTCGGTTCGCAAAATTCAGTCTCAAGGCGAGCGTTCAGGGTTGCGGGTTGCAATTGCTGTTACAGGCGCACCGCCGAAACACATTCGAAGTCACGTTCTCGTTCTCACACAAGGTTCAGGAGAGATTCATGAAGAAGTTCACGGGGAAGAAGGATCGAGCGGGTTTCACGCTCATCGAGTTGTTGGTGGTGATCTCGATCATCGCCATTCTGGTCGCGCTCTTGCTGCCGGCGATTCAGTCGGCTCGCGAAGCTGCTCGCAGCACACAGTGCAAAAACAACCTGCGTCAGTTCGGCATCGCGTTGCACTCGTTCGCATCGAAGGATCCGGCAACGCGACTCTGCACCGGTTCATGGGACAATAGCCGCGACGGTGCGATGGACCGATTCGGCTGGGTTGCCGACATCATCTCGATGAAGGCCGGTACTCCGGGCAACATGCTGTGCCCGACGAATCCTTGCCGCAGCACCGAAAAGATTCTGGATATTCTTGGCACCAGCACGGCTGACGGATCGCGAGCTCCGCTCGAGCGAGACGGCGTCGTCGGTAAGTTCACGGGATCGGCAACGTTTGGTGCGGCGAACTCGACCGACCGCATTAACACCGTCTCTGAGATGGTGAAGAACGGCTACAACACCAACTACGCCACCAGTTGGTTCCTCACTCGTAGCGCCCCGAAGGTCATCAATAACAGTGGTGTTGCGACAGCAGACGCCGCCGGTCTGTACGACGCGAATAACGTTTCGGGCGGCAAGGCCGGATGGAAAGAGCACACCAACACGATGGGGCCGTTGACGCTCCGTCTGCTTGAAGGCAGTTCGATTCCTTCGAGCAACGTTCCGTTGATCGGTGACGGCGGCCGCGGTGATGCGAAGGAAGCGTTCTTGACCGCGAATCTCGGCGGCGAGTTGCAAATCGGTACGTTGTTGGCGGAAGCCTCAAACGACGGTCCGTCTTACTACAACGGCACGCTCATTAAGCCGATGGACGTCAATCAGCCGATTCAAGCTCTCATCCATAAGAGCTACCCGGTTCTCGGCACGAACACTTCGGCCACGAGTTTCGATTGGACGAAGTACTTGAGCAACGTTGCCTACGCGACAACCACTCCCGCCATCAGCGGCATGGTGCTGCAAGACACTCGCGACTGGTACGCCCATCACAACGGCAATCTGAATCTGCTGATGGCTGATGGCAGCGTGAAGCAAGTCAACGACCTCAATGGCGATGGCTATGTGAATCCCGGCTTCGGTGTATCGGGAACGATTGAGACACTGGCGAAGACTGTTGGCTACACCGACGGCGTCGTCGAGTTGCAGCCGTTCGAAGTCTACTCGGGGCCGCTGTTGCAGTCCGACACCGCTTCGAAGGGCAACTTCGAATAAGGCACGACGGTTCGCTTCTTTGAGAGTTCTCAAGCTGACGACTGACAGATTTCGAGACGCAGTCAGTCGAGCAGGACAACGGAAGTATCAGATGCCCGCGCATTGAGGCGTTGTCTCGGTGTGCGGGCTTTTGTTGTCAGAATTGTTACTCGCGCGAACAAGCACCGAGCGACGAGCTGTAATTTGGGTGCAAAACCGCTTTAGGAAACGACATGACCCCGATAAGCGAGAAGGCTTGCCCGCAGTGCGGTAAGGGAGTGAAGCCCGCCTTGCTGAAGTGTTCTGAATGCGGCTTTCGATTCCCTTTGAACAAACCGACGACCGATCCAGTCGCGCCAACCAACATTGCGAAACCGGCGACGACAACAGTGACTCCGGCGCCGAGCGGTCCGCGATTGGTGAACGGGAAGACGATCCTTTCTTCCGGGCCTCGCGTGATTGGGGCGTCACGTCCGTCAGCCGCTCACAGTTCGGCGACTTCATCGGTGCCGCGCACTGTCTCGATCGCGGCCCCCGTTGCTGCCGCGCCCGCTCAAGCACGGCCTGCTGCGGTGAGTCAGCCAGTAGTCACGCCGCAGCCTGCTGTGACTCGCAACGGCGCTCCGTCGAAGCCAATCGCGGCTCAGCAACCGACGGCTTCCGCGCCGAGCACCGCTCCGCAGTCCGAACCCGTCGCTACACAATCGCGGCCCGCTGAAGCCGGGGATGTCATTCTTGTGACATGCGAATGCGGCGGATCGTTTCGCGTGAAGGCAGAGTGGGCGGGACGCCGGCGCAAGTGCACCCACTGCTCTAAGCCAGTGCTCGTCCCAAAAGACGATGACTTTGATGCGGACGCCTTAGCCGAGCGACTCGCGCTGGAGAGCGACGTCAAAGCCGCGATTCGGCAACTCGAAGCGGCACCGCAAGAGGTCACGCTGAAGAAGACCGTTTCAGGCGCGACCCTCAAGAAGCTTGAGAAGCAATTGGTCGTCAACAGTGTCTTTAGCGAGGCCGAGGCACAACAGCGTCGCAAGGCGATCGCAGAACTCGGCAGGTCGCATGATGTCCGCGCGATCGAACTCATTCAGCGATCACTCAAGGATGACTTCGCCATTGTGCGGATAGCGGTCGCTGAAGCAGTTGCGGAACTCGCCGATCCGCGCGGCTTACCGCTGCTGCTGCAACTGCTGATGGATCAAGAAGAGGATGTTGTCAGTGAAGCCATTCGCGCAACAAAGTCATTCGCGGAACCCATTCTCGTAAGGCCGCTACTGAGAAGCGGGCTCTCAAATCCGATTCAGAAGCTGCATGCGTCTGAAGCTCTCGTGCGAATGGGAAAGGTGATTACACAGCCGCTGCAAGATGTCGTTCAACGCCGAGATCGCGGCATGCTGCTTGATGCTGTTGTCTTGCTGGGGCGACTGGGTGATGAGGCTGCGGTGCCGGTGCTGCTCGACGCACTCAATCATACGAGCGGACCGTTGCGTGCTTACACACTCGAAGCGCTCGGACGCATTGGGGACAAGCGCGCGATCGGCGCGATGATCGGGTTGCTTGATGACCCGGATGAAGTCATTCAAGTCAATGCGATGATGGCACTGGAGCGCGTTGCTGATGCGCGGGCGGTCAAGCCGCTGCTCGCAAAGCTGTCTTCGGACAGTTCCGAGATTCGCTGCCGAGCGATGGCAGCACTCGGACGAATCGGCGACGCGCGAGCGTGCGAGCCAATCATGTCGATGCTGCCAACCGCTGAAGGCGCAGAGAAAGAAGCGATCCTCGAGACGTTGTGCTCGCTCGGCGATGAGAGCGCGGGAAGCGTGCTGCTTCCGTTATTGGCAGAGCCGGTCGCTGAGCAGCAGCGACAAATCCTCGGATGGGCGCGCCGAGTAAAACCGAGCGGCATGATCGAGCACCTCTTGCCCGTCATTCCGATCGCGGCGACTGCTGTTCGTCGACTGGCTGCTGATGTGCTCGGCGAATACGCGGATCCGAACTCCGTACAAGCACTGCGAGAACTCGCAAAGGATCTCGCGCCGGACGTGCGCGGCGCGGCTTTGAAGTCGCTCGCGAAGACCGCGAAGTCGCAAGCTCTTCCGCAACTCGAACAAGCTCTGCGCGAAGAAGCGTCGGTCCGCATCGCAGCCGTCATCGCGATTGGCATTGTGAATGATGCTCGGTCGCTTCCGGCGATGATGGCGATGCTCAAGGACGGTCTGCCGGAAGTCCGCTATCACGCTGTGAAGGCAATCGGCAAGTTGGGAGCGAAGCAAGCGGAGTCTGCAATCAAGCCGCTGCTCGATGACCCGGAAGAAATGGTGAAAGCGGCTGCTGAGAAAGCGTTTGAAGATCTCGGACTGCAAGCGCCGAAGGCTTCGCTCATGCAAAGCTGGGGCAAGCGGTTCAACGGTTTGCTCCCCGATATCGTCGCCGGAGCAATGCCCGGCAAGACGCTCGCAATGGGAGCAGCGATTCTGCTCGCGGTCTCGGGCGGCATTTGGATGCTGACAAAGGTGTCGGGACTGACCGGCAACGATGTGCTTGCTGCTGCGTCCTCGGACGAAGTGGCTTCGATCGCGGCGACGAGCAACAGTCAAATCGCCATTTGGACAAAGCAAGGCAACGTGAAACTGCTGAATGTCGACTCCAACAAGATCGAAAAGGAATTGCCGCTCGGACGTAGCGGTCGATTCATGGCGCATGCGGCAGAGCCGACAGTGTTTGCTCTGATCGACCGCAAGTTGGCCGCATGGGATGTCACAGAAAATACAGAGCCGCCGGCTCAAGCCGATGCGATCCCGATGTCGAACGATCTGCCGCAAGTGTCGGGCAATGGAAAGGTCGCAATCGTTCGGCTCAATGCGGACGTCGTCACATGGAGCCTGACTCAGCACAAACAAATGGCTCGCTTTGCGGTATCGTCGTCTGTTCGTCCGGTGATCACTCAGAACGGCGAGCGGGTCATCGCCGTTGCCCGCGACGGAGTGCGATTGGTCGTGTTCTCGGCTGAGACCGGTGACGAAATGGCAACGCTGCATTCGGACGCATTGAAGCTCCGCGAATTGGCGGTGAGTCCGGATGGCAAGCAAGCGTATGTCGTCATCGAGAATCAAGCCTTCGTCATCAACATCGAGACGCTCGCAGTGACGAAGGTTGCTGAGAACGGCGTTATTCCGAACCCGCGTTACATCGGTGCTGAGACCGTCGTCGGCTATCGCGGTGTGACGGTGTTTCGTCTCACTCTGCCGGATGGAAAAATTACGACATGGTCGCTCGACGGCGGAGAAGAGCAGATCTCTCAACTCGTCTCGCTTGCTGACGGCAAGAAGTTCGCGGCCTTCGGCACCGACGACAACGATCACGGTCGAGCATGGCTGCTCGATACAGCGACTGGCGAAAGCACCGAAGTGAAGCCGTAGTTGATCGCAGCAAGATTGCCGCTGCGTGCTCGTGAGTCGTTGACATCGTCAAACTCGCGTTCGCCACTACCCCGTTCGCTCTTGCCTATCGCCTCTCGCCCGATGCAGCGCCAGCTATCGCTCGCGCAGATGACCGCTACGCTCCGCCCGCGCGTCACGGGGACGCGAGAACTCAACTCATCTCACGGAGAGGATCGGACTCATGAAGGTTGTGGTTTCGATGGCGTTGCGGGTCTGCTTGTGGGCAGTCGGACTGACAGCAGCGGCAGGTGCGATTGCGGCTGATGCACTGGCGGCGGACTCGCTCGTCACGCCCGGCTCGCGAGTGGCAGTCGTCGGCGATTCGATCACCGAGCAGAAGCTCTACTCGAAGTACATCGAGTGCTACTTGCTGGCCTGCTCGGGAGTGCCGGACGTTCGCGTCTTTCAATATGGATGGAGCGGCGAGCGTGCTCCCGGTTTCGCGAGCCGATTGGAGAATGATCTCGCCGGCTTCAAGCCGACGGTCGTCACGCTGTGCTACGGCATGAATGACGGCAGCTATCAGCCTTACAACGACAACATTGGCAAAGCCTATGAGGACGCGATGCGCGACATCCTCAAGAAGCTGCCGAACGTCGGAGTAAAGAACGTTGTTGTCGGTTCTCCCGGCGCGGTTGATACGAAGTTCTTCGGGACTCGCCCGCAGTTCGGCGATCGCAACTCTGCCGAGGGCTACAACGAGAACCTCTCGCGCTTGCGAGACATCGATAAGAAGCTCGCCGCTGAGCACAAGCAATCTTTCGCCAATGTGCATGACGCGATGATCGACGCGATGAAGAAGGCGAAAGCAACATTGGGCGACGAATACGACGTCTGCGGTCGCGACGGTTTTCATCCCGGCCCGAACGGTCAGCTCGCAATGGCCTATGCCTTCCTGAAGGGACTCGGCGTCGACGGCAACATTGGCGACATCACGGTCGACATGAAGGGAGCCGCGACGGCTTCGAACGGACATAAGGTGCTCTCGTCCGAGAGCGGTAAGGTTGAACTCGAAAGCACGCGCTGGCCGTTCTGCTTCGAAGGAGACGCGAAGAACTCAAACGGCACGCGCAGCATCGTTCCGTTCTTGCCGTTTAACGAAGACCTCAACCGACTGACGCTGAAGGTCAAAGGTCTCGACGCAGAGAAGGCAAAGGTCACATGGGGCGCAGAGACAAAGGAGTTCTCGCGCGAGCAACTGGAGAAGGGCATCAACTTGAATGCCGAGTTCTCACAAACGCCGTTTGACGGAGCGTTCCAAAAGCTGAATGGAGCGGTCGGCAACAAGCAGAACTTCGAGACCTATCTCATCAAGCAAGTCGTCACGAATCACCGCTTTGTTCCCGGCGAACTCAAGAACGACGCTGAGCTGATCGGCGCTCTGCAAACCGTGACTGCTCGTCTGCATGCGCGTCAGGCAGAACTCGATGCCGAAGCCCGCAAGCACCTCGTCCCGGTGAAGCACACAATCGCCATCGCGAAGTAAGCCGCGAGCCGCAATGAGATTCTTAGTCGCACGACGGACATCGCGTCCGTCGTGCTTCTTTTTTGACGGACGGAAAGTCCAGCATGGTTCACATGCGACGTTTGAGAGCCGCGCCCGTCAGGAAGCGGAATCCGTTACGAAATAGCCAAAACTCCGCTTCCTAACGGGCGCGGCTCTGCGACCCAATGCGAGACCGAAATGAACCTCGCCGAAAGTCCGACATTGGAGAGCTCGCCGCAATGAAGACGCTCTTTCGCGAAGTGAAAAGCGACTATCGGTCTCAGACGCAGCCTCGTTAGTTCTTCATCGCCTTCTTCTTTTCAAGGCGGGCTTTGTATTCGGTGAGGAAGGTCTCGGGATCGTCGTTGAAGGCGTCGCGGCAGCCGGTGCAGCAGACGTAGTACATCTCGCCTTTGTACGAGACTTTGATCGTTCCGACGCCGCCGCTCACGACGCAGATGGGACCGGTTTGATCTGACGATGCGAGCTTCGCTCCTTCGCGCGTGTAGCCGACTTCTCCCAGTCGGTGATAAAGCGATTGCGACTCTTTGCGCGACTCGAATAGCACGATCACTCGGAGTTCATTGAGTTGCCGAATCGTGATGCGCGAGACGTTGCCGTCCGGCTTCGCCTTCGATTCGAGGACGAGCGCGTTCTCTTCGAGCTTGCCGAAGTGGTCGAGCTTTGAACCATCGGGCGCTTCGGCAGTGAACTTGAACTGCTTCGACTCTGCGTCCCAACTGAGCAAACCGGACTTCAAATGCTTGCCGTCCTTCACGCGATACTCGATCGCAGCGGACTGCTTATCGATCTTCCAAATGAACTCGGAAGTCTCGCGCCATGTGCCTTGCGTCGAGTTGCGTTTGAGTTGTCCCGCGCCTTTCCAACCGCCGATCAGATCATTGAAACGCGCCAATGCTTCGCGTTCTTTCGCCGCGTTCTGAGTGCGAGCGTCGTCGCCGCTCACCAATGACGACATCGAGACTGCGAACAGCAACAGCAGCGACCAAAAGCGATTGGTTGAGAGCATGTTTGAACTCTGGTTGGTGAGTAGTTGCAGGAAGGAGTGTCGCAGAACTGGGTGTAGGAATTGCGACACTTAGATGCGGTGAGTGATCAGTCTATGCGCCGAGCGAGGGGAGTTAAGGCTGCTCAGGGTATAGATCCGTAGCGGGATAATTGGAGCGCGGGCGTTGTTGGCGTCTGTACTTGTGACCGAATAAAGGCGAACTGCGGAGTGACTCGCCTTCGTCGCTCGCTCACTTTGCGGCTGAGATGAGGAACGCAGCGAACGGTCAATGACTTCAGTTTCGCTCGCACGGGGGATAAAGCGTTTCTCGCCGATGACGTTTCTGCGATTGCTCCTCGAGGACGCAGACGATTTGCGATGTCGTTACGACGGCGCGGCGACGAACGAGAGAGTGCATCTCGTAACTCGCTCAGTGCAGCTTGAGACAAAGGTAAGCAGCATGAATTTGATCCGTGCCGTCGCGTTCGTGACGGTGATTGTTGGCGGCGTGACAGCAGGCTTCGCTCAGTCGTTCCCGCCCGAGCAACGGTTTGTCGGACAGTTTGTAGATGGCTCGCGCGTCGCGGCGGATAAGCCGACCGATTGGGCGGATGACACCGTTCAACCGAAGCTCGCAACGCTGCCGATATTCGATGCGGCAAAGCCGCTGCGCTGGGTGATTGATCAAGCTCAACCCGTGACGGCAGCTCCGAAAGCCTTCATCGAGTTCGCGGGCGGAGACGTCCTGCCGGGCATCGTTGCGGACTATGAGCCGTCGCAGACGGATGCGTTTGAGAATCTCGGCGAGTACCTCGTTGTCGAGCCGACAGTCAGCATCGACTTACCGAACGTCGCTCCGTCGGGGTTCGTGCGCGTCTCGACCGATTGGGTGCAACGCATTGTTTGGGAGCGGCTTGCAGGCGGGCCGAAGGACTATCGACCGGGCACGATCTTTCTGCGCGATGGCAGTCAGGTGCGCTTCAAAAACATTCGATGGTCGAAGGGCGCAATCACGCTGCTGACTGATGATGGCGTGAAGTCGTATGTGCTCGCTCAAGTCGCGGAACTGCATTACCCGCAACGCTCTAGTTGGGACGTATGGTTCGAGCAACTCGCGGTGCTGAGCCCCGAGCTGACCGGTCGCTTGATGCAGGTCGAGACCGCAGACGGCATGCGGCTGACGAGTTCAACGTTGCGTTATCGACAGCAGTTTGTCGGCGATCGCAATAAGCCCGATGACTGGTTCCCGCTGCTGCAACCGGCATGGAGTTTGGATCCGATTGTCGTGCCGTTCCGAGTCGCTCGTTCTTGGCGCTTCTTTGCTGCGACCGAACCCGCGGCAACGCTGTTTGTTCCGAATGCGACTCGGTCAAAGCCGATCCTCAGTCAAGGATGGGATCTGCGGCGCGACCGCTCGGTGCAAGGCACAGCATTAAAGGTGAATGGCCTCTTCTTCGGATGGGGCTTCGGAGTGCATGCTCCGACGGAACTCGACTTTGCACTGCATCCGGTCGTGACGGCGTTTCGAGTGCAAAGCGGTCTCGATCAAGTTGTGAAGAAGGGCGGTTCGGCGCGGTCGGTCATCGCGTACTCAAACAATGTGGCGGCGCCTCTGCATCGGAGCGATCTGCTGATTGGCAGCGAGAAGGTCGTCGATAGCAATTGGCTGCCGGTCGTCGCTCAAGCGGATGCCGGAGTGACATTAAAATTACTCGCCGATCCGGCTGTTGCTGAGCGGCCTGCGGGCGGAGATCCGTTCGACATTCGTGACTGCATCGACTGGCTCGAACCTGAATGGCGGCTCGATCCTGCGAAGCTCAAAACCGAAGTCGCAGCGCGCGCGGCAAAGCGCTTGCCGTCTCTGCGTGATTGGTCGATCGCGGGGCAGTTATCGCTCGTCGCGGCAGAGCCCGAGCAACCGGCTCCGAAGCCGACCGTCAAACTCACTAACGTTTGGGACGCGCTGCTGCCGGAAGATCCTCATTATCGAGTCGACTTCGAGCCGACCGACAAGTTTGTGGTGCTCAGTCGCAAGCTGCAGATCAAACCCGAGCATCGTTGGCTGGCGCTCGTCGCGACGCGGCAAGGGCCGAATCTCACAACGCCGACTCGCGTTCAAGTGCGAGCGGACGGAGTAGCACTCGGCGAAGCAATGGTGCCTGAGCGACCCGGTCGAATGGAGCCCGATCCGATTCTGATTCCGGTCACAGCGGTTCGCGGGAAGACGGTTGATCTGAGCGTGATCGTGATCGCGGAAGGCGACAAATCGCGCGTTGATTGGCGCGGAGCAAAGCTGCTCGCGCATCATCCGGGACTCGTGCGCATCTTCGATGATGAAGCGGATTTCCCGGAGAAGTTCGTCGAAGGCGAAGGCCCGTTGACGCTCTCAACGGAAGAGAAGCAACTCGGAAGTGCGGCACTCAAGCTCGCGCGAGGCGAGCGAATGAATGGCCGCTTGCCCGGAGTCAGCTATCGCATTCGCGAGACGCCGCGACTCGGTGAGTACCGCTTCTTCCGCTTTGCATGGAAGAAAGTCGGCGGCGATGCGATCGGCATGCAGGTCGCGCATGACGGGGAACTCGGTGTTCGACCCGATCAAGTGAAACGGCCCGAAGCACTCTCGGTCGCGAGCTTGAAGTCGCGGCGTCCCGGTTCGGTTGATACGCGCGGAGCGATCGTCGGCTACCAGTACGACATCGGCAAAGACTCGAAGCCGCCGCAACCGGTGCTGCGTTTAGACAAGAAGATCAGCGGCAATTGGGATGCGTATCTTCGCGACATGTTCGGTGAGTTCGGCTCGTTCACCGTGACGGGACTCGGCTTCCAATGTCCGGACGGAGAAGCCGCGTACTTCGACGGCATCTATCTCGCGCGGACGCAAGCAGATCTCAGTTGGCTGACCGAATGGAATCCGGCACCGGCCGCTGCTCCGACGACTCCGCCCGATCCGAAGTTAATCGCGCAGACGTCAACCGTTTGGGAGTACTCGTCGCTGCTCTCGAAAGTCGCGCCGCAATTCACGACGGATCTCACCTCAGAGCCCATCAAGCATCTGCGCGACATCTACGGTCGCGAAGCCGTGCGCATCATGCCGCCGGCTCAAGGCAAGCCGAGCATCCTGCGATCACCGCTCAGCGTGCCTGTAGGAAAAACGACAGTCCTGAAACTGAGCTGCGCGCGGCATCCGGAAGGTGATTGGCAACTTGCCGTCGTCGCTGACGGACAGGACGCGCTCCGCACGTCGATCGACGTCAACACTGCAAAAGATCGATGGGCTCAATACGAAGTCGACCTCACGCGCTTCGCCGGGAAGAACATCGTCCTCGAAGTTCACGGCAACCCGACCGACTGGCACTACGAAGACGCCTTCTGGGGCTCAGTGAAGGTCGAAGTGAAGTAGTGCGTGCGATCGCGAATTGTCTTCATCAGCGTCTCGTGAGCGTTCATCAGCGGTTCGCTCACCCTTCCGCCGTGCTGCGGACGGTTAAGACAACGAACCGCTAATCGACGCTGATGTAACGCTAATGACAGCCTGCTGAGATGACGCTGTGTTCGCGCCGCAGAGCAACTTCCGGCAGTAATTCTCTTCGCTCTTCGCGGGCTTCTGTTTCATTCCGACTGAAGACTGTTGGAACTGAAGCATGCAGAGAAGAAGACGAGAGAAGCCTTTGCTGCATTCTCAATCAATCAACGCCTCTTCCGGGAGCCGAGAGAGAGAATGGGTTCTTGTCTTTATCAGCGTCCTATCAGCGTTCATCAGCGGTTCGGTCACTCTTCCGCCGTTCTGCGGGGCGAGAGGGGATCTCGACCTACTGGTCCGACGGGGTTCTTGAGCCGGTGCCGCCGATTGTTAGGGGACCGGTTTGATAAGCCGGCTCGGCTGCGTTTTGGCGAGACTCGCCTTGAGGCGTCTCGCCGAGCGATGTTGGGCCGTCGCCGCCGAGGATGGTCAGCGCGAGGAACATCGCGACGCCGAGTCCGGCCATCATGGCGAACACGCTGACCTCGACTCCGTTCGAACGGAGGAAGCCTCGATTGTGCGATGTTTGAGTGGCATAGGCGGACATGGGGAGCTGCTCCATAGGTGATGCGAGAATGCCTCGCGTCGTTAAAAGTGATTCGATCATTAAACGCCGGAACTTGCTCCTTCTATGCGTCCTATTTTTGAGGATTGGGCAAAAGCCGCCGCCGCACCAATCGAGATGACCGATTATCACGCCGATGCCGGTCGTAACGATTACACCGATTTGTTCCGTGCGGCCCCGATGCGACGCACGGACTGCCGCTCGCGGCTTTCGCGATGACGTGCGGTTTGCCGCCGATCACGAGCGAAGTGACGCAGTTGCGACATCGGAAACCGGCTGCGGCAGAAGCTCGGCTGCTTGAACGCGCCGGGCGAAGCGCTGCGCTAAAAAGGGCTCCGGTGAGACGCCTTCGCTGCCACTCAATCAGTCGGGTGATCCGGGATTGCAGAGTGCGAGTGCTCTCGATGACGCGTCGGCTGATTCTCGCAAAGACGTCGGCGCGGGAGCCTTGCGGTTATGTGACCGGGAACTTCAACTGAGCCGCGCGGCCGTTGCCTTTGTGCTTTCCGACTGACGGCTGCGATTAAGGGATTGTCGATGAAGCACTTCCCGAGTTCGTAGCATGGACGCCTACGTCCGTGCTGCGTCGCTGTCGGACGTAGGCGTCCGATCTACGCGACGCAAAATCGCGAAGTGATTCCGCGACTCTTCCTAAGGAGACTTCATGCCTCGGCTCGATCGCAATTTGCGGACTTATCTCGGCAGCTTTCTTTCAGATCATCGCCGCGAGTTGCTGCCGCGATTGCTCCGACAACGCACTCGGTTTCTGACCGTCGTTGTTGAGGACATCTATCAGTCGCACAACGCCAGCGCGTGCGTTCGCAGTTGCGACTGCTTCGGCGTGCAAGACATTCACATCATTGAGAACAACACGAAGTATGAAGTGAATGACAAAGTCGCACTCGGCTCGGCCCAGTGGCTGACGACGCATTGCTACAACGACACTGCGACATGCCTGCAATCATTGCGCGATCGCGGCTATCAGATCGTGATGACCTCGCCGCACGAGCCGACGTGCGAGCTTGAGACCTATCAACTCACGAAGCCTGCTGCGCTCGTCTTCGGAAATGAGAAGCTCGGAGCCTCTGACACTGTCCGACAAATGGCGGACGACGTGCTGCGCATCCCGATGTACGGCTTCACGGAGAGCTTCAATATCTCGGTCGCAGTTGCGGTCTGCTTGCATCATCTCGTTTGGAAGATGCGTGAAGCGGGGCATTCATGGGAGCTCGAGTTCGAAGAGCGAGAAGCGCTGCTCGACGACTGGGTGCAAGCGGCGTCTGAAGGGCGAATGGATCCTCTGCGCCGCCGCTATGAGGAACTGGTAGCAGCGGGCACTCCGCCGACATTGGATGACTGGCCGAACTGGGATTCCGTCATCGCAACTCCGCCCATTGAGCGAGCGAACCGACGCGCGGCGACGTGAGTAAGATTTGTTACTCGAAGTCTTCGCATTGAAGACCGCCGGGCGCTGCATCTTGGAGTGCTCCGGCTTGACGGAGCCCTCCGACTCAGCGGCATGCGATCGTCATTCATTGCAGAGATCGCCGTCTCGATCGGATTCATGGTTCTTGAGTTCTTGCGACGCAGATCTATTGATCGCTTGCCGTTCTTCCTTCGCGGTGAATGACAGAAGAATTGAAGACAAGAAGAACTTCGGTTCCGCGTCGGTTCTGACGGCGGCGCTATTGAAGTGGCTTGAACTGTGTGCCGCTGAGTCGGAGGGCTCCGTCGAGCCGGAGCAGTCCAAGATGGGAGTTCCGGCTGCGCGATCCTGACGGCTGCGTTGCCCCGAGATCTCGGAGTTTTCTGACTAACCGGCAGATTCTTTCTAAAGCCTGCGGTTGTGCTCTCGGTCACTCAAGTTCCCCCGCTCAGAGGGCTTTCGCGACCTAGCTTTCACATGAGTCAATTTGCTCGTCGTGAGTGATTTTCCCTCGCGACTTTGTTTCGCAGTCGCCGTCAGGCAAGACCCTTTCAATTGCCAAAGACGGTATAGGCTGAAGAGTCCGCCAGACTGCTGCCGATCTTCGAATGATGAAGGCGCACTGCCATGAGAATGCGCTCGGTGATGTTGCTCGCGATAGCCGCAGGTTGCGGTCTAGTGGCGATGTTCTTGTTTCAACAAGTCGCTAGCCGGACAACCGGGGCCGTTGAAGAGAAGAAGGTGAACGTGCTCGTCGCGATGTCGGAGATCACTCCGGGATCGAAGCTCGACGAGAAGAACACTGTCTTCCGCGAGTTCCCCGTTTCGGTCGTGCCGCCCAACGTGATCACGACCAAAGAGGAATTCATTGAGCGCTGCATCAAGGTGCGTGCCTTCACCGGCGACGTCATCACGCTCGACAAGCTCAGCCGTAAGGGCCAGCAGGGACTGTCGAACGAGATCCCGTCGGGAATGGTCGCGATCACCATCGGCGTTGATAACACGATGACGAGCAGCGGCTTGCTCGGACCGGGTGACAAAGTCGATGTGATGGTGACGTACCGGTCGGTCAATCAGACCGGTCTCGGTAAGCAGATCAAAACCGTATTGGAGTATGTCGAAGTCCTCGCAGCGGATGAGAAGCGCGATCAGTCGTCGGGTACGGAAACGAAGGCGAAGACGATCACGCTGATCATGACTCCGGAGCAGGCCAAATTGCTGAAGCTGGCAGAAGACGTCGGCAAGCTGCATTTGGCGATGCGTTCACGCGAAGACTCAACGCCTCGCGCAGAGGAAAAGGATCGGTTCAAACCTGAAGAAGCCGATGTTGCGCGGGTCTTAGACAAGCTCGAAGACGGCGAAACATCACAGTCAGAAAAGGACGCTCTGAAGGCGTTCCTAGATGCACAGAAATCGGCAGCAGGCAATCCGGCAGTTCCCGGCATTGCCTTCACTCCGCCTGCGGAACCTGCGGCACCGCCGCCGGTCCCGAAGTGGAGCATCGAGATTTATGCAGGGGATCAGAAACGCGTTGAAGAAGTGGACTACCCGGAAGGCGAACTGCCTCCGACTCCGAAAGCACCTTCGAGCAATCCGATCTTGAATGGTTTGAAGGCGATCTTCGGAGGGGGAGCAGAACCGCAAGACGAGCCGCCGCAGAGCACTCCAGCAGTGCAAAGCCCCGGCCCGATTTTGCCGCCGCCTCAAACGGCATCGAGTAGCACACAACAGAAACGTCCGAGCTTCGGGCCGAAGCGCACGGCGACGGTTCGCAAATAAGGCGAGCGATCGCCGACAAGATCTCGTAGCCGAAATCGTCAGATTTCGGAGCTTGCAGTGACTGCGTCCGAAGTCTGACGACTTCGGCTACGAACGAACCGAAGTCTCATAACTTCGGCGACGAGCGATCTGAGGTCACAGACTTCGGACGCGAACGAAGCACGCACTGCGTGCCGACCGACTGAGTAAGAACTATTGCACCGCAAGGACTGCGGGGGGAACGAGGTGCAGGGATGCGACACATCGGCAACTTGTGGCGACGGGGATCCGCTCTCAATGAGGCGGTGCGTCCCGACTTCGCTTCTGACCAATGTGCCGAACGCCGGCGCGGTGCCAATTGGCACCGAGTGCTGCTTGTCGTCGGCTGCGGCCTCTTCTTGAGCAGCTCAACGTTGCCCGTTGTTGCTCAAGACAAACTCTCGGCTTCTGCGTCTGCGAACGCTGATACGGCCGCGCTTTCGGAACACACCATTGTCATCACCGGTCGCAAGACGACCGTTGAATTGGTCGAGCGACTCGCAAAGCAAATCGAAGCGCCGGCGAAGCTGAAGCGCGTTGATGGCTTCGATCCGGAAGTGCTCGATGTGAAAGCGCTCTCGCCGACGAAGCTGCGTCTGTCGGCGCTCGCGCAGGGCTATACGACGCTCTTGCTAACCGACGAAAAGGATCAGCGCTACGTCATTGAGGTCTTCATCAAAGGTGATGCTCGCCACTTGCAGGCCATCATCAGCAATCGCTTTCCGAACTCGTCCGTCGATGCGTTCAAGATCAACGACGGAGTCATTCTCGCCGGTTGGGTCAGTCAGCCGGATCACATCACTCAGATCACCGAGATCGCGGAGCAGTTTTATCCGAAGGTCTTGAATCAGATGCGCGTCGGCGGCGTGCAGCAGGTGAAGCTCAAGTGCAAAGTGATGGAGGTGCAACGATCGAAGTTGCGGCAAATGGGCGTGAACTGGTTAGGGCTCACGGACAATGCGTACTTCGCGAGCACTCCGGGACAACTGACGAAACTGGGCTCCGTCGCGCTGACGCCGGCTGGAACTTCGGCAACGTTCTCTGATTCATCCATTGGCGCGGCTTCGACGGCATTCGGCTTTGTGACCGATGCAGTGACGATTCAGGCTTACTTCGACGCTCTCAAGAAAGAGGGCCTCTTAAAGGTTTTGGCAGAACCGACGCTCGTCACGATGAATGGTCGACCGGCAAAGATGCACTCGGGCGGCGAGTTCCCCGTCATCGTTCCGCAAAGCCTCGGCACGACAACGATCGAATGGAAAGACTTCGGCGTCACGATGGAAGCCGTGCCAATCGTGCTCGGTGAAGGCCGCGTGCGAATGGAAGTGCAGCCCGAAGTCAGCGAACGAGACTTCTCAAACGCAGTCACTCTCGCGGGCATCACGGTGCCGGGCTTGCTGACTCGCAAAGTGAATACGCAGGTTGAAATGAAGTTCGGGCAGACGTTGATGCTGGCCGGACTGCTCGGGCAACGGCAGGTTGCTCAAACACAGAAGGTGCCGTTCCTCGGCGAGTTGCCTTATGCCGGAGCCCTCTTCCGACGCATCAACTACGACGACGTTGAAACGGACCTTGTCATAATTCTGACACCCGAACTCGTTGCTCCGCTTGATCCCGGCACTGTCCCGCCGGTCTATCCCGGACAGAGCACTGGAATTCCGACCGATCGTGAGTTGTTCGGAATGGGACTGCTTGAAGTTCCGAACTACGGCGACGGCTGCGATCGCTGTCAGAACAAAGGCTGCCCGCAGTGTCAGCAGCAGCAATTCACAACTCAGAAACTGGCGATCCCAGTGCAAGAGATTCGGCAGAGCCCGCAAGAAGCCGGTTTCACGAATACGAAGGGCTCGCCGTCCTCACCGTTGCCGCCGACTCGTGATGCACAGCGAGCGGGAGCCAATACTCGCGGCGGTGCTCAGCAAGTGGGGCACTCTGAAGTCCGTCCGAACTCATCGTCGACCGGAACGTCGAACGCGGGGCCGAGCCTCTCGCCGCGAGGCATTCCGAATCCGATCACGAACCGAACAACGCCGAACTCCGGCACGACATCAGAACCGGCCGGGAAGACGTCGACTCAAAAGCCGACCTACAAACGACGGCCGAGTCTGATCGAGCCATAGCGTCGTAGCATGGGCTTCTAGCCCGTGCTTGCTGGCAACCGTCAGACGAACGCCGACAACTCAAAGACTGCACCGACTGGAAGTCCGCGCGACCCGTTCGAGTCACAACCGATTGCACTCACGTTTTTCTCATCCGACACACTGTCTTCAAATCGTCTCCGAGTTCGGGCCTTGTCCCTCACTAGCTAAGCAGTCCCATGAAACACGTCATCCGTCTAGCCATTGTCGATCCGAAAGACTCGAGCCGCAGTTCGTTGAAGAACATGTTGCTCGGGATCGAAACGGTATGGCTCGATGCCGAATGCTCGAGCTACGAGTACTTCGCCGATGTTGCTCTGCAGACGCAGCCCGACATCGCGTTGATCGCACTGGACTCGAACCCCGAAGTGGCATTGGAGCTCGTCGTCCGACTGACGCGAGATCTGCCGAGTTGCAGCGTGCTGTGCGTCAGCGGTTCGTCCGAAGGAAGTTTGATCCTGCGCGCGATGCGTGCCGGTGCGAAAGAGTTCTTGAACTTCCCGCTGAGCCTCGAAGACTTCCTGAGTGCTCTTGATCGCATCCGCGTCACGGTCGGAAGTCGCACCGGCGACGGGCATGCGAAGAGCAGTCAAGTCTTCACGATTGCCGGAGTGAGCGGCGGCGTCGGCTGCACGTCACTGGCGATCAATTTGGCCTGCGTGCTCGCCCAACAACCGCGCAACAACGTCGCGATCATTGATCTCGATCTCGCGCTCGGTGACGCCGACGTATGGCTCGACATCATCCCCGACTACACGATTCAAGACGTCGCCGAGAACATCAATCGGCTCGACTACGCATTGCTCAAACGATCGTTGACGAAGCACGAATGCGGCGCGTTCCTGTTGCCGCGCCCGGTCCATATGGAGACTCGCGCGCCATTCACTCCCGACGAACTGCGACGAGTCATCGCACTGCTCAAAGCGACGTTCACGCATCTCGTGATCGACGTCAGCAAGTCGTTCAACGCGCTCGACCTCGCGGCAATGGAAGCATCGGACGCGATCCTCTTAGTGACGCAGCTCGACTTGCCGTGCTTGAGGAACGTCGTCCGCGTTCTGCAATTCTTCGATCAGCAAGACAAGATCGCGGACAAGGTGCGCGTCGTCGTGAATCGACTCGGTTTGCAAGACACGCAGATCAGTCTCAGCAAGGCACTCGAGACGATTGGCCGACAGGTTTATTGGCAGATACCGAACGACTACGGAACGATGGTCGAATCGCGCAACAACGGCGTCCCGCTGCTGACCTATGCACCGAAAGCGCGACTCACAAAAGAGATCGAACGACTTGCCGGAGCACTCGATGCCGGCGCCTCGGGAGATAAGCCCGCATCCGTCGAAGAGCAGAAGCCGAAGAAGAGACTCTTCAGCTTCTTAGGCGCGAAGTAAGGCGGACATTGCGTGTCTGCTGCACGGCGCAACGCAGGCGAGTTGCTTCGCGCCGCTGATGAGCTTTGCCCTGCAATTCGACTTACATAGGCACATCCGCAGTTCGGCTTTGCTATCCGCAGGAAAGTCCGATTGTTGAAACGCGACTTCCTGCGGATGGCAAAGCCGGACTGCGGATGATTGAGGAATCAGCTCGATCACTAACTCAATCCGGCTTTCGTTGAGGCTCGTCGATCCGCCCCAAAGCCTCGCTGCAATTCAAATTGCACTGGGCCACTAATTCGACAGCGCACCTTCGCGTTTTCGTAGCCGAGATCGTCAGATCTCGGA